>JAQYVR010000249.1 GCA_030145395.1 Desulfobacteria bacterium
AAGCTCTCTGACGCAGCAGGTGTTGGCCTTGGGCCGAGCATGGAAGAAGCCCTACAACGGATGGAGGCGGGTGAGGACCCGGAACAGGTTGAGGCCGAGATGGGTGACCTTCTTGAGCAGGAGGAACCTTTTATAGTGGAGGGGAAAAAGGGGCGAGGAGTCCAGCGCCGCACACCACATAGAGATGAGACACTGTACGATCTCTGAATGAGGTACATAACCCTTTGAAGCCTGACCATCGTTGAAAGAGTCTTTGTTATGACCGCAGAAAAAGTCATTTTAAAAGGTCCCGATATTGACCGAATCTTGACACAGATTACCCACGAGATCTTGGAGAAACACAGAGGGGAAGAGAATCTTGTGCTGATCGGCATCCGGACGGGTGGAGTGTTCTTGGCAGATCGAATCAAGGCGGAGATTCTTACTATTGAAGGTGCCGACATTCCCAGGGGGGACCTGGACATCACCCTTTACAGGGACGATTGGACCCGAATAGGACACCAGCCCGTTGTGCAAAAGACGGAGCTGCCGTTCTCTCTCGACGGGACCCAGGTGATCCTGGTAGACGATGTCCTTTTTACAGGCCGTACAGTTAGGGCTGCCATGGATGCTCTAATCGACTTCGGGCGTCCCGACAGGATTGAACTGGCCGTACTTGTGGACCGGGGGCATCGGGAGCTGCCGATCCAGGCCAACTATGTGGGCGAACATATCGAAACAATCCATGACACCATGGTCAACGTCTACCTCAAAGAAAAGGCCGGACGTGATGAAGTGGCTATCAGCGCGCAATGAGGTCCGGCGTTCGACTGCGGAAGAAGGGCCTTAACGACTGTGCTCCGGGTAGATACCTGGACACGGAATTTGTCGGCATCTGCCGCGAGGAACTCGGCTGAAGTTAGGCCCAATTCGGGGTTTGTGTTTTTTGGTGTTGACAAATTACCTTTTTTCATATAAACACGTGCAGGTTGAAAGTGGGAATTAGGCAAGGACGTAATAAGAAGGAACATCAATTAACGAAAGGAGGGCGTTGGCATGCCAACTGTTGAGTATGGAGGAAAAACTTTTAGTGTGGATGAGGACGGTTTCATTGATGATTATAATAATTGGAGCCCAGAATGGATCCAATATGTGAAGTCGACTGAGGGGATTGAGGAACTTAACGATGAGCATATGAAGTGCGTTGACTTCTTGCGGGAATACTACGAGAAAAACGGTATCGCACCCATGGTCAGGATTTTTTCCAAGGTAACCGGCTTCAAGCTTAAGCACATCTATGAGCTGTTTCCGTCAGGCCCGGGCAAGGGCGCATGTAAGATGGCAGGGCTTCCCAAACCGACCGGATGCGTCTAAGGAAAAAGCTCTGATTTAGTAAAACAATTTGGACGTCCAAAAAAGAGGCTTTAGTGCGCATAAAGCCTCTTTTTTTTCTGGAGGGGCCATGAATACGACGCTAACAGTCAAAACCACCTCCAAGACAGAATTTATTGAAATTACTGGTGATGTTCAAAAAGCAATCCAGCCGGACGGGATCGATGATGGGGTTTGCTTGCTCTTCGTTCCGCATACCACGGCGGGTATTACCATAAACGAGAGTGCTGATCCCAGCGTAAAATCGGACATCTTGATGGTGCTGAACAAGATGGTTCCCTGGAAGGAAGCATATCGCCACCTGGAGGGAAATTCGCCGGCTCACATCAAGTCGAGTATTGTCGGGAGTTCAGAATTGATTGCTGTGGAAGGTGGCAGGTTGAAGTTGGGGACGTGGCAGGGGGTTTTTTTCTGTGAGTTTGATGGCCCGCGTACCAGAAAAGTCCACATCCGATTGCTGTGAACAGCACACAAGCTGACGGTATTAATTATGACAGAAATGGATGACATTGATAGGGCAATTCTAAATAGAATACAATCTGATTTTCCTGTTGCCTCCAGGCCATATCTGGTCGTTGCCCGGGAACTGGACATGAAGGAAGATGAGGTGATCAGACGCATAACCCGCCTAAAGGAAAGCGGAATTATCAGGCGCATAGGCGCAAATTTCGTGCCCGGCAGGCTCGGATTTGTCAGCACACTTTGCGCGGCCAGGGTCCCGGAGGAGAAGATTGCCCTATTCTCGAAAACAGTCAACCAATACCCTGGTGTCACCCACAATTATCGCCGGGATCATGAATTCAACATATGGTTTACCTTCATCGCCGAATCCATGGAACAAATAGAGGTGTATTTGAAGGAGATAGCCTCTGAAACGGGCGTGACTGAAATACTGAATCTTCCTGCCACCAAAGTATACAAACTCAAAGCACAATTCGACGTTTAGGAGAGGATTGGCAGATTCCCTGTAGCCCAGTGTAGGCCGCAGACCCATATAAGGATGCCATGGATGATCTTCGTATTGCTGCTGTAGTAATGCGCTGCGTGTTGGGGGAAACGCAAGACAACCTCAATCGCATGAAAGCCCGGATTGGCGAGGCTGCCTCAGGGGGGGCAAATCTGGTCTGTTTCCCTGAGTTGAACCTCACGGGATATAGTGTACGCGAAGTCATTCGTTCAGTGGCTGAACCCATACCCGGCCCTTTGAGTCAGGCAGTTGTTGAAATGGCCCGAGAAAGTGGAATGTTCATACTGGCAGGGCTGGTTGAAAGGGATGGAGAAGAAAGGATATTCGTCAGCCACATTGTGGCGGGCCCGGAAGGACTTCAGGGAGTTTATCGAAAATGTCACCTCAGCCCTTTTGAACAACAGACATATTGTGCAGGAGAGACTACATCGGTGTTTGGTGTCAAGGGGTGTACCTTTGGGATTGAACTCTGCTATGACACGCACTTTCCGGAGTTGAGCACCCTTTTGGCCCTGAAGGGAGCAGAGATTATCTTCTGTCTTCACGCTTCTCCCCGCGGCACACCAGAACGGAAGCATCGCAGCTGGCTGCGTCATCTGACTGCCCGGGCATACGACAATGGTGTATTTATTGTAGCATGTAATCAGACAGGCGCCAACGGGGATGGGCTGGAGTTCCCAGGTATAGCCCTGGTATTGAATCCCTCAGGAGAAGTGATAGCTGAGCATGTAAGCGGAGAAGAAGGGGTTCTCTTTGCGGACCTCAGGGCAGCCGACCTCGCTCATGTGAGGGAAAACAGAATGAGATTCTTCCTCCCGAATCGACGACCCGGATTGTACAAGGGCCTGATCAAGAGCAGGTACCCCGAGTAGGCCGGCGAATCTTTGCTACGTCAAAAAATGATAGATTTGCTTGACACGGATATGGGTGATCTGATACGGCGTAAACGTTCATAATATGCAACAGGTCTATTGTCTTTTGTGCTATCCACCTTTGGGTGAGGCAAGATATTGGTTTGGGATAGGAGTTTTGCAGAGTCCACAAAGATGCCAGCAAGGCCCGCAGACCTTGTTGGCTTTTTTTCTGTCAGGTCCATATCCCAACTAATTATGTTTTGAAAGGAGGGATATGGTTATGGCAGAAGGCGTTGTAAAGTGGTTTAACGAGAAAAAGGGCTTTGGTTTCATTAGTCTGGACGAAGGACAAGACGTCTTTGTTCACTACAGCTCAATCATGGGGTCCGGTTTCAGGTCTCTGTACGAGGGGCAGCGAGTTCGATTTGAGGTCGAGCAGGGAGACAAGGGCCCGCAGGCCGTGAACGTTGAAACCACATGAGGTAAGAGGTTAACGAGTTGGTGCCCGGAAAGCTTTGTACTTAGCCTTGAAGCTTGCGACCACTTAGAGGAGAACAAGATCCAAAGGGTGGTAACGTCGGCAAAAGACTGCTAGGTTCGAAAACCTATTCAAGAACCCCGTCTCCTTAATGACGGGGTTTCTTGGTTTTTGGCGGGCAATTTTCTCTAAACACAGGCAATAGAGCGGTTCTCAAAAACATGTTTCGTTTGCGGCAGCCTTTCCAATAATCCTAATAATGGTTCAAACCGGAACATATCTCTGCAAACTACTCTAAGGGGTAGCATGGTCAAAGATAGTCATATAATATCTGAGAGGGAAGAGGCTCCTCGCACCCACTGCATTCGCTGCGGAACCTGTTGCATGAAGGGAGGCCCCACGTTGCACGAGGATGACGCTACTCTGTTTGCAAAGGGCGTCCTGGAAAAGATTCATGTCTATACCCTGAGAAAGGGTGAAGTCATCCGCAATATTGATGACTCATTGATGATCCTTGAAGGGGAAATGATCAAGATCAAGGGAGAGGGTGAAACCTGGTCATGTATACTCTTCGATGTTAACGAGAAGGCATGCAAGATATATCAGGACAGGCCGGCTGAGTGTCGGGCGCTAAAGTGCTGGGACCCCCTGGACCTGATAGAAGTCATGGCAATGCCGCGTCTTCAGAGAACAAATCTTATCAACCAAGACGACGAGATTCTCAAGGTTATCGAAGCTCATGAGCAAAGGTGCGATTATGAAACCTTGGAGGCGGCCGTTAAGGGGCTGCAGAAACCGGGCTCTGACAAGGCAGTCGAAAAGATCCTCGAACTTCTTCAGTACGACCACCACATAAGGCCCTTCTTAACAGAGAAGCTTGATTTGGATCCGAATGCCATGAATTTCTTCTTCGGCAGACCCCTTGCCACTACGATCCGTAGGTTCGGGCTTTGCGTCAAAGAAGAAGGGGAAGGGTTTACTCTGGTGCCGGCACAACCTTGATTTAACGTAAGAGCTAAAGTCTGGGGGACTCCCTTTGTTTTAACAACTTTTTTAACCTTCTCTTATAAAGCTCTCTCTTGAGTGTGCTGATTCGGTCAATAAAGAGCATGCCGTCCAAATGATCGATTTCATGCTGTAGTACTATCGCAGGCAGCCCCTCCTTTTTGAGGAGGACCGGATTCCCCTCTCTGTCCAAACCCTTCACCGTGATACATTCAGCGCGTTTAACGTCTGCCGTATAGTCAATAACGCTCAGGCACCCCTCTTCATAAACGATGAACCCATCGGTCTCAACGATTTCCGGGTTGATGAGCACTACAAGATCGTTTGGTTCATCCTTAGGCGAGGTGTCACATGAAATGATTCGACACGGCTCTCCCACCTGGTTGCTCGCCAGCCCTACGCCAGGGGCCTGGTACATGGTCTGGATCATATCATCGATGAGTTCCTGAGTCTTTCCGTCGATATTCGTTACGGCCTCCGCCCGCTCTCGCAGAACCGTATCAGGATATGTGAGTATTCTTCTTACAGCCATCCTTGTGGTTGCTCCAGGTGCAGGAAAATATTAAATGAAGCTCCCCGCCGCAAGCGGACGGGGTATTGAAAACTTAATAAAATTAACTACTATCCCCCAAGAAGTCAATCCACAAACAAAAAGGCGCGCACCTCTTTCAAAGCCGTCGGTCATAGGGGTTTCTTCGGTTGATAGTAGATTATGGAGCCCCTTTTCACCGTTTCAATCACATGTTTCTTGACCAAGCGTTCAATGTATTTCAAGATTTCGTCCCTATCTACATTCAGCCCTGCGGCGATATCTTCTAATGTGCAGGGACGCCTCGCGAGCAGGTTTAGCAGGTCTTTCTCAACGACGGCCTGCGTTTCATGCTTCTCGGAACCCCTGAACGGGGCAATCACCTCGGCCTTTTCGCCAAGGATTTTACAAAACCTGACCAAGTCTTCCGGTGCAACCTGCCGTGCATAGGCTTCTGCTGAGGGACGAACTGCTGTATTGATGTGGACTTTATGAGGACTCACTTTTTCAATCCAGTGTTTGAGATGAAGCGCATCTGATTCGGTCGCATTTATGCCATCCAGGATAAAGACCTCAAGCCATATTTCCCCCGGATATTCCTTCCCAAAAGCGATCAGGCCCTCCACCATGGCTTTGAAAGTGATTTCTGGATGCGGGCGATTGACGGTTTCAAATCCGTTCTGATCATAGGCGTCAAGAGAAGGCAGCACTTCATCTGCCTCCATCAAGGATTCACGCACCAGGCTGCTCCCAAAAAGGGATGCATTGGTCAACACAGCCACGGGGGTTTTTGTGAGTTTCTTGATTTCGTGAATCAATGATCCGATTTCACTGTTCAGAGTTGGTTCCCCTGAGCCCGCCAAGGTAATCCGGTCTGGGCGTATCCCCTCTGTGAGCTTCTGATGCACCTCGTTCAGGATCCGCTCCGTCGGTATGTACGGCTTTCGCTCGATTGTCTTATGTTTGGTTTTCCCGAGCTGACAATAAATGCAGTTGTACGAGCAAACCTTGAAAGGCACCAAATCAACACCCAGGGACCGGCCCAACCTTCGCGAGGGAACCGGACCGTAAACAAAACGTTCCTTCATGCTTTATGACTTCTTCCTTTGCTGGTTTTGGTCTCTTTGTTACAAACTAAATATAGGGAGTCGGTGGCAACTTATCAAGTCATTTCCCTGAATGGCCTCTGTGCTGGGGGCCACTCCCAAATCCACCGCCAAAAAAACGAAGCACCAACAATAATTGATACCATGGCAACGGGTTATCTCAGAGCGGGGCCGTCGAAATCTGTCACCTTGCCAAGTTAGTTGCGAGGCTATTCTTTCCTTCGTTTTTTTTGCCCTTCGGGTCTGCCGATTTCATCGGATCTTCTTTGTTGGTGGGCACTTGAAGTACCTTAGTACGTCGGCGCACCCACCGCCGTGACCGGCCTGCTTCTCATACGCCCGACCTTGGTCGTTGACAGTGATGGTATACGTCTGATAATGTTTTTTGTTCTGAAAACTTCAGCTTGGTGAGGACGGACGATGATGGATTTCTCAAAGACTTTTGAAAAATATGAGGCCCTCGTGGCGCAGGTGGATAAGATCTTCACCGCCATGCAGGAGGCTCATAAGGATTGCGTTAGCTGTAAGATCTATTGCTCTGATTGTTGTCACGCTGTGTTTGATGTTACTCTCATCGAAGCAGTTTATATCAATCATCATTTTGGCAGATCGTTGCCCAGGAAGGAGCGACGAGAAATCCTGAGGAGAGCTGAAAGGGCTGACCGGAAATTTTATCAGATCAAACATAAGCTTCAGAAGATGTACGTGAAAGAGGGAAAATCCTCAGATGAGGTATTGTCCCAGCTTGCCGAGGAAAGGGCCCCCTGCGCCCTGCTCAATGACGAGAAGCTGTGTGACCTGTATGCCGGCAGGCCTATTACCTGTATGGTCTACGGCATCCCCACTTCCATTGACGGCAAGCCCCATATCTGCGGAGAGTCCGGATTCAAAGATGGGGCATCATATCCTGCCGTGAACATGGATAGTATTAATGACCGTCTCATTCAGCTGTCCAAAGACCTTCTGCAGGAAATCGGGTCGATGAATCCAAAGATGCACTTGAGTCTGGTACCGGTTTCTGCTGCTCTGATAACTACCTATGACGAGGAATATTTTGGGATGAAGAATAGGAGACAAAGCGATGCGCAAACTATCGCCTGAAGATGCTGAGAGGAAGAAATTCATCTTTGACAGCATGTCACCCAGGCGACAAAAACACATCCTTAAGAAGGAAGGCTACGACGCCTGGGATCCATTCATTGAGCCAAAAGACCCGATTGATCTGCGAGAGGACAAATCCAGGCGAACAGCCTTAGACCTGGCCAGAGAATTCCTTGCCACCTGGGACCACGAAGACTACAGTAATGCCTTTGGCCAAGGGGTGTGGGAGATGTGTTTGGGGGTTGTCAATGATGACGATCGATACAAAGGTATGTATGAATTCGCTTGCTGGTATCAAGACCTACTGAAAAAGGAAGGCTTAGAGTAGGCACATTAGATTTGTGTGGTTTCCAATTCTTCACAGCGCCAGTGGCGCTTTATTTTTGACGGCTTCTTGCAAGATCATCATTTCTTGTATCTAACAACTCCTGTTCAACTATGCCGTGTCCATGCTCAGAGACCTTTGAAAAATGTTCAATTCTGTTCAAGTTCAAGGGCAATTCCAGATAACAGTGGAATTGGACAGCCGTCAGGCTGCCCGCAAGGGCGATCCCGCAGGACTGCGGGAGAGTCAACGCGAAGATTTAGCGCTGTCGGTTGCGCGCAAGCGCTTGAAAAGAGGCACTTCGTGCGAAATCTGAGCCTGACGCAGTAATTGGGCAAAAGAGGGGGTTTTTCAAAAGTCTCGCTCATTCGGCATCTTTGGCGACTTTGAGCTTTACAAAAACAAAGGCGGCCAGACCGGACTTAGGAGTTGCGCGACCCCCTAACACCCGGTGTTCCGCAGCACGATAGCTGTCGAGATATCTTATTTCATAGTCTTTTTCGGATTCCATGGACAGGGCCTTATCCCAGTCGTCGTCACATGCAAAGACAATCGCTTCCATTAGTGCTTCACCGAGGTTGTGTCCGGTAGCGTCATAGGCGCCAATGGCCCCACACGGGCAAAGCCATTTGTAAAAGTCCCCTTCGCTTCTGGGGCCTGCCTCAGGAGGCCTTCCAAAAGGTTCCTCGCAAAAAGGGCAGCGTGGTCTTTCCGATTCTCTATACGTTGGAAACAATGATAGCCCTCGTCTATTGAAGTAGATGATGTTTTATGATCGATGATCTAAAACACATTATATACAGAACGGTCCTGGAGGCCAACAGAAAAATGGCCCCCGGTGATGTTGAAAAGGCTGTTGCACGAAGTGCTGGCATCAGCAGAAAGAGGGTCAGGCTTGCCATCAGAGATCTGGTCGGTACTGGAGAACTCAGATTTACATATGTGCATGGAACAAGTTTTTTGGAGAGGTCATTTGACAGGCCGGTAAGACTTTCCAAAAGGATTGTAGTGAAGCCCCCCAACACATCTTACCGACCAGCGCCCGGGGAAGTGGTGGTCGACATAGCAGGCGGAGCAGCCTTTGGGAACGGGGCCCACCCGACAACTTGCCTGGCCTTAAGAGCCTTGGATCATGTCTTCGATGGAGATCGCTATGTGGAAAGCAAGGCCCCATTAAACGGGCTGGATATCGGCACAGGCTCAGGTATTCTGGCCATTGCACTGGCAATGCTGGGTGTTCATGACGTCATTGGCATCGACGTCGACCCGTGCGCGGTATCCGAGGCCACCCATAACGCTTTACTGAACGGCCTTGCCGACCAGGTTTCAATCAGAAACACTCCATTGGAAAAGCTGGCCTCACGTTTTTCCGTGATTGTGGCCAACATAGCTTACCTTACGCTGAAAAGAATCGCTCCGTCTCTTTCAGCAGGTACGGAAGAGAACGGCCTCTTGATTCTGTCAGGTTTCTTGGAGCCTGCGGCCGAAAATCTTCGCAAGACCTATGCTGAGCAAGGCTTCAGGCTGGTAAGAGAAGAGACAGAGCGTGGATGGGGGTGTATGACGCTGTGTAGAAGCCATTTCAAAACCCCATCTAACGCTCGATGGCTGTGTTGAAAGCCTCTTCAAAATGCTCACATACTCCCGTGTATGCTGCGCTTTTTCATCGGCTTCCGCCCCCGACGGCAAGCTCGGGATCTACGACTTGCCCTCAAACGCGATCTGACGCTTTGAAATGGCTTCTAAGATGGCAGAGGGATCTTAATGAAGCTCCAAGAAAAGAATCATATTACACCGGCAGAGGAGGCACCAAGCTCCAAATAGAGCTAAGATTTTGGTGTGGTTTTGGTTTTGTCCAATCTTCCTCATTTGATTTACGCTCAATTAGGACAGGAGCCCCAGTTGACAACCCATGGGGCGTCTGTTAGTGAAAGCGTGCCGTTTGGAAACAGAATTCGACTTACCTGTGTGAAGGAGCATTATGACCGAACCGAAAACAAAAGCAAAAACAACCGAAGAGTATATTGCAGAGCAGCGGGCGGCCCTGGCCAAACATCCCGAGTGCGGTACCACGCATTACAATCTTGGCATCGCTCTGGTCAAGCAACAGAAGTGGGATGAGGCTATAGAGGCACTCTCGGCAGCCATTGAACATAGCCCCACCTTGGCAGAGGCTTATGTGACCCTTGGCGGCATTTACTTCCATAAGGGTGATCTGGACGCCTGTATCGGGTATAATGAGCGGGCCATAAGGGTCAGGCCGAAATTTGCTATCGCCTTTGGAAATATGGGGTTCGTCCATTTGCAGAGAGGCGATCCAGAGGCGGCTGTTGTTCCCCTGGAAAAAGCGGTCTCCATCAACCCGAAGTTTATCCAAGGTTATGGCAGTCTGGCCAGTGCCTATTTCATGCTGGGACGACTGGACGAATCGATTGCCGCTGCAAAAAAGGCATTGGAGCTTGAGCCGACCTTTGCTGTTGCCCACAACAACCTGGCACTCGCCTATTTTGAGAAAGGAGCCTTCAAAGAGGCTGTTGAACACTGCGACCAAGCCCTGGCGCACGGATTTGATGTTGTCCCGGAGTTTTTGAAAGAACTGGAGCCGCATCGGTAAGACAACAAGCTCAAGGCTCAAAGCTGAAAGCTCAGAGTGTTAAGGGTGTGAAACTGTTCAAATAGATCGGGCCTCGGTGATACTCCCATACTTTCCGTCCCAGAGGGAGAGCGCACCCCTAAGTCCCTTGCCTGAACCGTTCTTACGCAGGACAGAACAATTGCAGCCTCTGTTTCTGTTCTCATAGCTTTGAGCTTTCATGAAAACCCATCAACCCAAAGTCAAATACCTGGTCCCATCCCCGCACGGCTATGTCCTCTTGGATGACCTGACGTCGAAAGCCCCCATGCGGCTGAGGCGTTCTGATCCCGACCCGGACCAAGGTCCTGCTGTAACAATTGGACAGTATTTTCAAGGCATTACATCCGTAGTCTCAAAGGATGGCTATGGATTGTTAGTCGATGCCACAGCCAGGCAACTGGGAAGATATGTCTCGCTCAATGACATAGCGGAGATCGTGATTCGCTCAGAAAAACACGGAAGCGACTACCATCCGGCCAGGATCGAGGTAATCGTCGGTGACGTCTGTGCCGTCTTTGTAATGAATGTTGCTATCACGCCAAGAGGAGAAGCCTTGCTTTGTCGGGAGTTTGCAGTCCTTGAGCATCTGAACAGCAAACACGACTTCCCCTTCTTGCCACGAACTCATTTCCAGGGCGAAGCCTCCCCTCCTTCCATGCTCATGTTTCTGGCAGACTGGTTTCAGGGATACCACGAATTCCACCTCTCGGTGGACAAGGAGGATCATACCCGGGGGCTGGTCCTCTGGGATACGGAAAAAGGCCATTACCGCCTTCCTCCGCGGCAGATCAGACAGGTATACCATCAGTCTGCCAGGCTCCTGACTCTCTATTATGACCTTGAAACCTTTGAACAGATCTTCCCCTGGCACCACGCAGCAGGCGATTTTGTAGTGAAAGCCCCGGGCGAATCCGTAGATGTGAGACTCATAACCACCCGGCAATATGCCCCCATGTTAGAGCCTCATGAGGGTCTCTCCGCGAAGGGGGGTCTGCTCTTTTTTCTACTGAACCTTTCTCTAAGGATGCGGCTCGACCGCCTGGATGGGGTTGGCTCAGTTGCATGGGCAGATGACGATTGCGTGGACTCAACTATAGAGGGGTTTTTGGCAGGTCTCAGGACAAAGGAGCAACAGAGGATCATTGAAACGGGATTTGTGGATCGGTTCGTCTCATATCTTCACTCTCTTGCAATAGAAGACCTGTCAGATTGGTTCTATGCCCTTGTTGATGCATGTGATCAAGCAGCTCCTGATATACCAATCATCAGAGACCATGTTGAAAGCCATATCCTGAAATTCCATTCAGCCCTTCAAGGCCTGAAGAATTCATGATTCTTGCCACCAAAGACATGAAACAAAGCCTTGCTGGCCAAGGTTTTTTCTGTTGACAAAACGGGCAAATAGGTCTATAGACCATCTTTGCGCAAGGATACGTGAACAACGTTTTATTTTTGCTAAGAAATTCGCACGAACCACACTTATTCTTCCTTGCCTATTGTTTATTCGTTTAACCTTTTAGGGGGATTATCGCAGATTGAGAGGAGGTGAGGGGAGACTTTTTCTTGTAGCAACCCGATACACACGGATGTATCGCATAATTAAACTGATTCCAAAAGAATGGAGGTAGAATAATGGAATTGAAACACAAAACTCCTCTGCTGGATGAGCTGGAAAGCGGGCCCTGGCCGAGCTTTGTGTCCGACTTAAAGCGCGAGGCCATATCGAGGAAAACGAACGAAAAAGGGATCGATTACCAGTGTCCAGCCGAAATGCCCGAGGATCTCCTGGGCGTTGTTGAACTCTCCTACGAACACGGGCGAACCCACTGGAAGCACGGCGGCATCGTAGGCGTTTTCGGATACGGCGGTGGCGTCATCGGCCGTTACTGTGACCAGCCCGAGATGTTTCCGGCCGTGGCACACTTTCATACCATTCGCATCAACCAACCTTCCGGCAAGTATTACACCACCGAATACCTGGAACAGCTCATGAGTTTATGTGAAAGACGCGGCAGCGGCCTTACCAACATGCACGGCTCCACGGGCGACATCGTCTTTCTCGGCTCGCACACACCCCAGTTGGAAGAGATCTTCTGGGAGCTGACCCACAACATCAACCAGGACCTTGGTGGTTCGGGCGGGAACCTGCGAACGCCCTCAGCCTGCTTAGGCATGTCTCGTTGTGAATATGCCTGTATTGACACGCAGGCCCTGTGCCATTACATGACCAACGAATACCAGGACGAGCTGCACAGACCCGCGTTCCCGTACAAGTTCAAGTTCAAGTTCGACGGCTGTCCCAACTGTTGCGTGGCCTCTATTGCCCGCTCAGACTTGTCCTTTATCGGGACCTGGAAAGATGATATCCGCATAGATGCGGAAGCGGTCAAAGCCTATGTGGGCGGTGAGTTGAAGTCGAACGCAGGTGCCCATGCAAGTCGTGACTGGGGTCCGTTCGATATCCAGAAAGAGGTGGTCGATCTTTGCCCCGGCGAGTGCATGGCCTGGGATGGCAGCAAGCTCGCTATCGACAACTCCAACTGTACGCGGTGCATGCACTGCATCAACACCATGCCGAGAGCCCTCAGAATAGG
Source organism: Desulfobacteria bacterium (assembly GCA_030145395.1). Lineage (GTDB taxonomy): Bacteria > Desulfobacterota > Desulfobacteria > Desulfobacterales. Next base: position 12,966 of record JAQYVR010000249.1, read on the forward strand.
CCAGGACACGGGTCTTAGCATGCTGGTCGGCGCCAAGGCTCCCATCCTTGACGGTGCCCAGATCTCCTCGCTTCTTGTCCCGTTTATCAAAGCGGAAGAACCCTATGATGAGATCAAGGAAGTCATCGAGAATCTCTGGGATTGGTGGATGGAAGAGGGCAAGAACCGGGAGCGCATTGGTGAGCTGATGAAGCGACAGGGCTTCCAGAAGATGCTGGAAGTGACCGGTTTGAAGGCCACGGCGCAGCATGTGAAAGAGCCTCGGTCCAATCCGTATGTCTTCTGGAAAGAGGACGAGGTCCCAGGTGGCTGGAAAGGTGACATTAACGAATTCAGAAAATATCATCAGAGATAGGAGGTGAAGCGGAATGGCTTTTATATCTTCAGGATACAATCCTGACAAACCAATGGAAAACAGAATCACTGACATCGGACCGAGGTCCTATGAGGAGTTTCTGCCGCCGGTTATCAAGAAGAACTTCGGCAAGTGGCTGTATCACGAGATCCTTGAGCCCGGCGTGCTGGTTCATGTGGCTGAGAGCGGAGATGAGGTCTTCACGGTCCGAGTCGGCGCTGCGCGTCTGATGACCGTGTCTCACATCCGAGAAATAAACGAGATCGCAGACAAGCATTGCGACGGCTATCTCCGGTTCACCACCCGGAACAACATTGAGTTCATGGTGGACAGCAAGGACAAGGTTGAGCCCTTGAAGCAGGACCTGCTGAGTCGGAAACAGGCCGGCGGGGGCTTTAAGTTCCCGATTGGCGGAACCGGTGCAGGGGTGACCAACATCGTACACACCCAGGGGTGGGTTCATTGCCACACCCCGGCGACCGATGCCTCAGGACCAGTGAAAGCAACCATGGATGTCCTCTTTGATGACTTTACCAGCATGAGGATGCCGGCACAGGTCAGAGTGGCGCTCGCTTGCTGTCTGAACATGTGCGGTGCTGTTCACTGTTCGGATATCGCCATACTGGGTTACCACCGCAAGCCGCCCATATTGGACCATGAATATCTGGACAAGATGTGCGAGATTCCTCTTGCAATAGCAGCCTGTCCCACGGCAGCCATCAAGCCGGGAAAGGTGGAAGTCGGAGGCGAGACCATAAAGAGTGTATCTGTGAACAATGATCGGTGCATGTACTGCGGCAACTGCTACACCATGTGCCCGTCCATGCCTTTGGCGGACACTGAGGGCGACTGCATAGTGCTAATGGTTGGAGGCAAGATATCCAACCGTATCAGTATGCCCAAGTTCTCCAAGGTGGTCGTGCCCTATCTGCCGAATAACCCACCCAGGTGGCCGGAGACAACCGATGCCATCAAGAAGATCATTGAAGTCTATGCGGCTGACGCGAATAAGTACGAGCGCTTAGGCGAGTGGGCTGAAAGGATCGGTTGGGAGAAGTTCTTTGAGAAGTGCGGTTTAGAGTTTACCCATCATCTCATTGATGACTTCCGTGATCCAGCTTATTTTACCTGGCGTCAGAGTACGCAGTTTAAGTTTACCAAATAGATCAAAGAGAGGGTGAAATATGCCTATAGCGGATGAAGCAGCTGCAAAACAAATCATTTTGGAGACGCTGCAGAAAAAGAAGGGCAAGACGAAGTTCTACCTGAAGGACTTTTACAAGTTCTTGCCTGATGAGAAGCTCAGGGACGTTAAGAAACTGGTAAACAAAATGGTCACTGAGGAACTCCTCGAATACTGGTCCAGCGGCAGTACTACCCTCATCGGGCTCAAAGGGCTCGGTAAGCAGCATGCGGCAGATGGGGAAGACTAGCTCGCGGCCTTTTTGAAACCGGGTTATTTGTCGGAAACACCTAACCAAAAAAATGGCTTTTCCCCGGATTGTAATTGCTGCCCTGCGCGGAGGTTCGGGGAAGACGATCGTCTCTGTGGGATTGATCGCATCCTGGCGCAAGCGCGGGATGGCCGTGGCCCCTTTTAAGAAGGGACCGGATTTTATTGATGCGGGGTGGCTGGCTTTAGCGGCCAGCCGCCCCTGTCATAATCTGGACACCTTCTTGATGCCCCCCAACCAGATTATCCTCTCCTTTACACGTCAGAACCCCGTTAGCGATATCGCTGTGGTCGAGGGCAACCGTGGGCTTTACGACGGAATTGACCTTGAAGGAAGCACCAGCACCTCAGAACTCGCAAAGCTCCTGCGCGCCCCCGTGGCGCTCCTAATAGACTGCACCAAGAGCACCAGGACGGTGGCTGCTATGGTCTCGGGGTGTCTCCAGTTCGACCCTGAAGTCAGTATTTGCGGGGTTATTCTGAACCGTGTGGCGGGCCCCCGCCACGAGTCGATCCTGCGAAAGACTGTCGAAACGTACTGCAAACTGCCTGTACTTGGCGCCATACCCAAGATCAAGGGAGAGGCATTCCCCGAAAGACACATGGGCCTGGTCCCCACGCCTGAGCATGACTGGTCTGAAGAGTCGATCCAAAAGGCTGCTGATATGGCCGAAGAATATCTCGATCTCGACAGACTACTTGCAATAGCCAGAGGAGCGCCTGACCTGACGGCTGCATCCGAGATATTGGATAAAGAAACAGATCTGTATGCCGAAAAGGCGCCCCGGCCTCGAATCGGGGTGATCAGGGATGCCGCATTTCAGTTCTACTATCCTGAGAATCTGGAGGCCCTTGAGGCCGCCGGGGCCGAGATCGTCATGGTGAGCGCCCTGTCAGACTCCGGGCTTCCGAGGCTGGACGGGCTGTATATCGGAGGCGGCTTTCCGGAAACCCATGCACAGGCCCTGGCTGAAAACAAAGGGTTCCGGCAGGAAGTCCGACGCCTGGCCGAAAAGGGTCTTCCCATATATGCCGAATGCGGCGGACTGATGTATCTAGGCGAGAGCCTGGTCTGGGACGGCGTGACCTATCCCATGACAGGAGTGTTTCCCGTGGTTTTTGGGTTTTCCAAGAGACCGGCAGGGCACGGCTACACCATCTTTGAGGTGGAAAAACCCAACCCGTATTTTGAGCCTGGCGTCCAGGTTCGAGGCCATGAGTTTCATTATTCAAGTGTGTTGAGCTGGGAGGGGAAAACAGAGGAACTGGCTTTTCGGGTGACCCGGGGCACCGGGTTTGCGGACAAGCGTGACGGTCTCTGCTACAAGAATACCCTGGCTACCTATTCTCATCTTCATGCCCTCGGAACACCTTCCTGGGCCAAGGCAATGGTTGAAACAAGCTCTTCATATCAAAAAGACAAGGCGCAAGGCTTAAGGCCTAAGAACGCGAATATGTCTCAGGGCCGTGGGCTCCATGTCATTCGCGACGCACAAAAAAAATAGGGCAAGGTCCAAAGAGGACCCTACCCTATTCTTGATTTATTCCAGTTTCTTTTGTCTATTTTGCTGCTTTAGGATGGCACTTACTGCAAGTCGTGGGGCCGGTCGGCTTGGCCGCCTTTTTCAGTTCCTTGTGACACCCTACGCAGTTCTCATGTATCGCTGAATAGTAGTATGTCTTGATCTTTTCCGCCTTGCTCAGCTTGGGTGCATCTGCCCCAGTCGGCGCCTTAGCCTCCTTGTGGCATTCAGCGCACTTCTGGACCGCATCGCCCTCTTTCCACACATTCTTACCGTCTTTGTACACGTGGTGACAGTTGGCACATTTAGAATCGCAGTAACCATTGTGCTTCGCGTGGGTAAAGGTCACCAGGCTCTTCTTGTGCGTTGGGAAAAGCTTAGATTCCATGGTTATGGTGTCAGGGCAGGTCCCAGTTGTTGCATAAACAAATGCGAAGAGAAACACCACACTTACGGCTGCAGCCGTTAACACAAACAACGATCGTTTCTTCATAATCCGATTTCACCCCCTTTTCAGATATTAGTTAAATATAAAGAAAAACGAACTATTCCGCAGCGGTTTGCCTACCAGAATCCTGGTTAGGTGTCAAGGAGAAAACCTCCTATCCGGCACTTTCCTTGGTCTCTGAGATGTCCTCTTTTGCCTCTTTTTTCCCGAACATTTTGGCACCCAGAATGCTCACTTCGTAGAGCACTATCAACGGCCCCGCCATCATGATCTGGGTAATGACATCCGGAGGGGTGAGGATGGCGGCAAAGACGAAGAAAAGCAATATGGCGTATCTTCGCTTAGTCCTGAGAAACTTGACATCCACGATACCGAGCTTGGCCAGAAAGGTGATAAACAGAGGCATTTCAAAGACCACGCCAAAGGCAAAGAGGAGCTTTGCTGAAAAACCGAGGTACTCCCTCATGGATGGCAGGGCTCTGATATAGTCAGACGCAAAACCCATGAAGAACTTGAATCCAAAAGGAAAGACAACAAAGTAGCCAAAAAGGGCGCCACCCATAAAGAAGAAGGATGACAGGCACACAATGGGTAAGACCCAGCGTTTTTCCTTGTTGTAAAGCCCCGGCGCAATAAACATCCAGAGTTGATACATGAGTATGGGTACGGACAGGAGGATCCCTGCAAGTAAGGCGACCTTCAGATAGGTGAAGAATGCCTCGGGGAGCCCGGTGTATATGAGCTTGCCGTCCGGAGGCATGGCGGAAATGAGGGGCTGCATAAGGATTTCAAAGAGTTTCTTTGAAAAGACATAACAGACAACAAAGCACACGCCGATTGCCGAAAAACAGATGATCAGGCGCCTGCGAAGTTCCTCCAGATGAGAGGTGAATGGGAGTTTCTCATCCTCAGTCATCTTTGGGAGGCTCCTTTAACACGTCTTCTTGTCCGGGCTCTTGTGGGACGGACTCTTCCGAGACTTCCGTGGCGGGCTTTTCGACGGGAGACTCAAGCTCGTCTTCTGAGACGGCATCGACTACCGGTGGGGTGGGGGTCGGGCTTGGAGTTGGGCTTGCGTGCACCGTCTGCCGCACGGTATCCTGAAGGTCCCTCTTGAGACCTTGCATGGTATCCCGGGCCTCCTTCAAATCGTCTTCCACTTCGATGTTCTCTTTGAACTCTTGTGTGGCTTTCTTGAACTCGGAAATACCCCGGCCGAGGGACTTGGCGATTTCAGGAAGCTTCTTCGGGCCCAGGACAATCAGAGCGATAGCCAGAATCAAGATGATTTCCGGCATCCCCATACCAAACATGATTTACTCCTTTAGATAAAGGTCAATTTTCTCAATAAAATATGATGTAAACATAGTCAAAACTGTGCCAAGTGTCAAGGTCTATACGAGCTGTAAACCATAGCACATCTGAGCGGCGCGGTTTCCTTCATGGCTCTTCCCGCTTCGTATTTTCACGGGGAACCACTTAGAATCCTTGTTCTTTTTCAGCTTATCTGGAGCCGGTTCCAGGGGTGCTAAGGAAGCATGTCGATTATTCTGTTGACAACAAATGCTCCCTTTCTTATGTTTCGTGCACAATCTGGCCGGAGTGGTGAAACTGGTAGACGCAGAGGACTCAAAATCCTCCGGGCCTTGTGCCCTTGGGGGTTCAATTCCCCCCTCCGGCACCAATAAAACCAATAAGTTACCTCGTTCCACTGAGCCTGCCATTCCCACCACTTTTGGCGAAAGTCGACCCAGGGTAGCTTACCCCGAGAAATCTCCCCTTCGCGCTTTTTCAATAAGGCCTTGCCTTTGTTTCTTTGTGGCTCTTGGAAGATTCATAAAAGAATTCCCCGTTGCGATAAAACCTGATCCAGTATGTCCTGCCCCGTTTGTAGATCATACCCATTTACATCAGCCTCTTTTCTTCTTTGATTTTAACCACTTGAAGCCAGTCTAGTCCAACCCTACTGGTTTTTGATCCGCACTTTACCCGCAAAAATCGAGTGTTGACTTATCGGAAATTTCTGGCATTCTACCCTGCGAATCTGGCGAGGAGGTTATTCTATATCCGTGGCGAAGAAGCTGACTGAGCAAAGAAAACATAAGCGATTTTCGGTCTCCAACGGTGCATTTGTCGCGCTTAGGCCTAACTATCTGAAAGTTGGTCAAGTTAAGAATATCGGTATGGATGGACTTACGTTTACATACTTGATGGATGACGGGAAACCACCAGACCAATCGCTTGAATTGGACATATTCCTGGCTGATCAGACTTTCTGGCTGGAGGGGGTGCCATTTACAATCATTTCGGATTTCTACATTGATGGGATCCCTTTCAGTTCTGTAAAAACGAGACAAATGGATGTGCAATTTGGAGGCCTGACGCTTGATCAGAAAGCTCACCTCGAATATTTCATCCAGAACCATACCAGCGGTGGGGAGAAAGCCTAAGAGATAGAATAACATTGAAGATTCCCCGCCTTGAAGGACGGGAGTTCTGCCCTACGGCAGCACTTCGTGTGCGGGGAGCCCGGTCAAAGAGCGGGTGGTGAGAAACCCCGAATCAGCGCCTATCTTAACCTACATGGCAGATTAGAGACGACTGTTTTCGGGTCAAGGGTTGCGGATTATCCCCTCCCTGGAGGCTTTTTCTATGTCCTAACCCCTCAAAACTTCCTTTTATCCAAGTGTATCTGTCTTCATCCGCGTGCTGTTTTGATCAATCTGCTTTGCCTTTCCCGGTCATTGTGCTAAATCATCAAGTCTACAGTGCCCCGAAAGACCATACCCACATAAAGAATGGCAAGGAGTTACGTTTGGAACAAAACCTTGAGAAAGAACTAAGGGAAGCCATGGGCGACATAGAGTGCCCCAAGGGTTTCAAGTGTTGTACGGAGGGACTTGAGAAGCTCTGCAAAGCACAAGATGTTGGACTGGAAGAGTTCCTGGAATGCTTGGAAGAAAATCCCCTGGAATGCACATTTTCAGTACATTATGGTGCTGTGTTCTATTGTAGGTGCCCCCTTCGCGTTTATATCGTTAAGAAGTTTGGGGAGTAACCAATCACAACGGCATAGGAAACCGATGATATTGAAAAAGACAAACACAACGGGTTTCACTTTGATTGAGCTCATGATTGTCATAGCAATTATCGGCATTTTGGCTGCCATTGCCATCCCAAACTTCATTAACTATCGCATGCGAGGCTACAATGCAGGGGCCAATGGAGATGCCAGGAATGCCTACACAGCTGCTCAAGCTTATTTTCATGAATGGCCGGACGAATCCTGTTCTTCAGTTGGATCACTCAACGCTTACGGATTCAGACAGACACCTAATCTCACAGTGGCAATCGGTGGAACCCAGAATTCCTTGACCATTACCACCTACCACAACTCAGGAGATAAGACCTTCACCGTTAACTACGAGGGACGCATCAGTCATTGAGGTCTGTAGCCCTATACCCCGTTGTGGGCTTGTCCCTCCTCCTGTCCAACAATAAAACCTACGCCATCAATGCCGGCATCACATTCCGGGCACTTGCCGTCTCTGATTACGTTCTTGGATATGCGATATCCCCATCGTTCAATCAAGTTCTGACCGCAGTTGTAACAGATCGTATTCTCACCTTCGTCTCCGGGTAGATTACCGCTATAAACATAACGAAGCCCTGCCTCAAGCCCGATGCGACGGGCCTGGTCAATACTTTCCGCTGGCGTAGGCGGGCGGTCTGTGAGCTTGTAGGTCGGATGAAAACGGCTGATGTGCCACGGGGTCTCGGGACCAAGTGAGTCCGCAATAAAGGAGGCCAGCCCTTGAAGTTCTCCTTTGTTATCATTGAGTCCGGGAATAAGGAGTGTGGTAACCTCCACAAAAACCCCGAGAGACTTCATCAGCTTCAGGGTCTCCATCACGTGCTTTCGCTTGGCACCACACTGCTCTTTATAAAAATCATCGTTAAAGGCCTTCAGGTCGACATTGGCTGCATCAAGGTAGGGATGAATCATGTGCAAGGCCTCGGAAGTCATATACCCATTTGTCACAAATACATTCAGGATACCCTTTTCGTGTGCCAGCTTCGCCGTATCATATGCAAATTCAAAGAATACGGTAGGCTCAGTGTATGTATAGGCTATGCTCCTACAATCTGCCCGCTCTGCGGCGCTCACCACATCCTCCGGCCTGAAAGGGTCACCCAGAATCATCCCCTTGCGGTCTGCCGGAAGCTGGGCAATATCTGCGTTCTGGCAAAAACGGCACTTGAAATTGCACCCGACCGTGGCAATGGAATAGGAAAGGGAGCCTGGCAGGACATGAAACAGTGGTTTCTTTTCGATGGGATCAACATGCTGGGCAATTAGCTTCCCATATACGAGGGTCTCCAGACTTCCATCCCGGTTTTCGCGGACCGCGCAAATGCCCCGTTTTCCCGCCTTGATAAGGCAACGATGGTCACACAGATTGCATCGGACCTTCTCATCTTCTAAGTGTTCATACAGATAGGCTTCCATGATCTTCATGCTTTTCGCCCGTATTGTGATGGCGTCTTCATCAACCCTGGAGCAACCCCTGTATGCTGCTCCACATACCCAATAGGTACGTTCTTGGTCTGATATCGTGGAACGAGAGTGACCACCATACCTATGAAGCAACCAAAGGGGCACCTCTGAACATAGTGCCATCTCTCCAAATATTGGGTGTATTTCCTGAAACTGGCCGGCAAATGATAAACCGTACCCCATTTGAGAGGCGTTTTGCCCAGCACCTCCTGAACATGCCGTTTAACCTGCCATACACTGAAAAATCTAGCCCGGTTGTATATGCTCTCTGAAAAGATGCCCTTCACCCTGCGCTCAATGCCTTTGATCGCGTAACGGTTTAGGACACCCAAAAAGATGCGGCTCTCGGTCACACGACATGCTTCTTCAAGGGCTTTTTGAGCATCGTCCACAAATTCCAAGGTGGTAATCAAGGTGGCAATATCAAAGCTGTTATCCTCAAAAGGAAGGTCCTCGGCCAGTCCCTCGTGAAGCTCAACGCGGTGCCCAAGTTTTTTTTGTGCAATGCCTAGCATGTGAGGCGATGCATCAAGACCTGTTATGTCGAGACCCAACTCAGAAAACATAAGAAGATGCCTCCCCGTCCCGCATCCAATGTCCAAAACCCGCTCCCCCCGTACTGGTTCAAGGAGCCTTAGAGCCAACTCGTCTTCAAGATCAGTAACGAACCGGTTCTCAGGATTCTGATACCAGTTGTCATACTGCCGAGCTGCGTTGTAGTCGAAAACGTATCCCATGGGGTGTCTATCCCTGGCTGAAGAAACTCAGTACGCTCAATCGTCAGCGCTCCGTCGCCCGTTGTCCAAACAGCAGCCTCTTTCCCCACTTCTCCATATGCATAAGTTGGGTTGGAAAATATATATTTACATTGAAAGATGTCTTCTAATCAAGAGGAAAACAGGGTGTCCTTTCGGCCCAAAAACAGGGCTGTGATTTTCCTTGATTTCGGTCCTCTCATCCACTATGAGATATGAAGCGTTTCGATCCTGCTAATCGTCTTTTGGGCTTTTGCCAATTCCCGCCCAATACAGGCCACTATGAGATTTCACCATTTACGGCAACGGAGCTGCTGCAGGCTATAAGGCAGTTTCGTGCTATCGTGCATTTGTGAGAGGGGGACCCATGGCAAGCGTTAACAAAGTTATCCTCATTGGTAACCTTGGAAGAGACCCGGAGGTACGCTACACTCCCAGTGGAACAGCAGTAGCTAATTTCACCCTCGCCACCACGGAGACCTGGAACAACAAGGACGGTGAGAAGCAGTCTCACACAGAGTGGCACCGAATCGTGGCGTGGCGCCGACTGGGTGAAATCTGCGGAGAGTACCTTTCAAAGGGAAAACAGGTATACATCGAAGGGCGTATCCGGACAAACGAATGGGAAGACCAGGAAGGAAACAAGCGGAGAACGACAGAGATTGAGGCCCTAAACATGCAAATGCTTGGATCAAGGGCCCAGTCAGAACCGCGCCAAGATGAAAGCCCCGGCCCGGGGTCCGCAACGGCATCCGGCGGCCCAACTGAGGACGACATCCCGTTTTAGCCCGTTTTGAAAAATATAGGCTGTTTCAAAACCAGTTCCGGGCATATATGAAGGGATAGGTTTTTGTTCAAGGCCTAACCCCCGGCTCAGAAGGAAAGGCGAAGTTTCCAGGGGGCAGGATAGACGGTCGCGTGGCTTGCAGTCTGAACCACAGGCATGTTCCCTTTATGAGTTTTGGGTAGGAAAACCAGGTTGGGCAAATGAGGGGGTTTTCAGGCAACCTCAGGTGATCGAAACTTGGTATGAAGTCTTAAGCTGGATCCGATCGTGAAAGATTAAGAGAATCTGCCCTAAGCTTTATTTTCCTCGTCCAGTCTATTTGACTCTTCGGACTCGGACTCAGGTTTTTCTTCTAACTCCCCGGAGGTTGCTTTCTTGAAGTTCTTGATCCCTCTTCCGATACCGCTTCCAATCTCAGGCAGTTTGCCCGCCCCGAAAATGATGAGGATAATTACCAGAATTATGATCAATTCCGGCATGCCGATTCCGAACATTTAGCCTCCCCCTTTCCTTCCTATCGGTCTGAAAAGATTTATTTTCTCTTTTGATCGTTAAATCTCAGCGCAGATGCAAAGATAACACCTAAACCTGAGTGTGTCAATCACTGCGGGGTTGGGTCACCCTTAGTACGTTCCGTAATCTTTCCGTATGCCCCGTTAATCTCAGCCATCTTTTCTTTGGCCAGTTCCCGAATCACTGGATCTGCGTCCACAAATCTGTCAGGATGATACTTTTGGGCAAGTCTTTTATAAGCCGTTCTGATTTGCTGGGGTTCGGCATCGTATGGGACTTGAAGCACGTCATATTGCTCTTTCAGCCCGGTGCCGGGTGTCCCCTTGTCCAAGAGTTCCGGATTCTCATGCAGCGTGTGTCCTACCAGGAGGCCGAGAGCAGCCCCAACCGGGCCCCCCATAATCCAGCCTATGCCTGCCCCGAGTACCTTATGCAACTTACCATTGCTTTTCTCATCCATTTCACAAAGAATTATCTCCCATATGGCCAATCGAGTCAAGCCCAATAACCTTCTTGCTCGAAAGGACCGAGTGTGTTAGGCATATTACGTTAACTATCACAATAGTCTAATCTAAACAGGGTGTTGTCCAAAGAGCTGTCCGCGTTGCAGCTCCCGAGTTATTTATTGCAGACAGCGCCACCGATTAATCGATTATAAACCATATAATTTAAAGAATAGGACCTCCTGTTATGGCTCAATTTAGAGGGAATGCTCTGGGACTGTTGATTGGAAGCCTTCCAATCACCGACCATGACCAGGCTATTGACCTGGTTTTCAAATACACACCCGATATCCCTTTATGGGTTCAACTGCCGGTTCACCCGGAAGAGAGCATGATGACCCAGTTCTTGGGTGGCATGCCCGGCCTCGTGCTCAACCAAGACCGTGTCTTTGTTGATACTTCAGGATCATCTTTTGAGGAGGGCTTGCTAGGATTCTACGAGGACTACCTGGCCATAACCGAAGGCGGCTTACCTTTGGACGGCACCCGATTTGTCCTGACCCCGGAAACCGCTCGGGGATTCTTCACTCTGCTCGACAGGATGAAATCGGCCGTTGAACTCCCCACAGCTCTCAAAGGCCAGGTCACCGGACCTGTGACTCTGGCCACAGGATTGGCGGACCAGAACAGGAGAGCCCTGTTCTATGATGACCGCCTTCTGGATGTAGTGGTTAAGAACCTTGCCATGAAAGCACGCTGGCAGGTGGAAAATCTATCAGAACGGGGCATCCCAGCCATCATCTTCATAGACGAACCCGGCCTGGCCGGGTTTGGGACTTCTGCCTTTATCAGTATATCCAGGGAAGACGTTGATCGGGTCCTGTCAGAAGTCATTGACGCTATACATCAGGCAGGAGGCCTTGCCGGCGTCCATGTGTGCGCCAATACGGATTGGTCCTTAATCCTCGACTCCTCGGCAGACATACTGAGCTTTGATGCTTACGGCTTCTCTGACCGCCTGACCCTCTACGAGGAATCCCTCAAAACTTTTCTCGACCAGGGCCGAATTCTTGCGTGGGGAATTGTCCCCACCGCGGACACCAGGGACATAGAAAACGAAACCGCTTCCAGCCTTGTGGCAAAATGGGAATCACACGTTGATCGGCTGGAAGCCATAGGCATAGAACGCTCAAAGATCATGACACAGTCTCTTATTACGCCAAGCTGCGGGACCGGTTCCATGAGCCAGGATCACGCAATCAAGGTGCTTGATATGACCCGAGAGGTTTCGCAGATCTTGCGCTCCAAAGCTTGACGGCTTCGCGAGAAGTCCATCTGCGGCGTTGCGGTTGTCTGCAAACAGACTTAGATCAAAGGCACTGACGTGACTGCTTGGTTTCGCGGCCTTTGGCCGGAAACCAAGGCCACCTGCTTCGCAGGTTGCTGTCTATGCGTCTTTCGTCATTGCAATGTACAAAGATGGTGCAAGGTCTAGGGGAGCTTGAGTTGCCTCATTCGGCCTTGTGCCTTTGGCCTTATGCCTTTAGCCTTTTGGTAACGATTCATTCCGCAAAAAACTCTGGCCTGGCATATGGAACAATGCTCAGCTCATACATAAACATGAAGATGCGCGTCCTTTACTTATGTGTAATCTTATTCTTTCTTGTTTGCGGCTCCGCGGGCAGCGCATATGCTGAACCATTCAAAGGACCGTGGGAAAAGGAGCGTGTTGAGGACGCCTCTTCCACGCAGGCACCGGGTCGGTTCAACCCTCTTCGCGCCCTGGTTAAACTCTATGCGAAGAACATCTCCCCCATCGATGGGAAGGAATGTCCCATGTATCCGAGCTGTTCGGCATACAGCCTGCTCTGTTTTGAGAAACATGGGCTTATCAAGGGATGGGTAATGACTTGTGATCGGCTGCTCCACGAGGCGGATGAAATGCGCGAGGCGCCGATTATTTACATAAATGGGATGGAAATGTTTGATGATCCTCTTAAGAACAATGATTTCTGGTGGCACAGTGAGCGCTGACCCCCGCATTTTGCGGTCAGCATGGCTTGCAGCCGCTTTAGCCTTTTGCATTTGCTTTTTTCCTGTCTATTCGTATCCCGGCCAGGCTGTTCTACTCGATCCCGACCGTCAATTTCAGTTTGCCGAACAATATTTTCAAAAAGGGGAATACTACAGGGCGATCGGAGAATATGAACGCTTCATATATTTCTTCCCTGAGGCTGAGGGGGTTGAGCTTGCCAGGTACAAGATCGGTTTGGCCTATCTCAGAGGAGAACGGTATGAAGGGGCTATTGAGGCGTTCGGGCACCTCACAGAAGAACGTCCCGACTCGAGGTATGCTGTCAAGTCTTATCTTGGAATAAGTGAAGCATATGTCCAACTTAGGCGCTATGATGAAGCTGTCATCAATCTTGAAAATCTGATAACCATTGCCCCTGATCAAGACATCAAAGATGAAGCCTATTATCAATGCGGCTGGGTTCATCTGGACAGAGGATTGTGGGAAAATGCGAAAGTCCATTTCAATAAGATTTCCCCCAAGAATCGAGAGAAATACAGGCTTGAGCAGTTCTTAAAGGAATTAGACAACAAAGAACAGCTCAAGTACAAAGATCCCACGGCTGCAGGACTGCTTGCTATTGTGCCGGGTGCAGGCCACCTGTACTGCGAAAGACACAGAGATGCCTTGGTCTCCTTCTTAGTCAACGGGGCATTGATCTATGCCGCTTACGAGGCCTTTGACCATGATCAGAATGCCCTTGGTGGAATGGTTGCTTTGTTTGAAGTTGGTCTCTATTCCGGCAATATTTACAGCGCGGTCAGCAGCGCGCATAAGTATAACCGATATGAGAAAGACCGCTTTTTGAAATACTTGAAAGAGGAGGCCAAGGTCGATTTTTCATTCGGAGGGACTGGAGGAGACAAAACGTTTATGCTGTCCTGCCGAGTCCCTTTTTAGTCTTTCTATCCCTCTCTAAACTCTCGGAAACCTTTGCACAACTCCTTGAAACCCCCTCATGAACTTCTTGGGGCACCCATCCGGGCCAAGCAAACGGCCCACGTCAGTGGGCAAATCCTGAACTGTTTGAGGCCATTAGGCCGAGTGTAGCGCTACGGTTGCGCCTCACGGCTTGCCTCGTTTCAAGGCGCAGGCCGCACAAGAGGCACTGCGTGCCAGGATTTAGTGAGCAAGCCCGTAGATGGGTCAAAAAGTTCATGTAACTAAGTGAAAAGAGGTTATGCAAAGGTCTCTCTCTCATTCTCCTCTGCTCTCAGGCCATAGGCCCAACCTTCGAACATCCCTGCAGTAGAGATAGATTCCTACAGATCGAGAAAAGTCGGAACAGACCCGGAACGCGCTCACTCCTGCAGTTCAAGGATTCAGGCTTTGAAGCTTAGAACGGTTCCAAAAAACATGTTCTGTTTTGAACCATTATGATTGCCGCAAACGGAACATACTTATGAAAATTACTATGAAGATCCTGTCTTTGTCTTTTGGTCAACCTGTTGAAATAGCAGGGCAATATTGAAACAGGACACCCAGAATATTCTTTTGGGCAAAACCCTCCAATAGAAAAGGGACAAAACACAGATAAAACGGGGAGGGAATCCATTGCGATTCACAACATATCATGTAGTATTTTTGTTGACATACTACATGATGTGCCTTTAGATTGAGTGGGACAATAAGTGAAGTTTCTATGATTGAATCAGATTCTTCAGCTTGAGCCGAGATACACAGCCGAAAAGGATCCATAAGTCTATCGGTATGCGAACCCAGATGCAGGGTGTTCGAGAGACCCATCCTGTTGACACTAAACAGTGATTATTGTTAACATGCCTAGGAACGTTTTGTAATACGGTTGCCGATTTTTGGGATAAATTTCGTTCTCCAAGCCAATGGGGTGAGAGAACCCGGGTGTGTTATGCCTGTTTACGAATATACAGCCCTTAATCAGTCTGGAAAAAATGTAAATGGCATCATTGATGCGGACAGCCTGGTGGCAGCCCGTCAGAAGCTCCGGGGCTCTGGAATCTTTCCAGTAGATGTAAAAGAGACGTCCGCCAAGCCCAAGGATCCCCGTTCTAGCCCAGCCTCCTTATCAACCCTTCTTAAGCGGATCAAACCGGCTGAGGTTTCTATAGCAACACGTCAACTCTCTATCTTGTTGGGTGCGGGAGTGCCCCTGGTTGGATCCTTGGACGCACTGGTCTCCCAGATTACCAATCCGCTTATCAAGAAGATCATGGCTGAGGTTAAGGAGTCCGTGAATGAAGGGAACAGCCTGGCCCTCGCCCTATCCCAACACCCCAAAGCATTTTCAAATGTATACGTGAACATGGTGCGTGCAGGTGAAGCATCCGGGTCTCTTGACGTGGTTCTGGACCGTCTGGCAGATTTGGGTGAACATCAACAGGCCTTGAAGGGTCGTTTCCAGGCGGCCTTGGCCTATCCGGTCTTCATGTTCCTTATCGGATCCTTGGTTCTCTTCTTCTTGATCACATTTGTTGTTCCTAATATTACACAGATCTTCAGCGACATGCAGGCAGCTCTCCCCGTTCCCACCATAGTGTTAATCAATGTTAGCAATTTCCTAAAGTCTTTTTGGTGGCTTATCCTCATTGGGATAGCGTGTGGCATCGTAATAATAAAGCGATTCATTAAAACACCAAAAGGCCGTTATTTTTGGGATGAGGCCAAACTCCGTATCCCCATACTCGGGCCCATCAACAGCAAAATCGCCTTGGGTCGGTTTGGAAGGACGCTTGGCAGTTTGTTGCAGGCAGGAGTGCCACTCATTTCTGCGCTTCAAATCGTCCGGAACATAGTCAACAATGTTATTCTTGCCGACGTGATTGACAACGCCGTGGAGGAGATTCAAGCGGGCAAAAGCCTTGCCAGCCCCCTTGCCGAAAGTCGATGGTTTCCCTCCATTGTGGTGCAGATGATATTTGTAGGGGAGCAGAGCGGGGCACTGGAAAAGATGCTGGGTAAGATTGCAGACACCTATGAGAGGGACGTGGAATCTAATATAATGGCCATGACTTCCATGCTCGAGCCGGTCATGATCCTGGCCATGGGCGTGATCATAGGATTCATTGTTGTATCCATACTGCTCCCAATTTTCGAGATGAATCGAATGATACAATAGGGGCTGTTTGATAAACCGATTTCAGGCAAGGCTGAAAAAACTATCAAAACAATAAGGGGTGAATATCAATGATCCGAAAGAAGTCAGACAATCGTGGTTTCACGCTGATAGAGCTCATGGTCGTCATTGTGATCCTGGGTATTCTGGCAGGCCTTATTATTCCCAGAATTATGGGCAGACCAGAAGAGGCAAGACGCATGAAGGCCAGGATTCAGATCGAAAGCATAGAAACCTCCTTGCAGCTGTACAAGCTTGACAACGGCAATTACCCCACAACTGACCAAGGCCTCCAGGCCCTGATTGAAGCCCCCTCAGTGGGACAGCTTCCGAGAGCCTGGCGCGAAGGCGGTTATATGGAAAAAGGTAAGGTCCCCAAAGATCCATGGAGAACCGAATACGTTTATCTTTCCCCGGGGGTCAATGGCGACTACGACCTTTCCTCTTACGGTCCTGATGAGGAACCTGGAGGCGAAGGAAATGATGCAGATATAAACAGTTGGGAACTTGAGTAACACTGAGCAAGTCTGCCATCTTGAGATTCGTTCACATTCCTCTCAGTCCCGATCAATCAGGACGGGGAATGCGCTGGCTTTTGCGGTTTAAAGGTTTGTAGACAAATCGAACCGGCCATTCGTCTTATGAATCAGAGGGAGTCCAACCCAAGTTGAACCTCGGGAAAAAGGGTTTTACGTTCATCGAGTTAACGGTTGTCCTCGTATTGATTGGCCTGACACTGAGCCTCGCTGTGCCGAGGTTTCGTTACGCGATGTTGACCGATGACCTGAAGGGCACTGTACGCCGAATGGTGGGTACCGTCAGGAGCTTGAGAAACGAGGCAATCCGGGAACAGAAGTTCTATGCACTCCATTTTGACCTTGAAGCTAACCGCTTGTGGATAAACTCCGAAGACATGACAGACGAAGAACGGATGGAGGCGCACCAAAGGGCTTTTCAACTGCCGGATGGGGTTCGTGTACTGGATGTTTGGCGGAGAGGAAAGGGCAAGGAGTCGGCAGGTGAGGTGGCTATCCACTTTACCAAGAAGGGATATATGGAGGAATCGGTTATCCATCTTGGGGCAGAGGACGGCAGACAGTTCACGCTGATCTTTAGCCCTTTTATTGGAAGGGTCAAATTGCTTGAGGAATATATAGACTTTGTGGATGTTTAGTCGTGATTTCGATAACAAACGATAATTCTTGTGGTTTTACACTCTTGGAAGTGATGGTGGCGATGGCCATCATAGCCATTGCTCTGGTGGCTGTGCTGGGTTCACAATCTCAGAGTGTCTCATTGGCCAGTGAAGCCAAATTCGGTACGGTTGCCAGCTTTTTAGCGCAAAGCAAAATGGCTGAAATGGAGTTTCTGGACCCGGATGATCTAACGCCTGATGCCGGTGATTTCGGTGAGGATTTTCCGGACTATCGTTGGGATATGCAGGTTAGTGACATTACGCTCGTTGAATCTGAAAACATTTCAGATTATCTCAAACAAATTGATTTGACGATTTCCTGGGGCGAGGACGGCCTATACCAGTACAGCCTTAGACTATACAGATCGGTGCTGGAAACCGGGTAGCAGGATGCGTTTCCGCAAATCAGAACCATCGGTCCACCGTAGGCAGGACAGGGCTCTATCGATGAAGATACCTTGCTCTCTTTGCCACTGCGGTGAGGACCGTTCAGGTTTTACACTGCTGGAGATCATCCTGGCCCTGTTCATTTTTACCATCGTTCTCTCCTTAATCTATACCTCTTACACTGGAACGTTTCGCATCGTAGATGAGACGGAATATCAGGCCGATATTTACAGAATGGCCCGAATTGCGATTGAAAGAATATATGAGGATTTGGAATCTGTTTATGCCCCGCAGGATGCAAAACCCTCTGAATTAGATGAGGAAGATGGCCAGTTTGGCAAATTCGAGGGCAATGAGGCCGAAATCGATGGCAACCGTGCTGACCGCCTCAGCTTCACATCCAGAGCGCATCTTGTCTTCAGCGAGGAAGACCAGCCTGCTGGAACTGCCGTAATAGAATACTTGGTCGAGGAGAATGATAGTGATGATGAAGGGGCTCTTTTGCTCTTTCGCAAAGACACCCCGGGCGTTGGAGAGACCCCTGACGAAGAGAGCCGTGGACTTGTACTTTGTGAGCAACTGCAGTCGGTGAGTTTCACCTATTATGACGCCGAGGGTGAGGCACACGAAAACTGGGATTCCACAAGCGAGGAATTCGAGAACATGGTGCCAAACATGGTATCCGTACTGCTTGAATTTGTAAATAAGGCCGATCCCGAGGCGCCCTTTAAATTCTTGACAACCGTGACACTGCCAATGGGCGGAGGGGGGAGCGACGAGGAAAGTGTATAGAACCCATCTCAAAAATGTGAATCAGGGTTCAGGGCAAGTCGTAGATCCCGAGCTTGCCGTCGGGGGCACGGGGCTGCGATAACCATGGCAAGGTTTCTACAAAACAATAAAGGGATAGCGCTGATCCTTACGATCCTTATCATTAGCCTGCTCGTCTCGTTGACGCTCCAGTTCAACAGATCCATGAGGTCTGATGTGCACGCAGCTGCCAATCTCCGGGACGGCATAAAGCTAGGCTGTATTGCCAAGTCAGGATTCAACTCTTCCCTGGCGGTTCTCCTCGGGGACGCCTCAGAAGGGAAGGTCGATTCTCTGCATGAGACTTGGGCAGATCCGAAAACTCTTTCTGAGAATTCGGCTTCACTGTTCAACCAGGGTCGGTTTGAGGCCCAGGTTTTGGATCACTCGGCAAGGATTCAGATCAACAGCCTGGTTGACGATCAGCAACCGCAAAAGTTTGTTCCTGCCCAAAGGGATATTTTGAAACGTCTTTTGACGCAATTCAGCCTGGAAGACGAAGAGGCCGAGAATATCATCAACGCCATTAAAGACTGGATCGATTCGGACAGTACGGATACGGACGAGTTTTCTCGTGCGGAAAACGCTTATTATCAGGGACTGCAAAGACCTTATGCCTGCAAGAATGCCCCTATACACTTCTTGGAAGAGTTGCTTCTCGTGAGAGGCATTACCGAAGAGCTCTTTTACGGCAACGAAGAGATGCCTGGCATCGCGGACTTTCTGAGTCCTGTTGGGGACGGCATCATCAATATCAACACGGCAGATCCTGTCGTGTTGAAGACCCTTTCAGCGGAGATTACCGACGAAATGGTCACAAACATGCTCGAATACCGAGACGACGAAGAAAGGGACCTGTCAGCAATAAACTGGAACGAGAGGGTTGGGGTGAGTGATGTGCCGGTTGAAGACAGTTTGCTCGCCACCTCAAGCACCTACTTTGAGATTATCTCAAAAGGTTTCAAGGGAGCCATGGTCAAGCAAGTCATAGGAATGGTCAAGAGGACAGAGCAGGAGTTCGAAGTCCTATCATGGAAAATAGAGTAGCCTGTCAGTTTCTTGAGGTTGTGTTAATAGCTATGAACCGAACAGACCCGACAAACCAATAATTACTTGCCATGCCAGAAGAAATCCTCAGTCTTGATATAAGCTCGGATTCAGTTTCCGCAGTTAAGGTTACACGGAGACTGAAGGAGCACCACGTGACGGCCTGCGGCCATGTTATGATAGAAGAGGTGGGGGGCTTGGAGGAGGCCTTGAAGGCCCTTGTTGAACGGGTCGGTCCGGGTGATGTCTGTTTCAGCGCTCTTCCCGGGGAACATGTATCGTACCGGAATCTCCGAATGCCTTTCAGAGACAAGAAAAAGATTAGACAGACCCTTCTCTTTGAACTTGAGACAATAGTCCCTTTTCCTGTGGAAGATCTGGTAGTCGATTTCACTATGGTTGACCAGTCGGATCAAAGCGAAATCCTGGCCGCCTCTCTCAAGCGCACATATGTCTCCGAGCAGCTGGAGCATTTGCGGGCCAACGACATCGATCCCGAGGTTCTCGATATTAGCGGCGTGCCAACCCTCAGCTGGCTTCTAAGGCAAACAGGGACACCCGACGACGGACTCCTTCTGCAAATTGGCCGCAAGAGCAGCACTGTGATCCTGTACCATAGAAGACGCATCGCCTTGATTCGTACCTTTTCTCTTAACAGCGGGACAGTGGCAGGGACTGCGTTAAACGGGACTGGCAATGGCCAGAAGGATATTGTAGCGTCTGAGCAGATTGAATCCTATCTCAGGTCATTTTGCACAGAGCTGAAAAATACCCTCCACGCGTTTGAATGGCAGAACAAAAAGACGGTCCATCCCGAAAAGGTCTTTGTTACAGGTAGCGGGGCCCTTCGTCCGGATACAGAGGACCTCTTGAACAGGTTCCTTGACCTTCCGGTTGAAAGGGTCGACCTGAGCAGGGATCCAGGGATTTATATGGATGAGGAAATAGCCAGCGCATGGAACCCCGCCCTTATGGACAACGCTCTTGCCCTGGCAGTTAGGAAGACCAAAGAGGACTTGGGTTTCAATTTCAGGCGGGATGAGTTTGAAGCAAGAAAAGAGTATTTTGGACACAAGAAGGAGATTCGCAAAGTCGCAGCCTTCTTGATAATCGTTCTGTTGCTCCTATCCCTTGATCTGGGTGCAGACTACTATTTTTTGAAACAACGGTACAATATGCTTGATGGCCAAATCACAAAGGTGTTCAAAGAAACGTTTCCGGATACGAAACGGATAGTCAATCCGGGCCACCAGATGAAGGTTAGAATAAACGAGCTCAAGAAGACTGCCTTGTCGATTCCCGGAATTGGCGGGAACGGTAAGGTTCTTGACCTGATAAGAGATGTCTCGGTGCGCGTCCCGGAATCTGCGGATGTGCACGTTTCCCGCATGGTGGTTGACGCGAACACGGTTCTGATTAAGGGTGAAACAGACACATTCAACACAGTGGACACGATCAAAAAGGGGCTGGAGCCCTCAGACTATTTTAGTGCAGTGACCATCAGTTCCGCTAATCTTGACCGATCCGGCAACCGAGTCAAATTTGAGATGAAGTTGCAGCGTGCCGAATAGACCCGTTAATCGTGTAAACGGCTATCGGTTGCGCAACTCGTTTCGGTAACCGTCAAACATAGAACGTAAAGAGCCGCGCAACCGAAGGTCGAATAGCAAAACATGAAGCTTGCAAAGCGTGAAAAATATCTAATATTGACTGCGGCTGTCTGTATCGTAATCTTTCTCCTGTTTCAGTTCCTTATTTTTCCAATCCTTGACAGCAAAAAGCGAACTGCAAGTGGCCTTAAAGCCAAAGAGACGGGACTTGATGAGATTATGAAGCTGAGCGCTGAATATCAGACGTATCAAAAAAGTTCTCAGGGCCTCCAGCAGGCCCTTGCCGGGCGCAAGAAGGGCTTTACACTCTTTGCATTTCTGGAAGAGGCAGCAGGCAAAGCTGAGGTCAAGGCAAATATTAAGTATATGAAACCATCTGGATCGTCCGGCACAGGGCCTTACAAGGAATCGACGGTCGAGATGAAATTGGAGGCAATCACCTTGGAGCAGTTGGTTGGATACCTGTACAGGATCGAGTCACCGGATAATTTAGTGAATATCAAACGTATTTCAATTAACGAAAACAAGAAGGAAGCGGGTTACCTGGATGCTGTCATGCAGGTACTAACCTTTCAATAGACCCTAATGCTGCAAAAGCCGAGGATGCTGGAAATGCAAGGCGTCAAGGGTTAAGCCACGTAAACGGAAATCACCATGAAATTGAAAATCAATTTTAAGTCGCTCCGCATGAAGGGCCTTATATCAAAGCGAAAGGAATGGTTCGGATATCTCCTTTTTGCCCTGATTTTCACAGTGGCGCTTTTGTTCTATTGTTTTCCGTCAGATGCCGTGCAGGACTACTTTCGGGCCATGGGTCTCAGGGCGAACCCCCGTCTGGCTCTTTCGGCCGACCGCATAGAACCATCAATTCTCGTTGGTTTGAAGTTCATGAAAACCAAAGTCGCTCTGGAAGATACGCCTGATAGAGTCATTCTGACCGCAGAACGTGTTTTGATCAAACCTCAGTTATTATCGTTATTGCTCGGCAAATCGAAGTTTTCCTTTCACTGTGCGGCGTACCAAGGCGATGCATCCGGCAGTGTCCTTTTCACAAAGGATCCCAAGATGGGTTTCATCGACACGGAAATGGCATTGACCAATATTCACCTGGGGGATTATCCCTATCTTTCACATCTGATTGGCCGTCCCCTGGAAGGAACGCTTGGCGGAACCATCTCATACAGTGGCCACAACCTCATGTCGGATGGCTCAGGAAAAGCAAACCTGAGGTTGTCAGACGGCAAGGTGAATTTTGTGCAGCCATTTCTGACCTTGGAGTCAATCGATTTTAGAGAAATGGAAATCGATGCGGTTTTTGAGAAACAGAAGATCAATGTGACACGTCTGGAATTAAAGGGGGAACAGCTGCAAGGAACCTTGTCGGGAACCATAACCATAAAAGAACAACTAGACCAAAGCAGCCTTGATCTGAAAGGCACTATTGAGCCGTTTGCAGCACTTTTCAAAAGCAATCCGGAAATTCAGGCTACCGTGGCGGTTTTAAAACAGCGTCTTGACCAGGGAACTCTCTCCTTTGTGATCCATGGAACCGTGAAGGAGCCGCTAATCAAATTTACGTAGGCCGTAAAACTTATGCCGAAGCGTTATCACACCATTTTCAACATTCTTGCATTGTCAATCATCATTTACATTGGGGTCGATATCTTTTATACGTTCGTGGGCGCAAGGCTAAGGCAACATGATACCAAGACCGTTGTGGTGAAGGACAAGCCAGGTGACCAAAGGCAACAGAAGCAGCCCTTAGACCATTACAAGTCGATCACGGGGAAGAATATCTTTGACTCTACAGACGCCATCGCGAAGAAAGTAAAGGAAGAGGACATAGAGGCCCTTGAACCCACCTCGCTTAAGATTGCCCTCTTAGGGACAGTGACGGGACAGAATGCCTATGCCGTTATCGAGGAAACCAACAAGAGAAAACAGGGTCTATTCAGGGTCGGGGACAGCGTTCAGACAGCCGTCATCAAAATGATCTTGAGGGGAAAGGTTATCCTTAGAGTCGATAATAGAGATGAGATACTCACGATGGATGAGGCGGCCTCCGCCCGATCAACCGAAACCCAAAAGAAGGGGGTGGCAAGGCCTTCTCGGAGAGGGCGTGGGAAGTCCCCTGCGAGGGGACGAACTGTAACGGTAAAGCGTTCAGATGTTGACGCGTCCCTTGAAGATATAAGCCAGCTGTTGTCACAGGCGCGCGTTCGACCTCACTTCAAGGACGGTAAGCCGGACGGATTGGCTATCAGCAGGATCAAGAAAGACTCCTTTTTTGGGAAATTGGGGCTAAAGGATGGAGACGTTGTCCAGGCAATAGATAACCAGGATATCAAAAGCCCGGATGACATAATGGAGTTATACAAAAAAATGAAATCAGGCTCTGGTGTCGGAGTGCAGATAGACCGAAAAGGTCAACAACAAACCATAAACTACACTTTTAGGTAAAGCCATGTACAATTCTTACTTTGGTTTTAAGGAGAATCCCTTCAGCTTGACACCCGATCCTCACTATCTCTATCTTAGCCGCCACCACAAGGAAGCCTTTGATAGCCTCGTTTACGGAATCAACGAACGGAAGGGCTTCATTGTCATCACAGGCGGCATTGGCACTGGAAAGACCACACTGTGCCGCGCACTGCTCGGAACCCTTGAGCCATCTACTAAAGCTGCATTGGTGTTCAATGCCTATATCTCCGACATGGAATTATTGAGGACTATAAATCAGGAGTTTGGCATTGAGGAACGTGAACCGGGCCAAAGCAAGAAGGACAACACTGACAACCTCAATCAGTTCATCCTTGAGACATTCAGCAAGGGCAGCGAGGAAAGTTTACCGGATCGGAGCAAGAAGGACCACATTGACAACCTCAATCAGTTCCTCCTTGAGACATTCAGCAAGGGCGGCAATGCCGTCCTGCTGATCGATGAAGCCCAAAATCTCTCCCACACCGTCCTTGAGGAGATACGGATGCTATCAAACCTTGAGACGGAAAAGGAGAAACTGGTTCAGATCGTCCTTGTGGGACAACTCGAATTGAGGGAGATTTTATCTTCACCTGCTCTGAAGCAGCTGGATGAACGCATCATGGTGCGCTACGATCTTAAACCCTTAGATAGGCAGGACGTCCAGGGTTACATAGAGCATAGATTGGTCGTGGCAGGCGGCAAAGGAAACCTGCGGTTCACAAAGGGGGCCATGGGGGCAGTCTACGCATACTCCAAGGGCAATCCTAGACGGATCAATGGACTTTGTGACCGAGCGCTGCTTATCGCATACTCTAAGAATGAATTCACCGTATCCAAGAAAACGATTCAGAAGGCAATTGAAGACATCGGTGGCGATGTGACACTGGTTAATGGCCCCAAAAGGGCTTGGTGGGCCCCAAAACTTACACCGGTGTCTGCTCTCTTGCTGCTCATAGTGATCCTTGCAGCGGGCTTTGGGGGGTGGAGTCTCAGAAAAGAGATTCCAGCACTCACGTCAGGGGAGAGAGTCGTCACCCACAGCCAAGCTCTCCCTGTTGAGAATGAGGAAGTGGGCAAGGTGATGAGTGAGCCATCAATAGCCGAGCAAGAAGCCCTGGCAGCAAGAACCGAAAAGGTTGCATCCATGCTTATTGAGCCATCAATGGCCGAGCAAGGAGTCCTGGCGGCAAAGACCGAAGAGGTTGCATCCATACCTATGGCACCCGAGATCGAAGCATCAAGGGAACCTGAGATTAAAGCATCAAGTTTGTTTCTTAGCGAGCACGCCAGCCTCGCAGGACTCTTCAGGCTGTTCGACACAAGGAAGCACCAAAACAGCCATTCGACAAAAGAAGTGCATTGGGGCCTGTATTTGTTCCACATAGAGCCCGAACATTACATCATGTTCAAAAGACCTTTCTGGGTGCGTATAGCTCCCCCAGCCCATAACCAGGGCTCTACCGCGGTCCCCCCCCCTCGATATTTGCTGATTAGTGAAGTCACACCTGACGGTGCCGTCGCCATCGATGCTGACGGCAAAGAGCAGCTAATAACAAAAGACTTTATCATGACTCATTGGGACAACGAGGTTGGCTGGGTATATCCGTATGAAGACCATGAGGAGCGTATAGTCAGAGGGATGGGTGGTCCGGATGTTATCAAGCTACAATACGCGTTAAATGAAATAGGTTATTTTGTACAACCCACAGGACTTTATGATGGACCAACATTTGATGAGATCGTAAACTTCCAAAACGATTTTGGATTAATGGCAGATGGGATTGTCGGCGCCCGCACAAAGGGCTTGCTGTATCAGATGACCGATGAGCTATATCAATGAGGCCCTGAAAAAGGCCCAAAAAGAAAAAGAGGCGCGTCACCACAAATATCCCGGCATGGTCTCCACGCCCGGATACAAGGCGAGGCTTTTTTCCGGCAAAGCGCTGTTGTGGTTGACCGCTTTTTTCCTGGCTTCGCTTGCTGTTGCAGCCTATTTGTGGTTGCCCTCCGGGGACACACAGCCTCCCGGCAGTGAGCCGGCACGGCCCAAGGCGACGCCACAGCTTGCACGCAGTCAACCCTCACAGCCCAAGGCGACGCCACAGCCTCCCAGAAGTCAACCCGCACAGCCCAAGGCGACGCCACGGCCGCCCAGCAGTGAACCTGCACGGCCCAAGGCCAGCCAGCAGCAAAAAAGAGAGGGCAACGTTAAAGCCTTGTATGAAAGGGCTAGGGTTTTTCACAAACGTGGCCGTTTGCAGGAGGCTATGCGCCTCTATGAAAGAACCCTGAGCCTTAATCCTGATTATGTGGACGCGTTAAACAATTTGGGAGTTATACATATTCAGAACAGAAAGTACTCAGCTGCCCGAGAATCCTTTGCAAAAGCCATTCGGCTGAGACCGGACTATGTGGACTCCCATTACAATTTGGCGTGCGTCTATGCCCTTGAAGGAGCGGTGTCGCAAAGTCTTATCCACCTGAGAAGGGCAGTTTCACTAGACCAATCGGTTAAGGACTGGGCGCGAGGAGATGGCGATCTTAGAAACCTTCACGGAGTGCAGGGGTTTGAAGAAATAATAGGGCGCGGTATAGAATAGACAATAGACGCCCGCGGGACAGGGGATCCGCTCGCTGTTGCAGGTTCAGTTGATGATACTGTAAAAGCAGAACAGGCAGAGTATGGACAAGATGACATTCAATAGCGTGGAAAAGGGGATCATACAGTTGAGGAAAACGAAAGAAGAAATTACCGATGCCTGCAAGAAAGGCTCCTCCAAGCGTTCCAACGCTCCTGTGCCCCAAAACTCGATTATAGGGGCTCTTCTTTGTTTTTTGTGCATAATGTTTTGGCTGCTCACGGCTAGTTCCATAGCCCATGGAGCCCGTGTCGCGGGTGAAAAAGGCGTGACACCTGGAGCACCCGAAGCTGCGCCCCCTGCAGTTCAGCCACCTGCCGAGAAACCTGCTGCCGCGCCGGCGCCCGAAATGCCCGTAGCACCCGCAGTAGCACAGCCCGCCCCCAAGCCACCAGCCGAGAAGCCCGCTACAGTTAAACCACCTCCGAAAGCCCCGGCTCGTGCGCCTGCCCGAGCTCAGGAAAAGAGGCGCCCCAAACCAGTACCGCCCGCAAAAAAAGAAGCGCCTAGCGATCGTTACGTGACCATCGATTTTGACGACGTAGATATTACGCTGTTTATTAAGTTCATCAGCGAACTGACCGGCAAGAACTTCGTGGTTGACAAAGCAGTTAGAGGAAAAGTCACCATTATCTCTCCCAAGAAGATCTCAGTTGCAGAAGCATACAAGGTTTTTCAATCCGTACTGGAGGTGCACGGTTTCGCCACGGTCCCTGCCGGCAGTGTTACCAAGATCGTGCCGGCTGTTGCGGCACGATCCAAAAGCATTGAGACTCGAATACGCGAGGAGGCAATCGACCCCGAGGACAGGATAGTGACCCAACTCATTCCCCTATCATATGCCAGTCCCGACGCACTGAAAAAACTTTTCGCCCCCTTCATATCCAAGAGCAGCGTCATGGTCTCATATTCCCCGACCGGTACGTTGATCGTCACTGACGTCCTCTCTAATATAAAACGGCTGCTCAGCATTATTAGGGCAATAGATGTGGTGGGTATCGGAGAAGAGATATCCGTAGTCCCTCTCGAATATGCCACCGCATCCGTCTTGGTAAAGTCGATCACATCTGTATTCCAGACCAAGACACGAAGAAAAGGCGCACCTGTGGGTCCCGGCATCAAGACTGTAGCCGACGAGCGGACCAATTCCCTGATCATAGCAGCCAGCGAGGACGACACCATAAAAGTCAGACAGCTTGTTAACCTGTTGGACAAAGAGATCCCCCGGGGAGAAGGGGATATTCGAGTCTATTATCTTCAAAATGCAAACGCCGAAGATCTGGCCGGGGTTCTAACGGCCCTTCCTTCAAAGACAGGAAAGGGCCCTCAGAAGGGAAAGGCCCCCGTCATTTCCAAAGAAACCCAGATCGTGGCCGATAAGGCAACCAACTCGCTGGTCATTACGGCCAACAAGGACGACTACCTTATCCTTGAAGACGTAATCAAGAAATTAGATATCGCGCGACGAATGGTTTACATCGAGGCCCTGATTATGGAGGTCAATACGAATAAACGATTCACACTGGGCGTGCAGTGGGTGGTCGGAGACGATATTGGCAGTTGGGAGGGCAGAGAGATCGGCGGTTTTGCAGGCTCTACCCCTCCGTCGGGTATATTTCCAGGGGCTGATGCAACCGGAACCGTCGGTCTTAACCCAGGCTTTTCCTTAGGAGTTTTGGGTGAGGCAATTAACATTGGCGGGATTAATTTCCCCAGCATAGGGGCAGTCATAAGTGCCTTCCAGAGCGATACCGACATACATATCCTACAGACCCCCCAACTTATGACAACGGACAATGAAGAGGCGGAGATCTTGGTTGTAGAAAATATTCCCTTTCTGACCAGGCAGGACCAATCAGATTCAGGTGTAGATTACAGTAATTACGAATTTAAGGATGTGGGGGTTACGCTCAAGATTACACCGCAAATTAACCAGGACAGGTTTGTACGTCTGAAAATCTTCCAGGAAATATCCCAGGTTGTTGAACAAGAAGAGATAGGGCTCCCAACCACGCTGAAGCGAACAGCAGAGACGACGGTGATTATAAAAGACCGGCATACCGTGGTGATTGGCGGGTTAATCGATGAAATATTGACCCGAGGTACCTCCAGCGTCCCTTGCCTTGGGAATATCCCGCTGTTGGGTGGTCTTTTCAAAACACAGGCCAGGTCCAAAGGTAAAAGTAATCTCTTCATATTTCTCACGCCCCATATCATTGAAAACCCTGAGGAAGCCACCGTAGTATATGAAGAAAAAAAGGAGTACATCGAAGAAGTCGAAGAGCGCGTGATCAAGATGTATGAAAGACCGGAACGCGAAGGCGAAGAGACAGAAGTCGAAGAGTCAGAACTCGAAGGGACAGACGTCGAAGAGCCAACCGTTGAAGACACAGACGTTAAAGACCCCAACATTGAAGGGACAGACGCTAAAGAATCAGAAGTTGAAGGTTGACATGGACTGACATGAAACTGATCGGAGAAATACTAAAAGAGACCTGTGGGCTTTCCGAGGAAGCCCTTGCTGAGGCGATCGAGATCCAAGAGCAAAAAGGGGGCTGGATCGGGGAGATCTTGGTCCGGCAGAATGCTATTTCAGAATTGGATCTGTTGAAGGCCCTTAGCACACAGTTTGACCTACCCTTCTTGGCAGATCTTCCCACCAAAGATTTGAACACCGATTTTGCCGGAAAGGTGCCAATCCAGTTTCTCAAGAAATACAAGATGGTCCCAATGGTGACCTCAAACGAGACCTATGTTGCTGTGAATGATCCCTTTGAATTTCAACCTCTGGACGACCTGCGCCTGAGCCTGGAATGGGATGGGGTGAACGTGGTACTTGCCCCTTATTCTGCAATCCTCTCGGCGATAAATCTCGCCTATGATATGAGTCAGGATTCTGCTGAACAGGTTATCCAGAACATGCATGAGGATGACAGCGACCAGATCCTCTCTGAAATAGAAGCAACCGGGGATCTTCTGGACGAGACTAGCGAAGCGCCCATTATCAAACTGGTCAATCTGATGCTTTCACAGGCAGTGAAGGCCCGTGCCAGCGACATTCATGTTGAACCATATCAGGAAAAGCTCAAGATTCGCTACCGTGTGGACGGCATTCTATACGATAAGCTCTCCCCGCCCAAGCGCATTCAGTCAACACTTGTCTCTCGAATCAAAGTTATGGCCAAACTAAACATCGCCGAAAAGAGACTTCCTCAGGATGGCCGGATTGAAATCAGGATAGCTGACAAGAATGTGGACATCCGTGTTTCTAGCATACCTACCGCCTTTGGCGAGCGTGTCGTCCTGAGACTGCTTGACAAATCGACCGTGCTACTTCAGCTTACCGACATAGGCATGCCTGAAGACAGACTTAAACTCATTGACGGGCTCATCCGAAGCCCCCACGGTATCGTTCTGGTAACAGGCCCTACGGGGAGTGGAAAGACCACCACACTTTATGCCGCCCTCACCATGATCAATAAGCCTGACATTAATATCATCACCATAGAAGACCCTGTTGAATACCAGATCGAGGGAATTGGCCAGATTCAGGTCAATCCGAAAATCGGACTTAACTTTGCCAACGGCCTTCGCTCGATCGTTCGGCAGGACCCGGACGTTATTCTGGTGGGTGAGATCAGAGATCAGGAAACCGCGGAAGTCGGCATCCAGTCAGCCCTTACCGGCCACCTTGTCTTCTCCACCCTCCATACAAACGACTCGGCGAGCGCGGTGACCCGGCTCATTGACATGGGGATAGAACCCTTTCTGGTGAGTTCTTCTGTGATGGCGATATTGGCCCAGCGACTGGTGCGCGTCGTCTGTGATAAATGCAAAGAGGTCTATATAGCCGATGAAGAGTCGCTGGATAGTATCGGCATAACCCCTGAGATGGCTGCCGGTAGGAATATATATCGCGGTATGGGTTGCTCTTCGTGCCTGAACACGGGCTACAGAGGAAGAACAGGCATCTTTGAGCTGATGATCCTGGATGATTCCATCAAGAATCTCATCTTAAAAACCTCGGACGCCAATGCTATAAAACGCCAGGCCATTGAGCAAGGGATGTTTTCGCTTCGCCAGGATGGGGCACAGAAGGTCCTGGATGGGATTACAACCATCGAAGAGGTGTTTCGTGTAACCCAGCAGTAAAATGTCATCAGGTTGTCGCCCAAATCACTTTTCGCCTGTTCTGGCATGGCTTTTGTGAATATAGTAATATAAGAAGACCTCTGCAAAACGTTCAATTTTGTTCAAGGTCAAGGAAGAGGAAGATTTGAGCCGCAGGAATACTTTTTGGTATTTCGAGGACTAAAATCTGAGTCTGACGTAGAGATTGAGCAAAAGGGGATGTTTTGCAGAGGTCTTTCCTAGGCCTTTTGCGTAACCGTAATATCCCGCTTAGGATATGGAATTTCAATCCCCTCCCTGTCAAATGCTTCCTTCACCTTATCGGTCACATGGGATATAGTGTCCATCCGCCTTCTGGCATCCTTGATCCAGACCCTCAGTTGAAGGTCCACTGATGATTCCCCAAATTGCCTTACCACCACCTGGGGCCGCGGATCTTTCAAGACCCATTCTGCTGTCTTAGCCACTTCGAGTATTACCGATTTTGCCTTCCTGATGTCTGTATCGTATGAAACGCCGATTGGAATTCGAACGCGGATATCCTCTGAAAGGGTCGTGTAGTTAATGATGTCCCGCATCATGATCTCGTTGTTGGGGATGATGATTACAATGTTGTCTGTGGTTCGAATCTTGGTGGCTCTGAGGCCAATATCTAACACGTCCCCCCAGGTCGCTGAATTCTTAGGCGAGGACCACACCTCGATCCGGTCACCAATTTCAAAGGGCCGGTCAATAATCAGCAAGATCCCCGCTATGAGGTTCGACAGGGTATCCTTGGCTGCAAAGCCTATGGCAATGCCGACAATGCCAGCTCCCGCCACAAAAGGCATCACGTTGATTCCCAACACATCAAGGGCAAGCAGGATGGCAATGGCAAAGATAATAATACCGGAGAATTTGCTCAGAAGATCGAAGACGATGTCGTCTATTTTGCTCGCGGTCTTTTTTACGAGATTAGTTTCAAGGTAGCCTAGCAGAATCGAGGTGAAATCCTTTACTGGAATCGCCAACAGGATGATCAAGGCTGCATAAAAGATCTTTTCCAGAACCGGAATCCTGAACAGATTCAAAAGATATATGCCGGAGGTGAAGATTATAGCATACAGAACGGCCTTTTGAATCAGATCAAAAATCTGGTCGTTAATGCGAACAAATTCATATTTCTGGGCCCTCTTTCGGACACGCACCATCACCCGCCTAAAAATAACCCAGACAAGAAGAGCGCCCAGCAGGACCAAGCCTGCCCTTGAAAGTACGGGATAGATAACTGCCCATTTAGAAAAGAGACCTTCCCCTATTCCTTCACAAAGGTGCTTCAGATAATCCACCATCTGCTCAACCTCCATAGTCTCTCGCCACGCTGCTTCGGGCTTCAAGAAGGCATATCAATAACAACGAGTGAAGCTCCCCGCGCTTCCGGGCGGGGCATTCTGGCATGTTTTCGGTAAAAAATTGCAGGCCCCGAAGACGTAACTTTCATTTGTGCCCAGAGAGGGCTTCTTAATGCCGACTGAAAATATAACCGCTTTCTGGAGTACTATAGCAATGGAATGATGAGAAAAACGATTATTGCCAATCTTCTTCCGAGGGAAACACTGCCCACCAAGAAGGTTTAAGAATCTTCCTCCCGCTACGAAAATCAGTGCTCCAATACTCCATCACTCCAATATTCCGGGTTGTTTATTCTGATAGAGCCAGTTGTCTCTGACCAAGCCCAAAGGACATGGATTTCCATGTTGAGCTAAGAAGAATTATGGCTGTCCTTTCTTCCTCCCCTGATGCATCGACGCCTTAAGTTTGCGCCATTTCATAAGCTTGTCCTTGATAATTTTCTCATAGCCTCTGTTTGTGGGCTCATAGTATACTTGATCCTTAAGCTCTTCAGGCAGGTACTCCTGTGGCACGTAAGCGTCTTGAAAATCATGCGCATACTTGTAATCTTTGCCGTAGCCCAGCTCTTCCATTAATCTGGTTGGTGCATTTCGAATGTGGAGGGGCGCCGGAAGAGTGCCGGTCTGGCTGATAGTCTGCTTTACCTTGCCGTAGCCCGCATACAGAGAATTACTCTTTGGGGCCGTGGCAAGATAAACAGCCGCCTGGGCCAGTGCCAGATCCCCCTCTGGTAGTCCCACAAATTGAAAGGCTTGCATAGCAGAAACAGCCACAGAGAGTGCTCTGGGATCGGCATTGCCGACGTCTTCTGAGGCAAACCTGACCATACGCCGTGCCACATAAAGTGGGTCCTCGCCAGCAGTCAGCATGCGGCCAAGCCAATAGAGGGCAGCATCAGGATCACTCCCCCGCAGGCTCTTGTGAAAGGCCGAGATGAGATTGTAATGCTCTTCACCGTCCTTGTCGTACTGGAGGGCCTTCTTTTGAAGAGCAGACTCTGCCACAGCACGTGTAATCTTCCTTTCTGTAACGTCCTTCTCCTGAACGAGAGATGCTGCCGCCTCCAAATCATTCAGAGCTGTCCGGGCATCCCCGTCGGCTGCCCAGATGATATGTGCCAGGGCATCCGGCTCAACCTGCATCGAGAGCGACCCGAGCCCCTTTTCCTTGTCGACTATGGCCCGTTTCAAGATGGTCGATAATTCCTCATCGGAAAATGGTTCAAGAACCATGACCCGA
Source organism: Desulfobacteria bacterium (assembly GCA_030145395.1). GTDB lineage: Bacteria > Desulfobacterota > Desulfobacteria > Desulfobacterales. The sequence continues at coordinate 45,897 of JAQYVR010000249.1, forward strand.
GCCCTTGACAGAAGCGGTGAAATTACTTCAAAGGAGGGATTCTCAGTAGTTGCACCAATGAGTGTAATCAGGCCATTTTCCACGTGTGGAAGGAATGCATCCTGCTGGGCCTTATTGAACCGATGAATCTCGTCAACAAACAGGAGAGTCTTTTTCTGATGGTACCGACGTTGCGCCTCGGCTTCATCAACAACCGCTCTGATCTCTTTGACCCCCGAAAGCACAGCAGAGAATGTCTCAAAGTGAGACTTTGTCTCACTTGCCATAATACGAGCCAAAGTTGTCTTACCCGAACCCGGCGGCCCCCAGACAATCACCGAAAAGAGTCTATCCTCTTCTATCGCCCGATGCAGTAAACTCCCCTTTCCGAGGAGACGGGTCTGACCTACAAAGTCGGCAAGCGTTTTCGGCCGCATCCTGTCTGCCAGCGGACCCACAACCCCTTCCGTCTCTTTTCCACTTTGATTGAATAGATCCATTGCTACAGTCTTCTATGAGCCATCTCAAGAAACCGTCTGAGATCCGAGTTGTAGCGCTCCAGTTGCGCCTCACGGCTTGCAAAGAGGCACTGCGTGAGTGATTTAGCAGAACGAAGCTGACGTCCCGAAAATGGTCACGGAGCAAGGAAAATGGCTTGATGGTGAAGCCGTATTTTTTGAACAAACCTCTGAGACACAACCATAGAAATACATTTCATAACGTCAAACAACAGTAAAAACGTTTCCCCCAAACGACAAGGCTTTGAAAGAATAGCAGTTGGACATTTCACTTCTTTTCTCGCTTTCGAAAAATTATCCGCACGGGTGTATGGTCCAGCCCAAGGGCTTCTCGAAGCTCGTTTATCACGTATCGTTTATAGGAGAAATGAATGGCGTCCGGCTGGTTTACAAAGCAAACAAACGTTGGCGGGGCCGCAACCACCTGTGTGGCATAGTAGAACCTGATTAACCGCCCTCGATAGTAAGGAGGTTGGTGCTTTTTGATGATAGCTTCAAAGACTCTATTTAGCTGTCCCGTGCCGACGCGTGTCGTGAACTGCTCGTACACTGTCTCCACCCAGTCGAAGACCTTAAACACCCGTTGCCCGGTGAGGGCCGAAACGGTCAACACTGGAGCAAACCTCAGAAACTTCAGACTCTCCTTCACCCCATCCACATACCTTTTGGCCGTTGTAGTATCCTTTTCAACCAAATCCCATTTGTTCAACAGCACAATACAGGCCCGGCCTCGTTCCACGGCATAGCTGGCTATGTTGGCATCCTGGTCTGTGACCCCTTCAGAGGCATCCGTCATGATCAGTGCAATGTCGCATCGGTCAAGGCTTCTCAACGCCTTGATAATGGAAAACTTCTCCAACTTCTTCCGCACCCGGGCCTTTCTTCGGATACCGGCCATGTCAATCAACAGATACTCTTTGCTGTTCACTGTGCAAACCGTGTCAATGGCATCCCGGGTAGTGCCTGGTATTTCACTCACTACCAGGCGCTCATCTCCGAGAAGGCGATTTATCAAAGAGGATTTGCCTACGTTTGGGCGCCCTATTACAGCCAGTTTGATCCTGTCTGAAGGGGCTTCCGGCGCACTCCAAGGCAAGACAGCTATCAACGCGTCCAGGAAGTCGTGCATACCATAGCCGTGTTCAGCAGAGACCGAATGGAGGGGATCAACTCCCAGGACGGCGAAGTCAGATAAAGACGATTCGTGTCTCGGCCCGTCGATCTTGTTGACGGCATAGAAAACAGGCTTGCTTGACTGACGAAGGTTTTGGACCAGATCTGTATCGATCGGTGTAACCCCTTGCCTCCCGTCGAAAAGCATGACTATGACGTCTGCTTCTTCTATGGCTTGCATCACCTGGTATGTGACCAAGGGCTTTAATTCTTCCGACTCAAAACCAGAAAAACCCCCTGTGTCAACGACCGTGAAGGAAGTCTCATCCCATCGGACCTCACCGTAATTTCGGTCTCGGGTGACTCCGGGAAAGTCATCCACGAGGGCCTTGCGGGAACGAGTCATTCGGTTAAAGAGGGAAGACTTGCCCACATTGGGGCGTCCTACAATGGCAACAATTGGCTTCATGTTAGAGCTGCGGGTTATACGGGTTCGAAGTAAGGTGAAAGCCCTATAGTGCAAACAGGACAAGAATTCTGTCCTTGAGATTTCAGATTGTACAGTATCTTAATTTCAATACGAGGGCAAGGTGAGGTTTAACAAAGGCAAAGGACGTCACTCAAGGCTTTTCCGCTTCTTCGCGGCCTCTATCATCTCGATCAAAGTCGTCACTTTATCCTTGGGCGGTCGATTGAAGCAGCTGTCCCACTCTGTCTCGGTGAGCTTCTCTTTGAGATAGGCCTCAACAGCAAAGTGTGGTTGCCAACAGGTGAGAATACGCGGGCAGGGGAGATCACCTCCCTCTTTCTGGCAGTAGGCAAAGGTTACCTCCCCCCCCAGCCTTGGACATCTGATCTCTAAATGGTCATACATTGCAAAATGGTTGAGTCGCCTTCAATACAATCACTCAACTAATCGACTGTTCTCCAGACTATTTCTACGGTTTGGGCAGCCCCTCTATCAATTTAAGAGATTTTTGGATTTCTTCCTCCGGAAGTTCGTACTTCGTGAGCTTACCCGAAAGGAAGTCGTCATAAGCTGCAAGATCGACCAATCCGTGGCCACTCCAGTTGAACAGGATAACCTTCTCTTTTCCCTCTTCTTTTGCACGCTCGGCTTCCTGAACAACGGCTGCGATCGCGTGGTTGGTTTCCGGTGCAGAGATATAGCCTTCGGTCCGAGCCCATTTTATGCCAGCATCAAATGTTTCCATCTGATCGTACGCTCTGGCCTCAACGATCTGCTCCTTGACCACATGGCTGAGGATAGGTGCCATTCCATGATACCTGAGGCCACCGGCATGGATCGGCGCGGGTACAAAATCGTGGCCCAGGGTGTACATAGCCAACAGCGGCGTCGTCTGAGCCGTATCCCCGAAATCGTAAGCAAAAGGCCCTCGCGTCATGGTTGGACATGACGTGGGCTCGGCAGCCACGATGGAGATATCCTTGCCATGGATCTTGTCACGCACGAACGGAAGACATAGCCCGGCAAAATTGCTGCCCCCGCCCGCGCAACCTATGACAACATCCGGATATACGCCGATCTTTTCCAGCTGCTTCTGGCACTCCAAACCAATTATGGTTTGGTGCAACAGGACATGATTTAGAACGCTCCCCAGGGAATAGCGAGCAGTTTCATCCATTACGGCATCTTCAATCGCTTCACTGATAGCTATGCCGAGACTACCAGGCGAATTCGGATCTTGAGCCAGGATCTTTTTCCCTGCTTCTGTCTTGTCGCTTGGGCTCGGAATGCAGTTGGCGCCCCACGTATTCATCATCAAACGCCGGTAGGGTTTTTGCTCATAACTGACCTTTACCATGAAAACCCTGCATTCAAGGCCAAACATCTGACACGCCATGCTCAGGGCACTTCCCCACTGGCCTGCTCCAGTTTCAGTAGAAAGCCTCTTTATTCCAAAAGCTTTGTTGTAATACGCTTGGGCGATCGCCGTGTTTGGCTTGTGGGATCCGGGAGGGCTCACCCCTTCATTCTTGTAGTATATTTTAACAGGGGCATCCAACAACTTCTCGAAGCTTCTGGCCCGGTGAAGCGGCGTGGGTCTCCACAGCAGGTACTTCTCCAGGACCTCCTCAGGAATGTCAATCCACCGCTCAGTGCTTACCTCCTGCTCTATGAGATTCATCGGGAAAACCGGCGCCAGATCATCAGGGCCGACAGGTTGCCCGGTCCCCGGGTGCAGCGGTGGGCTCATTGGCGTGGGCAAATCAGCCACGATATTGTACCACTGTTTCGGCATTTCACTTTCGTCTAGGAATACCTTCACCTGGTCCATAACATCTCCTCCTTATCAGGTTTTTTGACCGGCTCGCTCCCCGCACACGAAGTGCTGCCGTAAGGCAGAACCCCCGTCCTTCAGGGCGGGGTCAAGGGGAGCTATACAAAAATGGCTATCTTCCTTACCGGGGCGCGAAGCACTGGCGCAAGCCAGAACCCCCGCCCTTCAGGGCGGGGAGGCTTCACAAAAATAACAGTTCAGGGTGATCCTTAGAAAAAACGCCATGGGGGAAACCCATGGCATTCTGTCTTGTGTTGAGAGCCATGGGAAGATTTTTCTTGCCCGCGGCTCACCTTTCATTTCTCAGAATGGCATACCGGTGGGCAGGCTCCTTTGTCAGCCCACCACCACTCACACAAGGCTTTGTCCCCGCCGGCAAGAATCATAACTATCACTTATCGTTAGGTAATCTTTGATGTCACATAACAAAAAAGGTAAACACCTGTCAAGGCCAAAGTCATCGCCTTGCCAAGATGAAGATGGCATCTTTGCACAGAGACGACATTCCGCTGCATCAGCCCACTAAGCTTCTATGCAACTTTATAAACAGTATCGTTCTCTCGCACCCTATCTTTGACTTTAATCCCTATGAGATCTCCTGGTTTCGCCTCCTCGATGGACTCCATCTCGATCTGCATGCTAGTGATGGTCTCTTCAAAATCAGTCGTATGGCCCTTGAAGCGGAGTCTGTCCCCAACTCTAAGAACACCTGCCGTAACTTCGAGAGCCGCTACACTCGGTTTGGCAAAGAACTTTTGAACCCTCCCGACCTTTTCTTCTTCCATTTCATGCCTCCCGGAGGTAGGTTAACATTTATGGCGTAATTTACATACACCGAACCCGTTTACAAAGCAACCGTGTTCTGGTAGAACACGCAAACTTCCTTAATAATCGGAGGTATCCGCGTTGTCTTTCGGAACTGACAAGCCAAGCCTAAACAAATTCAAGAACTGCCTGTATCTGCTTATCGTGGGTCTTCTTATCCTCTTGGCATGTGCACCGGCACGCCGCCCGACCCCCCGGAAGCTGCCCATGTCGCCTGAGCTGACCCAGGCTTTGGACAGATTAGAAAAGGCAGACCATCTCTTTCAGAAGAACGCTTACCCAGAAGCGCTTGCCATCTATCAAAATCATCTAAAAGAGTTTCCAAGCAGTCCTCTGGCAGACACCGCCTTGATGAAAACCGGCACGGTTCACATAGCCATGGGAGACTACGGAGAAGCCAGAAAAGTATTTCACCGTCTGATCCGGCAGCATCCGAAAAGCCTACTTGTAGAAGATGCTAGATTCAATGTCATACTAGCTTATCATAAGGAGGCAAATTATCGCGCCGCCGTCAACTATGCAAACTCAGTCTTGCGGTCTGCAAAAACGTCTCGCCAAAGGTCCCGCATCCACAATCTTATGGGATACAGCTATTCCGCTAGTGGGCAGTTTGAAGAAGGCATTAAGAGTTATATGAATGCCTATCGACTGGCCAAGTCTCAGGAACGTGAAGAAATCCTAAGTAAAGTGAAGGAGGTTATCGCCTATCTGGAAGAACCAGAATTGAATTCGCTGCTTGGTGTGTATACAGACGGGATACTGGGGGGCTACTTGCGTCTTCAACTAGCTCGAGTGTATGCGTTGGAAGATCGCATTGAGCTGGCCATGAAGGTCCTGTCCGATTTTACTACCCGATTCCCGCACCACGATGAATTTGAAACGGCCGCGGCCCTTATGGAGGAATTAAAGTCAGGTCCTCTGGTCGATACTTTCTCGATCGGCTGCATACTGCCACTAACCGGGTCTTATGGGACCTTTGGGAACCGAGCCCTTCTGGGCATCGAGCTTGCCCTGGATCAATTCAACACACGAACCGATGCCAACCCGATTCAATTGCTTATAAGGGATTCTAAAGGGGACCCCAACGAAGCAGCCAGGGCTGTTGAGGACCTGGCTTTCAGGGATCGCGTAATAGGTATTATCGGGCCGATGATCACATCAGAGTCAGCCGCCGTCAGGGCTCAAGCCCTTAAGGTCCCCATAATAACGCTTACCCAGAAGCCGGATATTACTAAATTGGGAGACTGTGTTTTTCGAAACTTTCTGACTTTCTCCTTGCAAGCAAAAGCGATCGCGGCTTATGCCGTCCAGGAACTGGGAATCAAGAAATTTGCCATCCTCTACCCTGAGGAACGGTATGGCATTTCCTTCATGAACAGATTCTGGGATGAGTTGATCGTCCATGATGCTAAGATAGTAGGCATTGAATCGTATGGCACGGACCAGACCGATTTTGCCGATGCTGTCAACAAATTAGTAGGTATGTACTATCCAAGACCTGAAGTACCCGAGGATGAAGAAGGCCTTGACGATCTGTCAGCCGCAGCAAGGGCTGAGTACCTCCTGACAGATGTTCCGGGAGCTGCGGCGCCTCAGCCAGATACGATAGAATCCCTTTCACCCCTGGGTACAACCACACCGCCGGAAGAAGAGGAGAAAGAACCCAAGCCGATCGTTGATTTTGGAGCCGTCTTTATCCCGGACACTTTTGAGAAGGCCGGTCTTATTGCACCCCAGTTTCCGTATTATGACGTGGGTAATGTCCTTCTGCTCGGTACCAATCTGTGGCATTCGGACAAACTGATTCAAACGGCCCGACGCTATGTGCAAGGTGCAATTGTGCCCGATGGTTTTTTCCTGGAGAGTCCCTCACCCGCCGTCCAGGATTTTGTCATGAGGTTTGAGAAGATCTTCGGCAGCTCTCCGGGATTCTTGGAAGCCCAAGCCTTTGATGCGGCTTCTATTATTTTTCAACTGACCAACCACCCCGACGTCCGGTCCAGGCGCACCATGAAGGAGGCTCTCCTGGGAGTCAAAGATTTTCCCGGAATGACCGGCCTCACCTCGTTTGACGAAACCGGGGATGTGGACAAACAGATATACCTTCTCAAGATAAAAGGACGCCGGTTTGTACAGATAAGACCCTAATTTCAGTATGGTTCAACTCTTCTTCACTTTGTCTGCGCTTAATTAGTGCCTATCCATAAATAACGTAACAAGTGTTCGGCATGGGGTAAGACTGTGAGCTTTGTATATGCAGCGTACATCGGACTGACCTGCAGCTTGTTTGTCTCCTGCCTTCTCCCTTTCTGAATATATACTCGCCTGAGCGGGCGTTACAAAAAGGGTTTGGGAGAACGTCTGGGATTTGTTCCCCTCTCCCTCACAAAACGTCTTTCCGGATCGCCCCGTATATGGATACACGCGGTATCCCTCGGCGAGGTCAAGGTAGCGGCTCCGCTCGTAAAGGCGCTCAAGAAGATCATGCCGGACTGCTCTGTCATAATCTCAACCACCACCGAACATGGCCGCGACCTTGCCATGGAGACCTTTGGAGAGGAGACTCCCGTGGTGTATGCGCCGGTGGACTTCATAGGTTCAGTGCGCAAGGCACTTTCCCGGGTGCGTCCGGACGTTTTCGTTTTACTTGAAACGGAAATCTGGCCCACGTGGATCGCTGAAGCACGGCGGATGGGGATCAAGATCGCCCTGATTAATGGCCGAATCTCGGGAAGATCTATTAGCAGTTATTTCGGGCTCCGACCTCTCTTCCGAGAAGTCCTAAAGAATATCGATGCCTTTAGCATGATTTTGGAAAAAGATGCGGCTCGGATCCGCGATATGGGAGCGGATCCGAGCAAAATTGAGATACACTGGAATGCCAAATATGATCTGCTGGCAAGCTCTGCAAATCCTGCCATGGAAGAAAAAATGCGGCAGCTCTTGAATCTTGACTCGTCCCACACAGTGTTTGTTGCAGGCAGCACCAGGCGGGAGGAAGAAGCAATGGTCCTTTCTGCCTACGAGCAAATCCTGGCAAAATTCCCCAACACGATTCTGATCATTGCCCCGAGGCACATTGAGCGAACGCCCGATATTGGATCCATGATAGAGAGACGAGGCTTTACCTATCACCTTCGAGACGAACTTGGCATCGCAGGAACAAGACGCACCAAGCCTGTCGTAATCATGAATACATTTGGAGAACTATTTCAGCTTTACAGTGTGGGAACCATCGTCTTTTGTGGGGGGAGTCTTGTGCCGCTGGGCGGACAGAATCCTTTGGAAGCAGCAGTTTGGGGGAAAGTAGTCTTTTACGGCCCCTCCATGGAAGACTTCCTGGATGCCAAGACCCTGCTGGAAGGGGTGGGGGCGGGTGTGCCGGCTTCCGGCCCGGAAGCGTTGGCCGAAAAGGCGATCTGGTTTCTCAGCCATCCGGATGCTTTGAAGACAAACGGGACGCGAGCCCGGGAAGCTGTTATCAGGAACCAGCACGCGGCTGAAAGACATGCCGGGGTCATCGCAAGCCTGCTCCCCGAAACGTCACCCCCTTAATGATGTGTGAATGGGATCTTGAACCGCCTAATTTCAGGATTCGCCAATAGGGTGTGATCCTTTTTGCCCGTATGGCTCCTACTATTCAGTTATCTATTCTTCCTTCAGCATGTCTGCAAGTCCAGCAAAGGGCTTGTGTGTAGCGAGATCGGTTTGTTCGTCCATGTCCTTGTCTCTTTCACCTTCCACATGATCTATATATCGGCTGTGCTCATTATCATGGCAATAGATGCATAGGTTCTCCCAGTTGCTCCCGTCGGGAGGATTGTTGTCGTGGTTGTGGTCTTTGTGGTGGACGGTAAGCAGGCGGAGATTCTTGTGGGTAAAATCCCTGCCACAGCGAGCACATATCCACGGATGGAGTCTCAAGGACCGCTCGCGGTAACCTTTCAGGCGATCCTCCCTGGCCCTGCGGGCTCGCGCCACAATCTGATGCATCTCCTCCTTGTTCAACTTACCACCCCGCGGTTTATAGTAATTCTCATAAGTATATTCCGTTTTGAACCATTTACAAGGAGCCGGCAGGAGGCATCCCTTTTTGAACTCATGGCACTGATTATTTCCTGACACGTACCACAACGGCACTGTCTTCTGCACAGTCTTGACCCATTTACAAACAGGCTACCAAGCTTATAGGGGTGTTGCGGTGTGCCTAGCCTGTAGAGTTCCGTGCATTATGCTCCAACGAGCGTAGAGGGGGATTGACCTGATTGAAGGTTCCCTGCAGCAAGCTGCAGGGAGCTTCGACTGTAAGGAATTTTACAGTTCTTAGATTCGCTCGCTAACCCTTCGACAAGCTCAGGGAATGCGCTCGCTGTTGCAGTTCAAAAAGGGATACCCCCTGACAGCTTAGAAGATTGCCGCAAGCGGAACATATTTTTGAAACCGCTCTATTAGGCCCCGAGCTTTTAGAGTCCATGATCACCTCACCCCTTCGAGCATTCTCTTCCCTGGGTCGGACCAGACAAACGATGATGAATCAAGTGCACATTTCTGACTTATGTCATGGGTTGGCGTGCTTTTTGGAAACATCGCAGTGAAAAGCAATACCCCGTTCATTGTTTCGAGACACAAGATGGCATATTGAGTTAACCCTGCTCTATTGATCAATATTGGAAAACAATTGAACAATATAAGAATGTGTGTCAAAAGGCAACTCAAGGGGGACATGTCATGTCCGATAATAACGCCTGGCATTATGCCGGAAAGCATGGGGCGAATGCAGTCGTTGATTCTGTGGTTCGGAACGCCGTTTTGAAACGGGCTCCCAAAGGGGAACTTCCGTGCGCGGTTGCATTTGAGGTGGCAAAGGAGCTCAGGGTCCTGCCGGATGCCGTGGGCCGGGCCGCCGACCTGCTGGAACTGCGGCTGGTGAAATGCCAACTGGGCCTGTTCGGATATCGCCCTCAGAAGAGCATTGTGAAGCCTGCCGTCTCTGTGTCTCAGGGACTGGAGGAGGCGATCTTAGAGGGTCTCATAAACGATCGCTTGCCCTGCAAGACCGCCTGGGACATCGCCGAACAGCTTCGCATTCAAAGGATGAGGATCAGTGGCGCGTGTGACACCCTGGGCATCAAAATAAAACCTTGTCAGCTTGGAGCTTTTTAGTCAGCCGCTGACAGGACTCTTCGTCCTGCGGATGTATTGATTTCGCTAACCGCGTTTGTTCATGTTTTGATGCATAAAAACGGAGCCTAACATCCCTTCAGGGCAAAAAGGAGGAATGCACAATGTGGAAAAAAGCCTTTCCCGATTCCAAGCTGTTCATCGCACTAGCCAGTTTGTCATTTCTTGTTCTTCTTGGTTCAAGCCAGGCAGCTGAATTCTCTGCGGACATGGTCCAAACAATGCCTCACGGGGTACAAAAAGGCAAAATCTTTGTTAAAGGAAACGACTTCAGGCAGGAAATGGACATGCGGGGTGAGAAACAGATCACAATTTTCAGGCAGGATAAAGGTGTTGTCTGGGTCCTGATGCCGGAAGCCAAGATGTACATGGAGATGTCTAGTGCTGCACAAGCCGAGAATCTTCCTCAAGTAGATCAACAACAAATTGAGCAAATGGCTGAGAAGAAATATCTGGGCAAAGAAACAGTGAACGGATATGCTTGTGAGACTTACCAGTATATCTACCACGATAAATCTATGGGTACCATGACCCATTGGTTTTCAAAGAAGCTCAACTTCCCCATTAAAATGGATATGCAGGGCTCGTCTGGCAATATGACGACTGAATACAAGAACATAAGCGAAAAGAGCCCTTCAAATGCATTGTTTGAGATACCCGCCGGTTATCAGAAAATGGGCATGCCGGGTATGATGCCGGGTATGGAAGGGATCATGGACCGCATGCACAGATAGGATGGGTCGTGCATAACTCGAAGAGCTATTAACGCATTGTGAACTGGTTTGTCCTATCCATAGGCTGCGCCTACTTCATGTCCACGTCTGAGACTCTGTCAAAGCTTCTGATGCAGGACAATGACGAGTGGACGACAGGCACAGCCATGATAGCCCTGGCGCTCCCTTTCCTCCTACCCCTACTGGTCGGAAGGGGTACTCTCCCGCTAAGTCGTGATCTTATACTCCTGATAGCTATACAGATACCCTTTGAAATCCTCGCCTATTACGTGTATCTCAGTGCAATCAGGGCAGCACCCTTGTCTCTCAGCGTCCCTTATTTGAGCTTTACCCCTGTCTTTACCATCCTGACAGCCGCCCTTCTGTTACAAGAAAGCATATCAGGTCAGGGTTTCCTCGGCATACTCACGGTCACAATCGGTGCCTACGTGTTGAACATCGAACACTTGGCCCATCATCCCCTTGCCCCGTTGAAGGCGATCTTCAAAACTTCCGGCTCCAGACGTATGCTTGTGGTGGCCCTGATCTGGAGCCTGACTTCTACCCTGGGGAAAAAGGGCGTCCAGCTTTCTGACCCTATGTTCTTCGGGGTCTTCTATATGACAGCCTTGTCAATTCCCATGCTGTCCATTGCAGGCTGGCGCATCAAGCGTGGCACTGCAACGGTCAACCTCAAAGGCAGAAATTCGATATGGTTTATGCTGGGGGGGCTGGCTACAGCACTGAGTATAGTAGCCCACTTTCACGCCATCCAACTAGCTCCGGTATCCTACATGATCTCTGTCAAGAGAACCAGCCTGATCTTCAGCGTCCTGTATGGCGGTCTGATATTCAAGGAAGAGCATATCAGGCGCAGACTTCTGGGTACCAGCATCATGTTATCGGGTGTCGTGATTCTCTACCTGACGTCGTAGAGGTCTTATGA
>JAQYVR010000255.1 GCA_030145395.1 Desulfobacteria bacterium
CTTACAAGTCCTGGGTGAGAAAGACTCGTGGACCTGAAGAAGCAGAGGCATCCTCTAGTGGTGGTGTGTGCACCAGCTGTGCACTCGCTGGGCCTAAAGAATGCTCGGCTGGGGTTGTGGAAAGGCCGGATGCAGAGGAGCGTGCAAAGTCAGATCCCGGCCCCTGAGAAATGAGTCGTCCACAGACTTGCGCGAAGTAACTATCAGAACATATTGATGCATGTCTTAGTGGTAGGCCTTTCCTTTCCATGAACTTTGTCGATTAATTTCATAATCCGTACGCATTTTTCTTAGTGTTCAATTTCAATATTACTCCCGTTCTTTGGAAACAAATTCCACAGGAACTATGTTGCCGAACATCCAGCTGTTGGTAACAGACAAAAAGAGTAAATAGGAGCTGAGTACAAACAAGAACGACAGGGCGAACAAAAAGTAATGTATCACCCCGAAACTAAACGTCTGTGTAACAAGGAGTCTTAATGACCGGCACCAATTACAACGTGATCTACCGTGGAAAAGTCCTTGAAGGTTTCGACTTTGGGACTGCTAAACAGAACCTCATGAAAATGTTCTCCCTTAGTGAGGAGAAGGCGGAAAAGATCCTGAAAAGCCGCCGGGTGGTGCTGAAGAAGAACGTGGATGAAACCACTGCCAAGAAGCTTGGTATGGCCCTGAAGAAGGCGGGACTCGATATAGCCCTAACAACAAGTCAACCAAAAGTCGTGCCACCGGAGGCGACGCCTGTGCCTCCTTTGGAAATGGAGCCTCGCCCGAAAAAAGAACGAAAAGAGGTCCCGAAACCGATTGAAAAGAAGCCTGCAAGTAGAACAATCACTCCGACATATGTGCGGGGTGTTGGCCTGCCCTCTCAGATCCCCTTTGAATTCCATGGCGTAGGAACGGAGTACTTCAAAATATGGCTTGTTAATGTCCTCCTAACCATCGTTACCCTGGGTTTTTATTCGCCTTGGGCCAAGGTTCGGAGAAAGCAGTATTTTTACAGCAACACGCACCTGCAAGGGGCCAGTTTCGAATACCTGGCTGATCCTATGAAGATCCTCAAGGGTCGCGCCATCGTTGTCGGCATTATTGTTGTTCATCAAGCTTTAACCAGCGTGGCCCCCATTATCGGGACCATTATGGGGCTGGCAATCATAGTGGTCTTTCCTTGGGTGCTGGTACGCTCTCTGGCCTTCAATGCCCGCAACAGTGCCATTAGAAACATCAGGTTCGGTTTTGACGGGACGGTGGGAGAAGCTGCCAAGGTGTTCATGTTGTGGCCAATTCTCGCCGCGATCACCCTGGGCATTTTGGCCCCATACGCCTATTTTCGCCAGAAGAAGTTTGTTGTTGAAAACAGCAGCTACGGCACGACAGGATTCAAATTTAACGCCACGGCAGGTGATTACTATGGGCTCATTCTCGGCGCTCTCATCACGATTGGTATAGGCGTTGTCGCCGTTTTCGTGGCCAGCGCCTTTTTTCCACCTGCCGCTTTCCTGTTTGCCCTGGCCCTGTATCTGTATGGCTTCGCCTATTACACGGTAAATACCACTAACCTACTGTACAACTCCACCCAGCTCACCCCCCACCGTATGAAGGCGACCTTGGAAATGAGAGAATTCATCGGTATTCTTGTATCCAATTCAATCGCCATAGCATTGACGTTGGGCCTGTTTCATCCGTGGGCAAGGGTACGGACACTGCGTTACAAAGTCGAAAACCTCACCTTTATGGCATCTGGGGATCTGGACGGCTTCGTTGCCAAAGAGCAGAAAGAGGTCAGTGCGTTGGGTGAGGAGATGACTGACTTTCTCGATTTCGATTTCGGCCTATGATCTCTATTACGGGTAAGTGGTACGACAGCAGAACCTCAGCCCAGGTCGATGCCGTATGCCGCATTTACGACAATGGCGCCGTTCAAGTCGGGCGCTTGGAGGATGGCGAAACCCTTCTGTCGCTGGCTCGATTTGACATCAAGGCCTCCCCCCGATTGGCCGACACTCCCCGCCGCCTTTACTTTCCGGCGGGAGAGAAATTCGAAACTAAAGACAACGATACTGTGGACAAGGCCATGGATACATTCAAACGCCGTTCCTGGCTGAGAATCGTCCACCGCCTTGAGAGCCGTAAACGCTATATCGTGCTCGCCCTGGCAAGCCTGCTCCTTTGCATGTGGGCGAGCATGAAGTACGGGGTACCGGCAGCCGCCAGGCTGATCGCCTTCCGACTTCCCCCATCTATCCACGACACGGCTGGCCAGCAGGGACTTGATATCCTGGACCGGTCAATCTTCAGTGACTCAGAAATAGATGAAGCCACCCGGACTCGCCTTATGGAACACTTCCGGCCGGTCATAAAGGATCATTCCGGTTACGAGCTGAAGATCTTATTCCGAAAAGGCGGCCATGTGGGCCCGAACGCTTTCGCACTTCCTGGCCGGACCATTATATTCACTGATGAAATGGTGCAGTTAGCCGAACATGACGATGAACTGTTAGCTGTACTGACCCATGAGATCGGTCATATAGTTCACCGCCACAGCATGCGCCGGGTTATTCAGGACTCGCTTGTGGGTTTTGCCCTCCTGGCTATCACAGGCGATGTTTCCGGCTCATCCGAGCTGTTTCTTGGGATACCGGTTTTACTGACGGAGCTGGGCTATTCCAGGCAGTTCGAGCGCGAAGCAGACCGTTATGCTATAGACCGCCTCCGTTCTCGCGGCACACCGCCCATCCATTTTGCCAGGCTTATGCGTCGTATTGACAAAAAACGGGCATCCGAGTCGGCATCACTTGACGGGAAATGGCTGAACTACCTGTCAACCCACCCCATGACCGAAGAGCGCCTCCGGGATTTCGAACAGTGACAGTGGGATCTACCCTGGCAACAAACCAAAGAGAAGTAAGATGTAATTGTCCGGAGGTCACGGGCGTCACAACGGAGGGATCACTGTGAAAATGGACCAATAAATAAGAGCCATCGCAGGGAGTTTTGTACTCGTCTCCCTGGCTTTGGGGTATCTGCACAGCCCGTATTGGCACCTCTTCACCGCGTTCGTAGGTCTCAACCTCTTACAGTCCGCATTTACAAAATGGTGCTTGATGGAAGACATTCTGAGCAAACTGGGCCGTACCAAAAAACCTAACCTTTGAACGGTGTTTCAAGGGATTTGACCCCACCTCTTTGTAATGCTAAGACCATACACATTGATGATGTATAGCTGAGTTATCTGCCATTTTAGGGAGAGCAGGCAAGCATGAAAGTCAGTTCAACCATAACGAATCTTTCAGTGAATCATCCCAAGTTCATTACCTGGATTATGGTCTTGGTAGCAGCCTGCCTGCTGTTATTGGCGGGCCTGCCGAGTGTCTGGCCGGATCGTTTTGGGGCACTCAATCCGTTGAAGGTGGACACTGATCCAGAGAACATGCTTCCTGAGGATGAGGCCGTTCGTGTGTTTCACAGCCAAATGAAACGCGAAATGGCGCTGTATGACATGGTGATTCTGGGGGTGGTGAACGAAGCCCATCCGGACGGTGTCTTCAATCCGGAATCGCTGGCCAAGATCTATGAACTGACTCAATATGCAAAGACCTTGCGCTGGCCTGATCCCGAAGATCCGGACAAACATATCGGGGTCATCGAGGTCGATGTCATAGCCCCTTCCACCGTCGAAAATATTTCGCAGGCCGGACCAGGTACGGTCGCTTTTGAATGGCTCATGGCAACGCCACCCAAGAGCAGGGAAGAAGCTCTCGCCATCCGCCACAAAGCCGAGCGAATCCCTTTCTTGAACGGAACGCTCGTTTCCGAGGACGGGAAGGCGCTCTGTTTGTACCTGCCCATAACATCCAAAGACATCAGCTATAAGATTTATTCCTACCTGGAGAAGAAGATCTCCGAGTTTGACGGTGACGAGGAGTATCACATTACCGGCCTTCCTGTGGCGGAAGACACCTTCGGTGTGCAAATGTTCAAGCAGATGGCGATTACCGGACCTGTTGCCATGGTCATTATTTTTGTACTTATGCTCTTCTTCTTCCGCAAGTTTGTCCTGATCATGTCACCTTTGATTGTCGCTATGGTGGCCGTAATCTGCACAATGAGTCTGCTCGTTATCTCGGGGAAAACAGTCCACATTATGAGTTCCATGATCCCCATTTTCATAGTGCCGATTGCGGTCCTCGACGCGGTTCACATCCTGTCCGAATTCTTCGACCGGTACCAGGAAACAAGGGACCCCCGAAAGACCATCACGGGTGTAATGGATACACTATTTACGCCGATGCTGTACACATCCCTCACCACGGCCGTTGGGTTTGCCTCTCTTGCACTGGCCCCGATCCCTCCGGTGCAGGTGTTCGGGCTCTTCGTGGCATTCGGAGTCCTGTTGGCATGGATCCTGTCGATAACCTTTATCCCAGCCTACGTGATGTTCATCAAGAAAGAGTCTTTGGAGAGATTCGGGGCGGTTCACTCAGGGACAAAAAAGACTAAGGGATCCCTTCTTGACCGTCTACTTGGCCGGACCGGCCGCATGACGTACAAATATGCCAAGCCCATGACGGTGGTCACGATCATCATAACCCTTGTGGCAATCTTCGGCATCAGCAGGATCAGCATCAATGACAATCCTATAAAGTGGTTTTCCTCCTCCCACCCAATACGAGTTGCCGATCACGTGTTGAACGAGCATTTTGGGGGTACATATATGGGGTATCTGGCCCTGGAGTCCAAACCGGCCGATCAGAGTCCGGACCAGTATGCGGACGCCGCATCAAAGCGCATGTCAGCCCGCGCTGCCGTGCTGAAGGAAACCATAGCTTCGGCCCCCACGGTATTTGAGGCCCTCCAGGAGAAAACAATCCGCGCCGGCAAGGAA
>JAQYVR010000194.1 GCA_030145395.1 Desulfobacteria bacterium
AAGACAAACGAGTCCAGGCAGGTGCCGATCAGTGACGACTTGGCAGCTCTGTTTAAGGGTATTAGAAAGGAGCTTCGTGGCGAGTATGTATTCGCCTATCGCAAGGGTGAAGACAAACTCAAAGGGGCTGAGCCGGTCAGAAAGAGGAAGGGTTCAGCACCCGTGGCTGAAGTCACCTCCAGTGTAAAGTCAGGCTTCACATCAGCGCTGAAGCGTGCTGGGATTGAAAACTTCAGGTTCCACGACTTGAGGCACACCTTTGCAAGCCACATGATTATGAAGGGGGGATCCCTGAAAGAGGTTCAGGAGATCCTGGGACACAAGACCATGACCATGACCCTAAGATATGCACACCTTAGCCAGGAGCACAAAAAGAAAGCGGTCAACCTGTTGAATGGGTTAACCGCTGATGCAAAAAACGCTGTGTGTCACAAAAGTGTCACATTTTCTGAATGCCCTATTTCGGGCTCTGGCTAACTCTTTGATTTTATTGGTCGGGGCGAGAGGACTCGAACCTCCGACCCCCTGAACCCCATTCAGGTGCGCTACCAGACTGCGCCACGCCCCGCCAGCCGCCTTCAATGACGGTCGAACATTTAGCTAACACTTTGTCCTGGCCCTGTCAACATCTGATCAATACATCTCCTGACCCAGTCGGGCACCTTTACAGAACAGCAAATTCCGTGTTACCTATCAGTTGTGAAAGAGACTCTTATCAGACCCCAGAGACTCCATCCCGGGGACACCATCGGAATGGCTGCACCAGCCTCCCCGTTTGATCAGGAAGCCTTTGAGAGCGGGATTGCAGTCCTTGAATCCATGGGCTACCGGGTGAAGATCCCCGAAAACCTCTTCTCTAAACACGGCTACCTGGCCGGTTCGGACGTCGAGCGTTCGTTTCAACTTATGAAACTTTTTGAAGATGAAACAGTAGGAGCGATATTTTGTGTTCGTGGAGGGTTTGGCTCCATGAGACTCCTTCCTTTGCTAGATTTTGAGACCATCCGCGCTCAGCCTAAAATCCTAATAGGATTCAGTGATATTACCACCCTCCTGGTAGCCATTTACAGCAGGTGCAGCATGGTCACGTTTCATGGACCGCTCGTAACGACACTGAACAAAACTTCTGAAAAGACCCGCTCCGGGTTGGTCGACGCAGTCGGGTCGAGTATGCCCCTGGCTTTAAAGCCGAGCAAACCTATGATCTTGAACCCCGGAAAGGTCTCAGGCCCAGTGCTGGGTGGGAATCTTACAAGCCTGTGTCACCTCATGGGAACACCTTATGAGCCACCCTTTGATGGGCATCTTCTTTTCCTGGAGGACCGCGGAGAAGCCCCCTACCGTATAGACCGGATGCTGTCTCAACTGAGTATAGGAGGTCACCTGGATGGGGTTGCCGGGGTAGTTCTCGGGTCTTTTCTCGACTGTGGGTCTCTTGAGGATGTCCACACAATTGTAACAGAAGCCTTTCGGCACAGGGGCGTGCCCATTCTAGCCGGATTTGACCTGGGACACGGAACTGACAACCTCACCCTGCCCATTGGAATCAAGGCGGAACTGGATACGGAGGATGCCAGCCTCCGATTTCAGGAACCGGCCACGAACGAGGACAATGCATGAAGTCTGCGCGGGATTTAATGCAGCGCGGCGTGGCAGACGGCGTCTTTTCGGGTGGTGTGCTCTTGGTTGCAGAAGACAATGGAGTGATATTCTTGGAGGGATTCGGCTTTGCGAGACTCGCACCCGAACGGCCTCTGACAGCCGATGCAGTATTTGACCTGGCATCTTTGACTAAACCCCTCGCCACCACAGTAGCCTTGATGCTTCTGGTCCAGCAGGCAAAGCTGCATCTGGATCAGACGCTGGGCAATGCAATCTCAGATTTTTCAGGCACAGACAAGCAGTCAGTGACCATTCGCCAACTCCTTTCACATACGTCGGGACTGCCTGACTACCGGCCCTATTACAAGGAGCTTGTAGATCTCCCACCATCTGAGCGAAAAGGCTTGTTCAGATCGCTGCTTCTTGCTGAAGAGCTGATTCATGGGCCGGGGGAGGCTAGTCTCTACAGCGATGTGGGCTTCATGATCCTGGAGTGGATAGTCGAGGTCATCGCGCAAAAGCCCCTTGACGATTTTGTACGAGAATCCGTCTATGATCCGCTCGGACTCAACCATCTCTTCTTTGTCCCCTCAAACAGTGGTGGAAGGAGAAACGACCTGCTGTACGTGGCGACTGCAGACTGTCCGTTGCGGCGGAGAATCCTGGATGGAGAAGTGCATGATG
The DNA here is from genome assembly GCA_030145395.1 of Desulfobacteria bacterium. Taxonomy (GTDB): domain Bacteria; phylum Desulfobacterota; class Desulfobacteria; order Desulfobacterales. The sequence goes on from JAQYVR010000194.1 coordinate 2,287, forward strand.
AAAATGCCTATGTTGCGGGAGGAGTGGCAGGACATGCCGGGCTATTTGGGACGGCCCAGGATGTATATGGCCTTCTCAACGAACTCCTAAGTGTTCACGCGGGAAGACCGAATACAGAGCTATTTAACGGGGACGTAGTCCGAACCTTTTTTGAGCGGCAATCTGATCTGGGGAGTTGGGCTCTAGGGTTTGATACCCCCACACGGCCCGATTCGAGCAGCGGGCGGTATTTTTCTGATCAGAGTATAGGCCACCTTGGTTTTACAGGGACCTCGTTCTGGGCGGACCTTTCAAGAGATGTGATTGTAATTCTCCTAACCAACCGAATACACCCCAACCCGGACAATGAACGAATCAAGGTTTTCCGGCCCATTATTCACGATGCAGTCATGGAGGCCATGGGCCGCTGAACTGCTATAGCGAGCGCATGCCCCGCAGCAGCCTGCGGGGAGCTTCAATTACATGTTCAGCCGGGAACCCAGCCTTCGCTTACGGCCAAGCACACGCAGACGATGTTTGTAGGCGTGTGTTCGGGGTTCGTATCCCTCTATCACTCACGCAGAAAAGCAATTAAGTCTGCTTCCCCTCGAATCGCTCGTCGCGTCAGGACGAAATCGTATCTCACGGGGTCTTCTGGAACTATTTCCCTGAAAGCCTCAGTTATTTCTAAAGCTGTCCGCATATCCGCCTGTTTGCGCCTTGTCATACCGAGAGATAGACAGACCCTGTGCATATGGATGTCCACCGGAACGATCAGCTTTGATGCAGGTATATCTTCCCATCCTCCCGGATCCACCCGGTCTTGGCGCACCATCCACCGGAGGAAGAGGTTGAGCCGCTTGCAGGCACTCCTGTTGGCGGGGCAGGGGACCAAATGACTCAACTTGTCGTCGGAGAATGTGGTCAGTTCAGTAGTAAAGGTGGTAAGGGCAGGCAAGACAGTGTCATGATCATTTAGTCCGGTCAGAAAACAGGCTTGTAAGGATCCATAGTGTTCCAAGATTTGCTTCAGGCCAAACAGCATGCAAGCAAACTTGTGGCCGGTGGTAACGCGGTGCTTGTAGTCTGCAAAGGTTCTATGACTCTCTTCGTAAGTAGCTTGCTGTAGGAAAACCGAAGGTGATGGCATCATTCTTTGAAGGGCGCGGGCTACGCTCTTGTGGATCTGGGCTACCCTGCCGTAGGCAAGCGAGGATGCCACAAACGCCACGATTTCACGATTACTAAGGTCCTCATAGCCATAAAGGAATTCAACAGGGTCCGGATGAACAAATTCCCGCCGATTGTACTTACTATAGAGCTGTTCAAGTTTCGCTTTGTTAATCATTCCGGGCAGCGCATCCTTTACAGAAGATCAAGACAGGGGTTTTCCGGCCGTGGCAAGCTCTTCCAGACCCTCTCGGTCCATTATTTTGATACGAGGGCCATCCACTTGGATCAATCCCTGTTTTGTCATCCTGGTAAGAATACGTGAAAGGGTCTCTGGAATAGTACCCAAGAGGCTCGCAAGTTGTTGTTTCGAGATCTTCAGATCAACAGGGCTTTCTCCGCCCTTTTCATCTGCAAGATTTAGCAAATAATCAGCCAGCCGCCCGGGAACCTCTTTGAGGGAGAGGTGTTCTACTTTAACCGTAAATTGACGAAGTCTCTTGGAAAGCATGCCCAGCATATTGAGGGCCAAAGAGGGATTTTGCTCGATCAAGTCCGTGAAGGCGTCTCTGGGGAAAAAGAAAAGGCGACTTTTGGCAATCGCCTCGGCATGGGCGGGAAAATGCTGGCCCGTGAAGACAGGAACTTCGCCAAACGGCTCGCCAGATTCGAAGATATGCAGGATCTGCTCTTTGCCTTCGACCGAGAGTTTGAAGATCTTTACCAGACCCTGGACAACTACATAGAAGCCGTCGGCCTCATCCCCTTCGGAAAAGATGATTTGGCCTTTTTTGAATTGCCTGTCAACCGCTATCTGTGTCAGATCTCTGAGCTGATCTTCGGGGAGTCCATTAAAAAGGGGAATAGCAGAGATTATGTGAGGGGATTCTTCCAAGTAGTTTTATCTTTCCGGAAACTTCTTCCATGTTCACATCAGCCAAGTATTTTCCTGTATTCATCGATCGATTTCATATCAAGGCTGACTGTTCTCTCGGCTAGCATCTGAACTCTGGGGCGGGTGTCTGTGATAAATCTCTTTGCTACACTCAGTTTGTGTTCCGACCTTCTTGCGTTTTCCAACAGCAAAATCCCCATAAAGGTTTCAACGGCCATATCGACCAATGCCCTGGCATGATATTCTGTGCAGGTGTGGTCATTTTGTTCTTTGACAAAGGCGATTGCCTGTTCCAGGAACCGTTCACACTCGTCTGTTTTCTCAACCATACTGTTGAATGAGTCGGGGTAGCTATTGTTCTTTTTGCTTTCCAACATTCTACGGAAAAGGCCTGAAGTTACCCCGCCAACCGCACCTATGATCTGAAGCTGCGACGTCCCTTCGTATATTGTGGTTATCCGAGCATCCCGATAAAGGCGCTCAACCTCATGGTCACGCATATATCCGGCGCCGCCAAAGATTTGAATTGCGTCATAGGCGACCCTGTTACACATCTCTGATGCATAATACTTAATCATCGGTGTAAGCAGGCTGGCAAAGCGCTTTACTTCCTTTAGTTCAGCGGTGGTCTCTTTATTCTTTTCTCCAAAATGATCGAGTGCATACTGTAAGTCAACAACCATGGATGCGTCATACAGGAGGCTTCTTGCAGCCTCAATCTGCACTCGCATTGACGTCAACATGTCAAAAATGGGAGGGAACTCGATAATGGCCTTGCCGAATTGTTTTCGCTGCTTTGCATATTTCAATGCCTGTGTGTATGCTGCCTGAGCGATCCCTACGCTTTGGGCACCGATAGCGAGCCTCGCCCCGTTCATCAATTGCATGACATAACGGGTTAGACCTCTTTTGCGCTGGCCCACAAGATGAGCACGGCAGTTTCGGAATTGAAGCTCACATGTTGGAGAGCCGTGAATGCCGAGCTTATCCTCTAATCGGCGAACCAACAGGTTCTCATCTCTTTCATACAAAAAGAGACTCAACCCCCTGGCTCCGGACGCCTTTTCCTCCGAACGGGCAAGGACCAGTGAGACTTCGCCGCACCCATTCGTGATGAAGTGCTTGACGCCATTCAGAAACCATGCATCTTCCTTCTCATCATAAGTCGCCCTCAGCCCCACTGCCTGCAGGTCTGATCCTGCCTCCGGCTCCGTCAGGACCATGGCTCCCGTGTATTCGCCCGAGCTGAACTTGGGAAGGTATTTTTCCTTTAATTCCGGGCTCGCAAATTGGTTAATCGTCTCGGCAATCTCTTGCAGACCGAACAGGGTCATGAAGCTCGCATCTGCCCGTGATACAATCTCAATGGCCATCATGTAGACGGTCATGGGAAGGTTCAGACCGCCGTACTGCCGGGGGAGCGTAAGCCCGAATAAGTCGGCCTGGGCCAAGCGTTTCAGCGTTTCCTGGGTGCCTTCCGCAAACGTTACTTCATTGTTCTCCAATTTGCATCCGACAACGTCAACATCACTGGCTGAAGGTGCCAACGTTTCAGCCGCTATTTCTCCAACTAACGACAAAACTCGGTGGAAATTATCTTGCGCGTCTTCAAAGTCCTCAGGGGCAAAGGGATATTCCTTGTGCTCGGCATACTCCCTTTCCCTCAGGTCTGTGATACGTCTGAGACGTGAGTCGTCAAGATGAAACTTAATGTCTTCGTTATCAGTGAAAAAATTCGCCACGGCTAATCCTTTTTCTTGTAGGCTTTGATCATTTTCGGGATCACCTCATGAAGATCTCCTACAATGCTATAATGAGCCACCGAGAATATTGGAGCCTGTGGATCGGTGTTGATCGCGATTATTCTTTGAGACTGGTCCATACCAGCCCTGTGTTGTAGTGCCCCGGATATACCGCACGCTACATATAAGTTGGGACGCACGGTAATACCTGTCTGTCCGATCTGGTATTCGGGTTCTATGAAACCGGCATCCACAGCGGCTCGCGACGCCCCGACTTCTCCTCCAAGTGTTTTCGCAAGTTCATGGACGATTTCGAAATTCTCTCGTGAACCCACACCCATGCCGCCGGCGACAATGATCTTTGCAGACTTAAGATTGACCTTTTTTTCGGCCTTAACGCGCTCAACAATGCTCAGTATGAAGTCTTCCTCTGGTACCTCTGGTTTCAGTTCTATGATTTCGCCTTTTCTCGAGTAATCCGGATCCGGCTTCCTCATGACGCCTTCTCGGACAGTAGCCATCTGGGGTTTTGTTTCAGGCGTTGCAATGGTCGCTATGATATTTCCACCAAAAGCCGGACGAATCTGGAGGAGAAGTTCATTCCACTTTTTCTTCCCGAAGGAGTAACTCCCTATCTGCAAATCAGTACAATCGGCTGTCAGACCTGTACTCATGCGGGACGCGATTCTGGGCGCGAGGTCTCTTCCTATCTTTGTCGCGCCTATAAGGAGGATACTTGGCCGGTGCTTTTCGATCAACTCGACAGAAATCCTGCTGTGGGGCAGGGTCAAATAGAACTCCAAGCGAGGGTGCTCGGCTACAAAAACCTTGTCGGCCCCGTGAGCAATTAGTTCAGTACCGGCATCTGAAAGGCCATGTCCGATGATGACAGCAACCAGCTCAGAACCCAGTTGATCGGCAAGCTCCCTACCTTTCCCGAGGAGTTCAAGGCTCACATCAACAATGGTTGATCCATCGTTTTCTACATATACCCAAACACCGTTTCCCATGACTTTTCCGTTCAAATGATATGCTCGTTGATCAGTTCACTCAAAAGGTCCTTGATCCCCTCGTCCGACGTATCAAAAGATTTTGACTCACGAGGCGTTAGTTTCACGCTCTCTACACTCTTTATCCAAGTTGCAGACCCCTGGAAGCCGCATATGTTAGCAGGGCACCCAAGCTCCTCGAGATTCCAGAAAGGGATCAGGAGCCCCTTGCTTGCGAGCCTCTCTTGTTCGTCTTCACTTTTAGCCCCGAGTGTGGTCTTCCCCTTTTTCCAAAACATCATGCGTTTTGAGGATGGAGGCCTCGGTCTTTCTGCTGAGTTGGTAACTGTGATGAGAAGAGGAAGCCTGCCACGTAATTGCTCGTATCCTCCCTCGATTGTACGCCGAATGATTATATCATCTCCGTTCAACTCTTCGATCGATTCTGCAAATGTTACCTGTGGTATTTTTAGCTTCTCAGCTACTTGAGGGCCTGTCTGGGCTGTATCACCATCAATGGCCTGCCTGCCGCAGAAGATAAGATCAAAATCACCATTCTTCCGAACGGCTTTTTCCAGTACGTGCGATGTGGCAAGCGTGTCAGCTCCTGCAAATTTTCTGTCACTCAAAAGGACGGCATGATCAGCGCCTCGGCTCAGGGCATCTATGAGCACTTCGACAGCCGATGGTGGGCCCATGGAGATCACAGTGATCTCACCCCCGTATCGATCTTTGACACCAAGGGCCATTTCGAGGGCGAAGAGATCATCGGGGTTGACGACGGCTGGCAGAGCCTGACGATTTACCGTACCATCTTCTTTCAATACGTCGGAAGTTATATTCCGGGTGTCAGGAACCTGTTTGACCAAGCAAACCATACGATAAGGCATAGGCACCTCAAAAAAACTTTCCGTCTTCTATTTGAGAAACAAATCCGAGGGGTTTCCTAAACGAAAGGTCTCAGGTTGCGAGGATTAACAAAACTGCTGTTTATTCATGACCCCATAAAGTGAAAAATCTGCTGGCATCCCCTAAGGACGCCACCAGCGTTTAACAGGTTTGGAGGAAATAGGCAACAATATTTATTGTTGCAGTCTGCGCAGATTATCCCTGGCAAAGTCTATGGTGGGATCGAGTTCCATGGCAAATTGATAATAACGAATTGCCTGATCCATATTTCCCATATCCCGATAATTAGAAGCGATGTTAGCATAATCGATGGCAGAACTGGGATCTATACGGACCACATTCTGGAAACACTGAATGGCCTTTTCATGTTCCTTTAACTTGAAGTGGCAGAATCCCATCAGGTTGTAAACGTCGGTTCTCTCATTGTCGCAATCCTCCGCTCTCTCCAGGACTGAGATGGCCTTTCGGTATTGCCCCAAGTCTTTCAAGCATACCCCCATATACGAATAAATACTGGCAATGTCTTCCTGCTTTGGATCGAGTTCCAAAGCTTCCTCAAAAAACACCAGGGCTTCTGACAGCTTATTCATGAAGAGATGGCAAGACCCCAGGTAAAACTTCACATAATATTTCCCGGGCATCAAGGCGTTTACCCTTTCCAATTCGGTTATTGCCCTTTCAGGATTACCGTTTTCGGCTATCAGCTTGGCTGAGAACATACCCACGCTGGTTCCAATGGCTCGTTCCCGGAAATGGGCGCCCGGTATGATCGTATAGAAAGAGGGGATCTCGAGCCTGGGATGGGTCGCGTTGACAAAAATGACCTCCATGCCAATTCCGGACAAGGCGGAAATGCAGTTTTCCACTTCCACCTTTATGTTGTCATGGCAAAGATCGGGCAGCTCTGTGATGTCTCTCTTGCCGGAGGGCTTCATGACAAAGTCGGCTTCCTCAAGCGTTCTGAACTTGGGGAGACCGCTGGCCACGTAGTTGGATGATGAATTGAAATCACCCGCAAGCTGGGCTACCTCTGTCAAGGCTCGGCTCAGAGCCTTCTGGGGATCGGGTGTGGTGCCGGCAGTCCATACGATTTCGCTCCGTTCAGGGAAGGTGGACGGATCATAAGCGAGCACTCCCACACTGGGAATGCCTGTATCGAGCGAAAAATCCGAGATAAAGAGTTTGATACCCGCTTTCTTGTACTTATCGAGCATCTCAAGGACCAGTGGATCGGTTGCTGAGTCTGTGTTGATTTCAGGTAGCGTCAGTTTCTCCCGGCTAACAATGGACGATACATGTCTTTCTGTGATCTCGCATATGCCTTGGGAGAGCGCTTCCTCCAAACAGTTTCCGGCTGACGGGCCGTTGAACTCGTTGATGGCAAAGAACCAATCAAAAGGAACGAGGACTTCTTTCTGTCTGGTCATATTGTAAGCCGATGTCCATTTGAGGGGGAGCCCTGAAAAGACTTCACGAGCCTTGTCCAAGTCATCAGAATTGTCATGCACAGATAAGGCAATCAGCTCGAAGGGGAGGGCGCGATTTTTGAGATTTCGATATTTCTCAACGAAAAAGTTCTCGGGATTCTTGTGAAAACTAAAGAAGCTGAATCTTTCAGCCAACTCCATGACAGCACTCGCCTCTGACTGCTGCGGAGTGCCTCCCTTCCCCATCTGTTTCTTTGTGCCTATAATCTCTCGGGCATCCCGGCCGCAAAGACTGAAAAACACAGGGATATCCAACCTTCCGTTGTCGATTCTCACGGTCTTTTCCAAGACGTCCAAATCGACCTCTTTTAGTTTGTCCTTAAACCTTTGCACCGTCTCCTCAGGTGTTAGGACCTTGTCCTGATCAAAGGTGAAACGCTTGAAGGCATCCTTCATGACGACCTTACTGGCCATCTATATCCTCCCACACGATTCCGATTTCACCCATGTCAAAGGGATCCCCCTCATCCCCAGTGGGGACAGACAAGTCCGTTTCGATACCACGGTTCATACTCCCGGACACATAACCTTCCAGGTCCAAGGCAACGTGCAAAAAGCCCATGTGTCTAAATTCCTGCACAATAGCTCTTCTGAGGTCATCACCCATAACTGTTTCTTGTTCCGACTCATCCACCTCTATCCTTGCCGTAGAGTCGTGATGCCTTACCCTGCATTGCCTCAGCCCTTTCTCAAGAAGAAACGCTTCGGCCTCCTCAATCACTTTCAGCTTTTCCACGGTGACAGGGCTTCCGTAGGGTATCCTTGAAGCAAGGCAGGCCATGGCCGGTTTGTCCCACTGGGACAGCCCCATCTCCTTGGACAGAAGACGGATATCCTCCTTCCCCAGGTCGACCTCCAACAGAGGGGCCATGATGCCTAATTCTTCGGCTGCCTGAAGCCCTGGTCGATGATCTTCCAAGTCATCTATGTTGGCGGCGTGGGCCACATGTTTTAAGCCGTTCTCCTTTGCTATCTCCAGCAGTTTCTCAAGAAGTGCTTTCTTGCAGTGATAGCACCTGTCCGGTTCATTGGCGACGAAGGCAGGGAGGCTCATCTCCTCAGATCGGAAGACGATGTGCTGAATGCCTCTCTCCTCGGTAAATCTCTCAGCTTCTTCCTCTTCACGTACTGGATATATTTCTGAAGTGGCTGTTGCAGCGACCGCTCCTTCACCAAGGGTTTCTTGGGCCACGGCCAATAGAAACGTACTGTCCACGCCCCCAGAGAACGCAACCAACAGGGAACCTGCATCTCTGAGTAAATGAATCAGGCGTTCTTTCTTCTGTGTTGCGCTCTCCTTATCCATCTTGCACCAATCCCGATGAAGCCGTTATAACCCAGTTCCCTCCTGTAATTACAAAAACCATTATTAGAGAGCTGATATGGCGTTATTTATCATACTTTGTCCACTGTATCATATTTTTCTGAGTGCCTCCATGTTTTGTCGCCCTTGGTGTTGACCCTAACGTTGCAAACGCCGAGGTTGCTGCGGATCCAAGACGTTGAGGGTGCACTGCAACTCTTATCGCTATCCTACCAGCTGTTACCGAAATTATGAAGAACCACACTCTGGCGGGCTTTCCCAACGGGTAAACAACGTGGCTATTTTTCTCTCTTTCTGGGTGTCACTCCCGGTTAATTCGTGATTCACCGAGAATACAGTTCACAACTGCTTAATATTACATTAAGTTTGGCGTTCTATGCCATGTTGTTTATGCAACATTGGGGTTGACAATCTCCGCACACCTTCCTAACGACAAGCGGACATGCATCAACATCTTATTCTGCCACAGGAAATCCCCTTGGGAAAATGCCTGCAGCTTTGGACGGCGCTGGCGGCCTTTGTAGGCCCCCTTGAACAAAAGGGGCCTGCATATTGCCCGGGGGCAAGTCATGGGCGATAACCAAACTTGCATAACAGCGCCAGCAGCGTTCTGGTTATTAAGTAGTTTCAAATAGATAGCCACTCCTTCCAGCCAATTACCCCGAGAGTGTCGTGCAGAAACCGATCATATCTTGACATCACCTTCCCACATTAATATAGTATAGTAAATTGGTCGAGATTGCAGGGTAGAGCTGACGGGGTACGGATCTGTCCGGGGCCCGGTAGCAAACGATACTTGAGGAAGGGCCTGGAATGTTGATTTGGCACCTTTTCGGCCGCGGAGAACTGTTCAACGGACTGAAGCGACGGGGAAGGCGACTGCATAATAGGAACAGCTGCGCGTGAAACTATCAACCAGGAGTCGCTATGGAACCAGAATGATGCTTGATATGGCGCAGCATTATAATGCAGGTCCTGTTCAGATAGGTGACATTGCCAGGCGTCAGGATATTTCTGTTAAGTATCTTGAGCAACTTGTTATCCCGCTAAAGAAAGCCGATTACGTCAAAAGTGTTCGCGGTCCCAAAGGGGGTTACATGCTTACCAGGCACCCCAAAGAGATCACTGTCGGAGAAATCGTCAAAGTGCTTGAAGGTGGAGTCAATCTGTCCGATTGTGTCGAAAATCCTGATTTATGTGAAAAATCCACCGATTGTCTGACCCGCGGCTTGTGGGAAGAGGCAACAAAAGCTGTGCATGATACGCTTAATTCTGTCACTCTGTCTGAGATGATTGAAACGGGCAAGAGAGTTTGAACTGCAACAGCGAGCGTATCCCCTGTCACGATTTATCCAGATATTTCAGGGGTTGACGGGATTGCAGCCCGCGAGAGGCGGACAAGGGAGCTTCAAGGATTTCGCAGAGGATGAAATGCAGGATCATCTTAATGACAAAGAGATCGTAGAACAGATCCTGGCCAAGAAGAAGGAATTGGGAGAAAAGCTTCTCATCCTGACGCACCATTATCAGCGAAAGGAGATCGTAGAGCTTGGCCACTATCGTGGGGACTCCTTTGGGCTCTCTCAAAAGGCGGCTGCAGACAAGGCTGCCCGGTTCATCGTCTTTTGCGGGGTGCATTTTATGGCGGAAAGTGCCGAAATTCTCTCTCAGCCCCACCAGACGGTTCAGATACCCGACCTTGAAGCCGGGTGCTGGATGGCTGACATGGCTGACATATATATTGTGGAAAACGCCTGGGAAGAGATTACCTCCATAACAGGCGAGGACTCGGTGATGCCGATCGTTTACATGAACTCTGATGCGGCTTTAAAGGCCTTTTGTGGCCACCGTGGGGGCGCTGTATGCACTTCATCCAATTGCCCGACGGCGTTTCGCTGGGCATTAAGTGAGCGTGACAAGATTCTGTTTTTTCCAGACCAGCACCTGGGCCGAAACACCGGAAATCAGATGGGGATTCCGGCCGAGGAAATGATTGTATGGGATCCGCACAAGCCATTGGGAGGCAACACCCGAGATGACATCAAAAAGGCAAAGGTGATCCTGTGGGATGGCTACTGCCTCGTCCATACCCGTTTTCGTGTGGAGCACGCTTTGAAAATGCGAGAAAGGTTTCCGGAAGCCAAAATAGTGGTCCATCCGGAATGTACTCAGGAAGTGGTTGCGCTCGCCGATGCTGTTGGTTCCACCAGCTTCATAGTGAAATATGTGGAAAGTGCACCTCCAAATACGACGATTATCATAGGTACTGAAGTAAATCTGATTGAACGGGTGGCCTTGGAAAATCCGGACAAAAAGGTTTTGGTCCTACACCATTCCTTATGTCCCAATATGTTCAAAATAAACCTCAAAAACCTGTTATGGGCCCTTGACCATGTTGGACAGGTCAATGTGGTCAAGGTACCCGAAGAGATAAAGGCAGATGCCAGGATGGCCCTTGATCGCATGCTGGCTTTAGAACCAAAAACTACTCCGGCAAAGAGAGGTGATTTGGTTAAGGAAAGACAGGTAGCCGGTGTGGCTGTAAGTTAGTCATAGGCACGAAAAGTCGAACGGAATGAATGTAGAAACTCAAAAAAAACTCTCCCTGGTGCTTGCCCTGGTCGTCATTTTGGGTCTAGTAGGGACTCCGAGTTCCCCTGTGAATGCTGGTTGTGGTGGGGCGTGCTGTGTGCGTTATGAGGGATGGCTTCCCCAACATTCAATGGAACCACGGGGAGGGTCTCATATCAGGAGTTGCTGTTGTGAGGTCCGGGAGGCCGGCTGTGACGCCTTGGAGGACTGCGCTTCGGCCTTACCAGCCTTTTCACTCTTCGCAGTGACGAGAACAATAACCCCGGCGTTGGCATACCCGGCGCATGGTACAACCAACCTTCTCCACCCTTTTGACTCACTGGGAGGTCTCTCCAACAATGTTTTTTCCTCAGGTATGGTCTCCTTAGTGCCTCTCTTCCTTTTAAACGTCTCCCTTTTGTGTTAATTACTTCTATACTCCAAGAGTCCTTGAATCGGCTTCTCAGGCTTGCTGCTTGCCATAAGGCGAAACCTCTTGCTGCAAGTTATTTGCTCCGTACCAAGTTCGTCAAGGAACATTTTTTGCTGGAGCAATCACTCCGACAGAAAAGGATCAGGAATAGCACCCAGAATGACTGCACCGGGATGTTGCCGACATGAAGTCCGTTACGCGGAAGGCTGTCACCGCACTCTTTTTATGGTCGCTCTTTTGCATAACTTGGTGTATGTTCAAGTATATGTGTCGTGTGCCGGAAAGGACCAAGTCACAGATCCATGGGGGGCGGTAGATCAATGAGATAATGAAGTTCCGCAAATGACAGTTTTGATGAGAACGGGGGTAACAATGAAACTTTCAAAAACTGTGATAACTGTCTTAACCTTGATTTCTTTTGTGCTCACATGCTGGGCAACACCCAGAAGGACAGGCGCGGGACCCCCCGAAGATCATCTTGCAGTTTCCGAGATACCCATTCCATCAGAGAACGCTCCAGCGCAAAACCTTCCAAACCTTGACCACACCTCAACGCTCGCGGACTATCTGAAATACGCTGCCCTGAACAACCCAGGGTTGGAGGCGGCGTTCAACCAATGGAAAGCTGCTTTGGAGATGGTCCCACAGGTTACCTCGCTGCCGGATCCCCGCTTTAACTACGCCTATTACATCGAAGAGGTTGAGACGCGGGTGGGGCCCCAGCGTCAGATGTTTGGTATATCTCAGACATTTCCGTGGTTCGGGACGCTGAAGCTGAAAGGCGATGCGGCACTGGAGGCTGCCAATGCCGAAAAGGAGAAGTACGAGAAGACAAAACTCGACTTGTTCCACCGTGTAAAATCAGTCTACTTCGAATACTACTACTTAGGCCGGGCTGTGGCGATCACGAAGGAGCACATCAATCTCTTGGTTAATCTCGAAAGCGTTGCCAGGACCCGTTTCAAGACCGGCTATGCAGCTCATACCGCTGTTATCCAGGCCCAGGTTGAATTTGGCAAACTTGATGACAGGTTGCAGACACAGGAGTTACTTCAAGAGCCGATCGTGGCGAAGCTGAATGCTGCTCTGAACCGGCCTTCAGATGCTTCCTTGCCTTGGCCTCAGACGATTCCGCACGATAGTCCGGCGTTCACGGATAAGGAGGCATTCACGTGGCTTGCCGAACGGAATCCTGACCTTAATCGTTTAGACTTCCTCGCAGAGAAGGAACAGTTCGTCATCAAACTTGCCGGGAAGAACTTTTATCCCGACATCACGATTGGCCTCGATTACGTGGATACTGACGAGGCCCTGATGCCGGGAACCCCTGACAGCGGAAAAGACCCGATGATTGCCAAGGCTTCGATTAATCTGCCGATCTGGCACGGTAAGTACAGGGCGGCAGAAAGGGAAGCCCGGCTTCGCCACAAGGCCGTGCAGGAAGAGCGAGTCAATGCCGAGAATCAGTTGGAAGCTGATTTGAAACTTGCATTGTATCACTTTAGAGACGCCGAGCGGAAGATTGACCTGTACCGCGACACGCTCATTCCCAAGGCAGACGAATCCTTGCAGGTGGCTCAGCTGAGCTTTCAAACCGGGAATGTGAGCTTCATCTCTTTGATTGACGCTGAGCGGTTGCTTCTGGAGTTTCACCTATCCTATGAGCGCGCCTTGGCTGACCGAGCCGAGCGACTTTCGGAGATAGAGACCTTAGTCAACAAGGACCTCTCCGGGAACGGACACGGAGGAAGGACAAACGAGTCAGGTGATAGTGGGAACTAAGCACAGCCAATCACAATCAGGGACCACCATGAACATCTTCAGTCGAAGCAAAGTGGGAGACGGACATCATGAGCACAC
>JAQYVR010000056.1 GCA_030145395.1 Desulfobacteria bacterium
CATTCTCATCCATCCAGGCAAGACCCGATTCCGGTTCAATAAAGGCATGTTCAACATGGGGGACCTTGAAAGTATTTTCTACGATCACATCCGAATCCGAGAAGCCCTCCCTGACATCCCCTTTTCTCATCTTGTAACTACAAATGACATTGCTGTCAGACTCTCCTACCTGATAGGCTCCAGGTTTCATTGCTTCGATTGGGTCAAAGACACCTGGTAAAGTTTCGTATTCAACACGAATAGAATCGGCAGCTTCTTCCGCAATCCGCGGGGTTTCTGCCGCAATGATGGCGACAGCCTCTCCCTTATACCTGATCTTCTTATACGCAAGGACGCGGTATAGCCCTTCAAATCCACCAACCGCTCTGGTCTGGCCGAAGCGAGTCACAGTCTCATTGTTCGGGACGTCTTTGGCGGTCATGATGGCTTTCACACCCGGAATCTTTTCAGCCTCGCTGGTGTCTATGGACAAAATGTTGGCAGCAGGAAATTTTGCTCTCAGCACCTTTCCATAGAGTTGGCCGGGCATGCTGAAATCCTCTGCATATTTTGTGGTCCCGAAGACCTTGTCCCAGGCATCGTGTCGAGGAACTGGTTTACCTATATATTGATAGTCCGGTCTCGATGAATCGTCCATATTTTCTGACATGGTTTGTTACTCCGCATTCAGTGATTGGGCAGAATTTTCGATCGCCTCGACGATCTTGGTGTAGCCGGTACATCTGCATAAGTTGCCGGAAATCGCTTCCGTAATTTCATCGCGGGTAGGCGTCGGATTTTTGTCCAGCAGAACCTTGGCGGATAGAACGTGACCGGGGGTACAGAAACCACATTGAATGGCTCCTTTCTCCACAAAACTCTTTTGAAGAGGGTGAGGGTCCTGGGCCGAACCGATTCCCTTTATAGTCGTCACCTCTTTCCCATCCGCCTGGAGGGCCAGTGTGAGGCAAGCATTGACGGGGTTTCCATTCAGAATAACCGTGCAGGCACCGCAGTCGCCCTTACCACACCCATTTTTAACCTCTACTGCATCCAATGTGTCCCGCAGGGCCAGGAGCAACGTTTCACCGGCATCAGCTTCCATTTCCACCCACTCACCGTTTAGGTTTATACGCATTGGGTATTTCTTCATTTCACTCCTCTATCTCGTGCTTCAAGAATGGCCCTTTTAAGGAGCACTGAGGCCGTATGTTGTCTGTATGCTGCTGAAGCCCTGATGTCGCTGATCGGCGATATGTCTTTTATGACTTCATTGGCACTTGCTTCGATGACATCCCGGTTGAGCTCCTTCCCCTCTAAACCCTTTTCAACCCCATATGCCCTGACGGGTTTCGGGGCAACAGAACCAAGTGCTATTCTGGCCTTGCGACAAACGCCCTCTTTCACATCGAGCATGACGGCCACGCTCACAACCGAAATGGCCATGGCGTTTCTAAGACCTAGCTTAATGTAGCTTCCGTGTAGTGGGCTTGCAGGCTCCCTGAAGCAAATCCTCGTGATGACTTCATTCTCCTTCATAACAGTCTGGTTGGGGCCTGTGAAAAATTTGTCCAGAGGAACGTCTCTCTGTCCCCCACCTTTGGATTCCAGATAAAGCAACGCCTCCAAAGCGAGCAATGGTGGTGCAGTGTCCGCTGCAGGCGAGGCATCTGCTATATTTCCACCTATGGTTGCGCGATTGCGTATCAGAGGATTCCCAAGTTGCCTTGCGGCAGAGGCGAGGATCGGACTCTTACTCTTGATGATTTCCGATGAAGCAATATCGGCGATTGTGGTCCCCGCTCCTATGGATATCATACCGTTTTCTTCACTAATCTGAGAGAGTTCCTGCAAGTCACAGACATCGATCAAGAAATCGGGTGATTTAACCTTTTCCTTCATCTGTGGGATAAGGTTCGTACCCCCCGCAATGACCTCACCGCGTCCCTCTGTCTCTTTCTTGTTATTTAGAAGATCATTTAGATTTTTCGGTTTGATGTATTCGGTATACCCCATTCAATACCTCTCTATAGCAAAGTCGATGGGTTTCGTTCCTCAACCCATCCTACAGGCTGACAGCTGACCACTGTTCACCGCTTACCGCTTACTGTTCACCAATTATCTAAGGGCCGCATTATTTATTGCCCTTACAATACTATAATAGCCGGTGCATCTACAGAT
>JAQYVR010000111.1 GCA_030145395.1 Desulfobacteria bacterium
GCATCCTTGGGCTTAATTCCATATTCTTGGGGATCAAAGTCCCTGATCTCAGCACCTATCTTGGTTTTGAAATCAGATGTGTCAAACCTTGTCACAAGATCGACGCCTGATTTGCCTTCCATGAGTGCATTCCAGAATGCATCTTTTCCACATCCAATGGGGGTAATAGCACCCACCCCAGTGATCACGACTCGAGTACGTTCCATAATATAATCCTCCAAAAGATGCTTGGTGTGCTGTCCAGTTCTTGTTTAAGAGTGACGGCTTCGTAAAAAGTCCATCTGCGGCGTTGCGGTTGTCTGCAAGCAGACTTAGATCAAAGGCACTGACGTGCCTGCTTGGTTTCACGGCCTTTGGCCGGAAACCAAAGCCACCTGCTTCGCAGGCTGCTGTCTATGCATCTTTCGTCATTGCGACGTACGATAAGTACGTCTCATTCCTCAATATTAGCGCGCCTTGCATCTGAAGCTTTTTACTGTGCCGTCTGTTTGTTGACTTTTTACGAGTCCATCAAGCGTGACAAATAAAAAACAGTTTTGAGAGAGTGTGAAGCTTCCCCGCCCTGAAGAGCGGGGGTTCTACCTTACGGCAGTGCTTCGCGCCCCGGTAAGGAAAATAAACATTTTCATATAGCTCCCCTTGACCCCGTCCTTAAGGACGGAGGTTCTGCCTTCCGGCAGCACTTCGTGCGCGGGGAGCGAGCCGGTCAATAGAAAAGTAAGTGAACAACCTTAAAGCTTTTGTCGAATCCAGGTCAAGGCCTGGTTAAACTCTTCCTTGAGTTGAGCCATGGCTTTTCCGCGGTGACTGACCTGGTTCTTCTCTTCCAAAGAAAGCTGGGCAAAAGTCCTGTTGAGCGGAGGGTAATAAAACAGCGGGTCGTAGCCAAAGCCATTCTCCCCGGCAGGGGCCTCCGCGATGAGTCCCTCACACCGGCCTTCATACGTGAGTGCCATTCCAGAGGGGACTGCGATGGAAATCACACAGACAAAGGTTGCAGTCCGGTTGGTTTTGCCCTTCATTTCGCGCCATAACTTGGCGCTGTTGTCTGTGTCACTGGCGTTCGGCCCCGCATAGCGGGCCGAGTGAACCCCTGGAAGACCTCCTAATGCATCCACTTTAAGGCCACTGTCATCGGCCAAGGTCGGCAGTCCCAGGACCTTGGCGGTGAAGGCAGCTTTTTTGTATGCATTTTCGTCAAAAGTGGTGCCATCCTCTTCAACGGGGGGGATCGGACCGAAATCGTCCAGATTCTTTATCTCTATCGGGAAGTCTTTTAAGAGCTCCCTTAATTCTCCGGTCTTCCCTGCATTTCGTGAGGCCAGCACCAACCATTGCCTCTCTGTCATCAGCTTATTCCTTTCTGTCACCGGTGCCTGTTTCACCTGCTATCTGGTCAGTTGGGTTCAGCCCAAAGGCCCTTAAGACATACAAAAGGGCGATCAAGGAAAACCCGAATACCATAATACCGTTCACAAAGAAAGTCATTTTATAACCCCAAACCTGGTTCAGCCAGCCGGAAAAAACAGCGAAAACAAATATCGCTGAAGTCCTGGCGCAAAAGACAAGACCCGAATTGCCACCCAGTCTGGCGGCCGGAAAAAAGCGAGCCGTTAGCACGTCGGACTCCAGGATTGCCAAGGTGTCACCCATTGTATGAATCATCCTGATGATCAGGAGCCCACCAAGGGTGTTGGCAAAGGGGGTCATGAACTGAAAACAGCTTGAGAGGAGAAGTCCCACAATGAGCATTAGGAAGACTCGCTGTTTTTTGTCCATAAGTATACCGGCAAACGGTACCAGAATGGCCATCCAGCCTCCAAGGGCAAAGAATACAAGGCCTATTTCTTTTTTACTTAATCCGACAGTCTCCGTCATCAAAAGACTTATGCTGGACTGCTCCGCCCCAAAGTGTGTACCGAGAACAAATACCAGGACAATCAGGAACAGGGCATCCGGCTCTTTGACGTCTCTCTTATAGTCCTTAAAGCTGAAGACTACGGGTGGCGCATCCTCAAGAACGAGAGTTGACAACACGATAATCATCGAAAGCACAAATGCCAACTTTATGATGAGAGATGCACCAAAATTTTCATAGAGATAACCCCCAAGCAGCGGACCGGATCCGAAACCGAGATACCCCCCCATGTGCAGCCACGCTATTTTCTTTGCACGTCCCCTGCTATCGGTCAGCTTCAGGTAAAGAGACATCAAGATCACCCTGATGGCTGCAGCACCTACCCCTCCGAGGAGAACTGCAGCGCATAGACTGTAGAAATCCTGCAGAATGAGAAGGAGGAATAGATATCCGCTGAAACAAATGGCGCCTAAGGTCAGTGTCTTTTTCGGAGAGAAGTAGTCTGAAAACACACCAAAGGGGAGGACAAGAAGGATGCTTGATAGCGAGTTTAGGCCGATAACAAATCCTATCTGCTGATCAGAGAAATCATAGGCTTTAAAGATAAGGGGCAGATAGGCGAGCACCATCCAGAATGCGAAAAAATACAGAAAATATGACAGAATAAATGCGACCGATCTGGATCTGCTCATATATGTTCCCGGGGGGAGTCCATAGAAGCCATTCCAAAACCCCATCTAACGCTCGATGGCTGTGTTGTCCCGCGAATTGAAATACTCACGTACTGACGTGTACGCTCCGTTCTAAATTCGCGGGACGCCTTGCCCTCAAACGCGATCTGAGGTTTTGAAACGCCTTCTAGTCAATTTTCGTGCACCAGAGACGAAGCGCAGCTTTTGATAGATCATAGTCCAAACAATGGATGAAAAAGCCCCAATGGAGCCCCACGGGTAAACCCGTGGCCTTCTGCGAAGGCGGATAATAAGTGACGCAGCTATTTGACGACCTTTAGCTTCTTCTTTCTCTCTGTTTCTTGTCGCTCGTTGCAGACCTTGCATATGTTTTTTTCACAGGACTCTCGAACTGATTTGAGTACGTATTCCAAGTGCTGAAGAGGATTACCTTCTATATGGCCGCTTCTGATATAATCTAAGCCCACCTTTTGTATGACAGCTAAGATGGTTCTGAATTCCTGCTTATACTCTTTTATGAAGTCCTTCTCTTCCACGAGACACCTCAGAGTTTTGTGATGAAGTCCTTTTCCTTTCCCAGCCGTCCACCTGTCAGTTCTTTTCTGACGACTCTTGCTGTAGTTCGTTTATTCTAATTCTCCTGCTTTTGTCAATCTTTGCTAGTTTCGTGTCCCGGGAATAACTTCCATTAGTCATGGGGCACTGAAAGCCTTTTCCGAGCGACATTGAGCATTTTCGGGCACGGAGTGAAGCTTTGCGCTATGAGACGTCAGCTGAGCGCAGCGTCAAGAATCATGAGCTGTTTAAGGGCCTTAGGCCCGAGTTCTCACGATTTAGCGGAACGAAGCTAACGTCCCGAAAATGGTCACGGAGCAAGGAGAATGGCTTGATAGTCCAGCCATAGTTTTTAAACAAACTTGTGAGACACGACACCCGGTCTTCACGCATCTTTGGCCTCATTTCCTGTTTGAACTCCTTGTATATTGAGACGCTTTCTTGTTTGACACAGAAGCCTCATCCCTCTATACTCCCCTGACCAAAAGGGAGTTAATGAAATATTGTTGGTGTACAGAAATTTACCGGCGGTTGGTTTCGTGTGACTTACTCCCGGTAACTGGAAACGGAACATAGGGGAACACCATGTCTGAATTCAAGATTGCCGATCCTGTGTTGCGGCGAATCGTGTATGCCATTGGGATCATGGGTGCGATTGCCCTTGGCTTTTACACGTTCAGCCTAATGAAAGGTTCAATCGGTTTTGTTTTCAATGTGCTCACGCCGTTCCTGGTGGCGCTGATCCTTGCCTATATCCTGGCACCTGTTGTCATCGGCTTGCAGCACCGGCTAAAACTGGGCCGGGTTATGGGAACGCTGGTTCTGTACATGATCATTTTCGTTGTCATCTTTCTGCTGCTCGCATTTCTTGTTCCGACCATTCTTTCTCAGTTTATCAAACTCTTTCATACCATGAAGGAGGGCGTGCCCACACTTCTTGCCGCCCTTTCCGAAAACAAACACCTGCAGATCGATGACGAGTTAATCAAGACGATTCAGAACAAGATAAAAGAGGTCGAGGTCGATTACGAGAAGATAGCTGCCTGGCTTTTGCCAGCGCTGCAAAAAGTGGCTTCAGGCAGTTTCAAGGCGGTCGGGGAGGTCGCAAAGGGTATCTTTAGCGGTGTGGGTTCTGTGATCGGTTTTCTCTCCTTCCTGATCTTTATCGGGATTATCAACTTTTACTTCATCCTTGATTGGGAGAGAATAGGGCCGCTGATACGCAAGATGGTTCCCCCTCGGTACCGCGAGAACACGTTCGATGTTCTCAGCAAGATCGACGTGGCAGTGGGTGGCTTCCTGCGCGGGCAGCTTACTGTCTCGGCCATCGTGGGAACCCTGTTTGCTATAGGCCTCTTCACTATAGGTTTTTTTGGATTTCCGGCTCTACGTAATTACTGCGTCTTGATAGGCACGGCGGCAGCGATCGGCGGTTTTGTACCTTACCTGGGACCCATTATAGGTGTCACGCCGGCGATCATGATTGTTTTGTTGACCGGAGGCGTACCCTGGAGCACCAAAATCTTCACCCTCCTTGGAGTGCTCGGTCTCTTTTCTGTGATACAGGCTATTGAAGGTTTTGTCCTCCAGCCAAAGATCGTCGGCAAGGGTGCAGGGTTGCACCCACTGGTCGTGATACTTGCCCTGATTGTCGGCGCGCAGTTCGGCATCGGCGGGATGATCGTTGCCGTGCCCTTGGCTAGCATCATCCGCGT
>JAQYVR010000223.1 GCA_030145395.1 Desulfobacteria bacterium
CCATTTCACCGTACTCTACTGGGTCTGAAATGGAGAGCCACTTGATGAGGTTGCAAATCCTCGGTCTATATTACGGTGAGAGATCAATACTGCTGTGTTTTTTCTATTTCAACTTATTGGAGTCACGATCAGCCGTGACCTGCCTTATGATGCTCCTGCCGCAGCAAATGCGGCGTTGACGATGGTCTGCGCTTCTTCCTGGATTCTTCGTAGATGTTCTGCTCCTTTGAAGCTCTCCCCATATAGTTTATAGATCGCCTCCGTGCCCGAGGGACGGGCAGCAAACCAACCATTTTCCGCGACGACCTTGAGTCCTCCGATGGGCGTATCATTGCCGGGAGCGCGGGTGAGTTTGGCCATAATTGAATTTTTGTTAACCATCCCTCTGGACTACGATACTTTTATCAAATGCTATGAAAGACTTCCAAACTCTATGCCTATAAAAGACTTAGAAAAAAGTAGAAATTATCAGCAATTTGCCCTTACCCAGGTCTTAAAACAGTGCTCCATGGAGATAATCAATTCGTTTTTGGATTATTATAGGATCTATTTCTTATCTGTACCTGTAAATCCAATTACAGAAAATTCCATTCTACATTTGTCATATATTAAGTATTCCGATGAGACTCGATTTCAGGCTGAGGATAGGCCAGAAGATTCGGAACTGTTTCCTAGTGCGTCTGACGCTCACTGGACGGATGCATTCCAGGCCATTCTTACCCAACCAAATCTTCTTAGCAATCTCAATTTGAATATAATTAACGCCTTCAGGATGTATGAAACAGGGCATTACCCCCAGTGTATCTCAGGCATTATCGATTGCTTTCATTCTTTCTTGGATAACATTTTCGAAGTAAATATAACCAACGAGTCTTTGAAGAACGAGCTGAGAGATAATTCTGCCAAGTATAATGCGAAAGATAAGACGACTTGGCTCTTTGAAATGGTTGTTGGAAGCACACTAAAAGAGTTCTTAAGTGGTAATCAGGAAACCGGGTTGTACGGAATGTATAAAAAGTTCCGGGCCTTAAGAAATGAAATTTCTCATCCCCGTTATAATGTAACACCGAGCATTACTCAGAAAGATGCACGTCAAGCATGTAAAACGATAGTTGCTATTATCGATTTAATTAAGCAAAAAGTGTTTATGGATGATAGCTTTAACCCATTTCTTTTTTCTCTAAAGCATTACTTTCGCTGAGAGAAATGTTAAGAGAGTATGATTGTATCATTACAAAAATGGCAAAAGCTAACAATGCCGGTGCACACGGACTATAGAAGAACCGCAGTTTTTGAAAGTTCTTAGGCGTCAAAGAACATCCGGGTTATTGAAGCCGGGCTATAGCGGCCCGTGAGCAGCGACGTATCTCGGACTAACGATTATCTGCCACATCATGCCTCAGACCAAATTAACGATAATGCCATAGTATCCAGGAAATCCGGTTCTCCAAGTTTCTTTCAACTTGCGGGACCTATCTTGACCAATCCATGTGAAGGGGGCAGGTAGGGACAGAGACTCCAAACACAACGCATCGGAGAAAGGGAGGACGCAGGATGATACAACTCGTTTTTCTCGTAGCAACAGCCAAGTTGGTCACAATGACAAAGTATTGGCCGGCATTCGCGGTTGTCTATGCGATTGTGGTCTATGCGATGACCAGATGGTGGCGTCAGGAATGGAGGTGGCAATTCACGTAAAAACGCTTACCTTGGTTTCCTTTGTCTTGGCCATGGTCTATTACTGGATTGTCCGTTTGCTTGAAGATTCGATGTTTTTGTGGTTTTTGGTTGTTATTTTTGGAGCATTTGCTGTCTCCTTCGGCCCCGGATTTGTTATTTAGCGGAGGATGGAGGTCAGACCTACACTTTTGACAAAACAGCTTTTTAGTGAAAAAAGGGACATACACAGACCCACGCTTCTTTATTGGAAAGGAGGACACCATGTCTTTGGCTGAGGATCTGGCAAGGGTTAGAGAAGAGTCAAAGGGACTGATTCCCGCTGATCAATACGAAGTGATGATTCGCGCCACGGAGAATCTCGCAAAATCCGGGATCATCGAATCTGCGCTCAAGCAGGGCGATATCGCGCCAGAGTTTGTATTACCAAACGCCATGGGCGCCAATGTGTCGCTATCGGAACTTCTTAAGAAAGGTCCGGTAGTGTTAAGCTTCTATCGAGGCGGCTGGTGACCATACTGCAATCTGGAGCTGCAGGCTTTGCAGCTCGAGTTACCTCGCATAGAAGACTTAGGTGCCGGTTTGGTGGCCGTATCTCCCCAGACCCCTGACAACTCTGTGTCGACAGCGGAGAGAATGAAATTGACTTTTGCGGTGCTGAGCGACACGGGTAACCACGTGGCGCGACAGTTCGGTATCGTTTACGTGCTGCCAGAGGAATTGAGGCCGATATTCGCCGGCTTCGGAATCGACCTCCCTGCGGCCAATGGTGACGACACATTCGAACTCCCTATACCGGCAACCTATGTAATCGACCGTGAACGGAAGATAAGAATGGCCTTTGTTGACGCAGATTACACCCAAAGGGTGGATCCCGAAGTTGTGATCTCGGTGCTTAGGGAAATCAAGGACCAGGAGTAGCGTTGAAAGCATATAGAGACGTTGCGTCAGGTCTAGAGTACTAGAATTTGCTCCCTACGGTAAATGGGGAGGGAATCTTCGACTATGCGGAGGCTCCGAAATGGCTGAAACAGAATCGCGTTTCATGAAAGAAAACGTGCCTCGTCTCTTGAGCAGATACCGGCTCCGTTACTGCCAGGAAGATCGATGTGTTGAATACTTCATTATAGACAGAAAGACAGAGAAACAGATTTCCTATGCTATTGTGTTCTCTTTGAACACCTGTTCAAGACAGATTCACGTTAGCAGGTTTTATCCGGCACTGTTCAAACAGATGGGATGCAAATATCTTTCTGCTGCTTGTTTCTACCTTTTGATACATCATTTCGGTAATATCTATCATGTGGGTAAAGGATATGATATCCATCTCGAAACAATCCCTGAAACCTATGAACGATTCTTTTCCAGGCTAAGTGATTTTAGTCTTCTGAACAAGAGAGGCACTTTCTGTAAGACCTGTGAAGTGAGCGGCGAGTATCCCGTACTTGAGGTTGACACGTCAATGATACGGCAAAAGGAGATGTGCCATCAGGAGGTCGGCTTCCAGGTTTGAGATAAACATCAATCAGCACAAGACAATTACGGAGAAAGATGATGAGCCAAACAGCAGAACCGCAAAATATTATTGACTTAGTGAATTATCAGGAGGGATCAGTTGTTAGCAGAACTTTAATCAAGAAGAAGACCGGCACCGTGACCTTATTTGCCTTTGATCAAGATCAGGCGTTAAGCGAGCACACAGCCCCGTTTGATGCCATGGTCTATATCCTCGATGGGAAAGCCGAAATCATAATCTCCGGCAATTCGAATATTTTGGAGAAAGGCAACATGATTATTATGCCGGCAAATGAACCCCATGCATTGAAAGCCAGAGAACAATTCAAAATGATGCTAACAATGATCAGGTCTTGAACTATATGATATTTGCTGGTCTCCGGTGTCCCCAATTTCATTTTTTTAACTCTCCCCAATGGCCAAAAGATGAGGGATTGTGATGTCTAACAAGACGAGACAAGTAGATCACGGCGCAAGGCGTTTTGGAGTCACTGCGGTACAAGCAGGATATATCACACAGGATAAACTTCTCAAGGCACTGAGCGCTCAAGTCATGGGTAATCTTGAAGGGAAACCCCACCGACTCATCGGAGAGATATTGCGCGACCAAGGCGCCATGACGTTGGCACAAATCGACGAAGTGCTTCAAACGCTTGATGGACTTAGAGAGACTTCCGATTGATAGCAGTAATTAAAGACGGCTCGCGGGCAAGTTGGTGGGTTGAAGGTAACCTGAGCGCAGGCCTTGAATCTTTCATAGTGGTTGGCTCACGGCAGGGCAGATCAAGGAGGAGGCGTAGATAAATGAAGCGTTGTAATTCAAATAATGGCGATTGGATGAACTTGTGTGCGCATACTATAGCATTAGGGCCTCGTTTGCTTGGTTTCTCCTTAGTGCGAAAGACGGCGAAGACACTCCTGTGCCTACTGTTTGGCCTTCTGCTTTGGGTGTCTGTGCCTACAGCCAACGCGGTGACCCCCTCGCAAATCCGGGAGGTAACCCTCTTTTCCAATCAGGCCCTGGTGACGAGGGGGGCAGCGGTCGATGTGAGCAAGGGCCTAAATGAAATATTGATAGGCGTGGACGCCTTTCGGGTGGACTCTGATTCGGTTTCCGCCAAGGTCTTTGGCGACGGGGAACTTTACAGTGTGCAGCTCAAGAAGATTTACCTGAAGGAAGCTCCGCAGGAGAATATCCGGGCTCTCGAAGAAAAGCTGCGGGAACTGAAGGCGTCGCGAAAAGCGCTGGCAGATAGCAAGACCGTGCTAAAGAAGAAGGAGCAGTTTCTTGCCTCACTCATTGACTTTTCAAAAACCCAGGTTCCCGAGGATATCAAGACCTCCTTTCCAAAGACCGAAGATCTGGAAAAAACTATGGGTTTCCTGGGGAGTCATTTTGAGCAGATCCACAAACAAAGACAGACTCTGAATGAAAAGACCGAGTCAGTTGACAAAGAGATTCAAGTTGTGGAAAGGGAGCTGGCGTCTTTGACCAGATCCCGGCGGAAAGAGAAGAAGGGGATCGAGGTTCTGTTCAATGCAAAGAAAGATCAGCAGATCAACATTGAAGCCAGCTATCTCGTGCAAAATGCCTTTTGGCAGCCGGTATACAAAGCAGCCGTGCCATTGGATTTGAAGGCCGTGAATCTGACCATGTTCTCAAGGGTTAATCAAAAGACTGGGGAAGACTGGCGAGACGTAGACCTGGCTGTCTCAAACGTTATCCCCCTTAAAGGCGCAAGCCTTCCCGAGCTTCCAAGTTGGATCCTGGACATCCCCCGGCCCTTACCGAGAAAAGCTGCTTTCAGCGGGGGTGTTGCTTTACGCCGAAAGTCTGCGGAACCTATGGCTGAGGACAGGATGGAAGCACCGATGGCTCTGGAAGAGGCCGTTGATCAAGAAGAGGCTGAATTTGTAACTGCCAAGAAGAAAGAGCTGCCACTTTCATTTGAGTACCGGATGCCTCGAAAGCTGACCATCGAATCAAAGGACAAAGAAACCATGTTGCCACTCTTTACCAAGACCTTGAAGGGAAAGTTCTTGCACTATGCGGTTCCAAAAAGAAACCCTGTTTCTTTCTTAATCTGTAAAGCCACCGTTGACAAGGAACTCCTTGGCGGCCCCATGAATGTTCATTTTGGCACCCGTTTTGTGGGCAAGACCTTCATAAAAGAGAAGAAGGCAGGCGAGACTTTTGATTTGAATCTTGGGGCAGACCGGGAGGTAAAAATCAAACGGAAGAAGATCGAGGATAAGGTCAAAGAGACTTTTTTCGGCAAGTTTGAGAGAGATACCGTTGTCCGAACAATGGCATTCAGGATAACGGCAGAAAACCTGAAGGACAAGGCTCTAACCATGAATATCCTCGACAATGTTCCCGTGTCGAGGACGGACAGGATCAAGGTTGAAGATATGAAGATCAAGCCGGAACCAACTAAGAGGAACTACCAGGACAAGGAAGGCGTCCTCCTCTGGTCGTTTGATCTTAAGCCAAAAGAAGTAAAGGAAATAGATGTGTCCTTTGTAGTGAGCTATCCAAAAGATGAACCTGTCTTGGGACTGTGACGCATGGCAAAGAGGTATTTCGAAGACCTGACTGAAGGTGAACGCCTCAACTGTCAGCCTGTGGTTATGACGCGGGAGGATATAATCGATTTTGCCAAGAGATTTGATCCCCTGCCCTTCCACACGGATGAAAATGCTGCGAACGAGTCGGTCTTCGGGGGCATCATTGCATCTTCACTCCACACACTTTCCGCTTGTACTCGTGTGGTAGTGGAAGCACAGGGGGATGTAGCTATCCTCAGCGGTGTTGGTATGGATATGGTGAAGATGTTCAATCCGGTGAGGCCGGGTGACATTCTTTCTGTTGAAGCCTGGTGGACCCACCTCAAACGTTCGCGGAACACTCCGGATCGGGGGTTTGCAGCGATTAAATGTAAAATCAACAATCAGCTCGGCGAACCCATTGTTGAATATGGCTACCGTTATCTGGTTGCCTGTCGAAATTCAGCTTAACCATGCTGCCTGATTCTGAGAAAAGGCGCTGAAAGCACACAGACATTGGTAGATGTAGAGTAAAGAGACACAACTGGGCTTTTGGCCATCAAGGACCTGTAGATGAAGAACCGGACGCTATTATTTGGAGAAGGGCTCTTTGAAACGTTCAGGGTTTATGAGGGCAGAAGACTCGCATTTGTAGAAGATCATCTATACCGCATGGCTGAAGGGGCGAACTTTTTTGCGCTCCCCTTCTCAGGCGCAAAAGCCGTTGAAGCCCTAAAACTTGCTCTAGAGGAAATCCCACTCGACTCAGAAGCCCGTCTTCGGCTTAATCTAACCTCCTATGGAGATCATGGTGTGGAGAAGTCCACATTTGATACGTCATGGGAACCTTTGCAGGAGATGAGTACGTGGCAAGGCCAGGAGGCGAAATTGGCGTTGGCCCCTTTTCAAAGATTCTCAGGTTCTCCTCTCCTGAAGTTCAAGACAACGTCCTATTTAGAAAATATCTTTGTTTTCACATGGGCCCGAGACCAGGGATTCTTTGACGCCCTCTTCACAAATGAGCGTGGCGAGATTACAGAGGGATGCATTAGCAATGTCTTCTTCTTTGAGAAAGGTCAGGTCTTGACTCCCCCAACAAGTGCGGGGCTTCTTCCGGGTGTCACACGTAAGCAGATCATAGAGGCGGCTCGGGCCTCTGGTATCTCCTTGAAAGAACAAACGATCATGCTCCGAGATCTGGATCGGTTTGATGGCGCCTGTGTTACCAATTCGGTCGTTGAGATTCTGCCGGTGTCTGCGGTTGGCAATATAGACTATTCGATCCCGAAGATGATCGAGACACTACAAGAGGAGTATCAAAAGCGCTTGGAAAGCTCATTGTCTCCATCCGGGCTATAGAGACCTCTTCAAAACACTCAGTTTTTGCAAGGTCAAGAGAAACAAAGGGTTCAGCCACAGACTCACGCAGACTCACACAGACTATTGTGGCGACGACTTGTCGCCACAATGGGTGTCATACCCTCCGGGCAAGAAAAAGAATAGATCTCTTTTTTCGCGATAGCGAAGGAGCTCGTTGTCTCCATCAGCGCTCTATGTAGTACGGTTGAAGTGTTGTCTGGCAGGAAGTCGCTGGATAAAAGCGTTTACGATAGCTCGGGGGCTACCTCGGTGTAGGCATAGGCGTTGTGATTGTGAATGCTTTCGAAGTTTTCCGCTTCTACACTGAACACGGTGAATCTCGGGTCTTTTGTTAACTTGTCTGTTACCTCTCTGACAACGTCTTCCACAAACATTGGCCGGCTGTATGCC
Source organism: Desulfobacteria bacterium (assembly GCA_030145395.1). Taxonomy (GTDB): domain Bacteria; phylum Desulfobacterota; class Desulfobacteria; order Desulfobacterales. The sequence continues at coordinate 7,510 of JAQYVR010000223.1, forward strand.
TGTTCAGTAAGAAATTTTTCATCCTCTCTTTTTAATAGTGCAAAAACGTCGCTGCTGGCCGAGGCTTCTACGATTTCAATAACCTCCTCAATCCAAAAAAATTCCTTAAAAAGTGCTGTTACCGAAACAATGCCCCGCTGATTGTGAGCCCCCTGGGTGCTGATCTCTTTTGAACAAGGACACAGGGTGCAGACCGGCACTCTGACACCAATATGGAGTTTGCGTTCATCTCCGTTTATTTCCCCGATATATTGGCACGTGTACTCCATCATGCTGGGAACCCCGGACACTGGTGCCCTTTTCTTCATAAAGTAGGGAAAACTGATCTCCAGATTTGCAGCGGGAGCATCAAGACTCTTCTTTATTGTGTCAAGCATTTCAAAGAATGTCTTCAGGTTTAAGTCAGCATAATAGTCGTTTAACGCCTCCACAAACCTGCTCATGTGGGTCCCCTTGAACCGATGGGGCAAATGAACGTACATATTAATGGTTGCCACGGTAGCCTGGCTGTCGTTGTCCCTGTCCAGGACATTCATCGGATACTTGATCCCTTTAATGCCTACCCTGGCAAGATCGATTTTTCGGTGATCCGGTTCGTTTTGGACGTCTTTCACGTTCTATCTCTCGGCCGGCTTCTGAGTTGCACGGAACAAACCTTAGACACCGGTCTTAATGCCGTACTTTTCCGGCTGCCTTGGCCTCCTCCTCGGCCCGCTTTTTCTGTTCCTCTTGGACGTGTTCTTTCAGCTTCACCTTGTCGGCCCCGAAAAGGGCGCTTTGAAGCCAATCAAGCCCGAACTTGAGCAAGGCGACCTCATCGGTTCGGATTTGTTCGAGGAGTTCTTCTTCAACCTCATATTTCTCCAGAAAGCTACTCTCAAATATGAAGCGTCTCAGTTTGTCCGTGTTTGAGCTTACCATAAAGAACATTGCCCGGCCTTCTTCGCTGAGCTCTGCTTGAAATCCAAAGGATTTCTTCCTCAACATAAACTCCATCCAGTGCTTGTTGATGTCGTCATGGGGGTTAACGCCCTGATCTTTTCGCCACTCACTCACAGACCATTCCTTGTCTGCTTCAAAGCCGAGGCAATGGGCTTCCCTCACCATGAAATAGAAATCTTCCCCGGTCGGCTCTATCTCTTGCTCCCTGAAAGCAGCCATGCCCAGGGGGTAATAGCGGCAGCTCACAGGGCGGTCTTCGTATATGATGCACCCCTCCGGTGTAACAAAAGGGCAACTCTTCTTGTCGTCGTCGAGCATCTTCAGTGTGACAACTGGGAGCTTGGTCCTCGCCAGCATCTCGGGTTTTGTATATATGGCCAGGAACTGATCACAGGTCAACCCGAGTCTATTCTTCATCTGAACGATGTCAAAGGGTGTCAGGATTATGTTCAGGTCGCTGCAACAATGAGTATAGCATTTCATGCCTTTGTCGCAGGCAAACTTGAATCTGCTATCCAATGTATATTTTCTGGGTTCGATTCCGTCCTGATTAGTTTCCTCTGTGTTATTCACTTCAAATCCTTTCTTTCTTTTCGCTCAAGCGGTGCGGAAGGCTCTACTATTTATTATTGAGTCAAGTTGACGGGATACATCCGCTGGGAAGTATTACCATGTGACCGTGTCCTGTCAATCTTTTATTTGGCTGAACAAAGTATCCGATAGCATTTTCCTTTTGCCTACGCCCATGAGGCGACCCGTTGACTTTTCAGTATGCGGTGTTATGTTCATGGCAACTTTCACTACGTCCGGAGGCTATACATGGCAATTCTTACGCGGCAAGATGTATGCAATAAAATATTGAAGCAAAAGAGACCGATATGTCCTCATTGCGAGCAAGAAATGGTCATATGGGAATGCCCACAAATGACTTTTTCAGACGGGCTAGGTTGGGGCACGCCATATCTTTTTGTGTGCTTCAATAACGACTGTAGTTTGTATTTGGAGGGCTGGAAAAACATCTATGAAGAGTATGGCAATATCGCTTCCTACCGATGCATTTGCTATCCCGATTCAGGGACCATGGAATGCATGCCCGTCTTCAGCCGCGAGGGGGGGACAGGGAGTATCATCGATGAGGAGATCAAGGCCAAGGAAGAGGCTGAGCAAGCCGCTGTGAAAGAAGGTCTCGAAGACCTACAAGGCCATTACGAAGCCGGGAATGCCGACGCCATTCTGAAGATACTTCTGCACAAAGACACTCTCCCACCGGTCGGTTTGAAGGCCGCTGAGATGATAGGGGAAGTTGGCGACCTGGATGTCATTGAGCCCATCCGGAGCCATGTCTTTGAAAATGACCTTGTCAAGACACAGGTTGAGACAAGCATTGCATTGATTCACGAGCGAAACTACACCAAGGAATGTCCTTTCTGCGCAGAGACTATCAAGGCAAGAGCTGTTGTGTGCAAAAACTGTGGCAAGGATCTGCCAGAGGAAAAGTAGACGGGCATCAACTTAGGGATTTCGCAGTAATACTACTCAGTATTCCAACGCTCCATCATTCTACCTATACTGCACAAATCGGTTCCCCCCGGAAAACCCATGATTTCGGTGGGTCGAACAAATTCCAAAGTACTATTTATGTGGCCTTCAGCTTCCTTTGAACATTGACATTCATCTCATCATATGAACGGAAGATAATCTTTTCCCGTTCCAACTTCTCTTGTGGAAACGGCTGAAACTCTATTTCCTTCGTCCGCTGAATGGCCTCCTCCCTGGAGGGAATGGCATCCAGGCCCTGGGCTAGCACATTGCCTGTGGCAGTTTCGAGCAATTGCGCATCCTCTCCATCTGTAACCACGGAAAACGGAATCTGGTACGCGTCAAGCAACCTTGCCGCAGCAAGGGTTTCACGTTGCCTGGAGACCAGCGATCCCGGTACGCACCTCAGGACCATGAACCTTGTTTCCTTAATGCGGACAACGAGATCCACATTGGAACGGATTTCCTCATCCCCAATGAAAAATCTAATGTCCGCATCCACCTCAATATCATCTTTCTTGTAACCCTTTGTCTCCACCAGGAAGCGTTCTACCCTCTGGCGGTTTTCCTCAGCCCCGATGTTCGGCGTCTCTTTTCCTGTTACATAATCGGTCAGCAATTCGTATGCTTTCGGTCTATCTATCATCTCTACCTCCTGTTGGAGTTCACGCCGTTGATCTCTTCCTTTAAAAGGCAACAGGCAATCTTGTATTTTGGCTTTCCGTGTTTGTCGTAAATCAGATTGCCGGGCTGAATAAGTTTGTTCATGACACAGCCCTCTGAAATCGACAACTCGAACAGATTCTTTTCATTAATCGGCAAGTTCGGCAAAAGCTTGTTTTTCTTAAAAACATAGGAATGTAGCGGAAAATCTTCGCACAGGGGGCACTGATAAACCCTGCCATTTGGAAAAACAAAGTAGTTGTCTGCAACGAGACCCGCGCATTCAAAACGATCCTGGGTGTCCAAGAATACCTTAGGATAGGTCACGTGGATGCCAAGTCGTGCCGCTCGGTCCGCCACCCTTGGTACAACAGCGGCCCACTCTTTTCTTGTCAGTTGAAGCCCGTCTTCTTTGTCCTGCGCCGATCGACCCCTAATGCCAATGACTTGAATGAAGAATCTGTTTATGCCAAGCGTCGTCAAAAGGGCGGGCATTTTTTTCAAGTCACGAATGTTCCATTGACTCACCGTGTAGATCAGGCTGACATTGAATCCCCCTGCAAGTGCCTTTTGAATACCGGCAACACACTTATGATAACTCCCTTTGCCCCGGATAAAGTCATTAATCTCAGGGCAAGAGCCGTCCAGACCCACGCTGAAATAGTCGACTTCTTCAGGAGCCACTTTGTCGAGGATCCGGTTAAAGAAGAACCCGTTGGTATCTACGGTGATTGAAGCGCAGCCTATCTTCCTTGCGGCCTTAATCAGAGATGGAAGGCCAGGATGAAGTGTCGGTTCCCCTCCTATGAAGATTAGATTTGTTTCTTTTTCCTCGTGGATCAACTCCTCCAACCATCGCTTTGCCGTCTCTGCAGGAAGTGTTTCCCTGCCATGCTGTTCAGGATTGACATAGCAGTGTCTGCACCTCAGGTTGCAGCGGGTCAATATGTGGAAGAATACGTTCCTGGCGTTCTTTTGAAATGCTACAGTCATTGCCATATCAAGAATTCTCCCTGCCTTCTCTGTTGGGAATCTGGATCTTCATTACCATCAACGTGCAAAACAGGCAAGACCAGGTAAAGAGACTTGCCTTTCAACCTCAACCCATTTAAGTTAGTTTCCATCCATAAGTGGCCCTTTTCCCGATGAGCGGCGTTCTCCGCGGGTTTGCGCCTGCGGAGTACAATCTGTACGCCTCGACGAAAACCCTTGTGCGGCCTTGCTCATCAGGCGCGAAGCGTTGCTCGGCAACATAATGCCTCATTTATGAATTGGAAACTTAGCCGGTACCAAACACTTGTTACGTTACTTATGGATAGGCACAAGTTAGCAATGCACGGTTCGGGACCATTACATGAAATATATTGATGCAAAAGCACAGAAAGGCCTGCTCGAAAAGAGACTCCTGGAGGGTGAGAGTTTCACATTCCTCTGCCACGATGGACTGGGATGCTTTACGCAATGTTGCCGAAACCTGAACCTGTTCCTATACCCGTATGATGTGCTTCGGCTGAAGAATCGACTCAAGATATCCTCTGAAGAGTTCTTGGACACCTACGTGAACATTGTGCAACGCGAGTCCAATTCTTTCCCTGATGTATTACTCCGCATGGCTGAAAACGATGAACGGACGTGCCCTTTCTTGGACGAGTCGGGGTGTATAGTCTACCCGGATCGTCCTGACACGTGTCGCACCTTTCCACTGGAACAGGGGGTCCTATTTGAAGGACCATCGGAACGGGCGACGGACGTGTACTTCTTCAAACCCCCTGATTTCTGCCTTGGGCAACATGAGTCTCAAGAGTGGACGACCGAAAGCTGGGCCGACGACCAGGAGGCGGTGTCCTATCACAAAATGACTGCCAAGTGGTCCGAAGTAAAAGCCCTGTTTCAGTCTGATCCGTGGGGGCCGGAGGGGCTATACGGCAAAAAGGGGAAGATGACTTTTATGGCCACCTATAACCTGGACAAATTCCGCGATTTTATTTTCAAGAGCTCGTTCTTGAAGCGGTACAAGGTGAAGTCAGATATTCTAAAAAAGATAAGAGAAGACGATCTGGCGTTGATGAAGTTTGGTTTTGGCTGGGTCAAGTTCTTTGTCTGGGGAATCAAATACCCCCATTTGAAACCCCGGTGAGTGAACTTAGAGACTTTGCCCTTATTTGGAATAGTGGGTCTAATGGGTGTTCTGTTCCTATTTTCATATTTCACATCACTCCATTACTCCATCGCTTTGGGGTCATTGCTTCAGCGTATACTTCGCCAGCATAGTGCCCTGCAAATAGCTGTTTTGGGCATCCGAGAAGAATTTCTTAAAAAGCATTAGGCTTTCTTGCCTCAAAATACGGGGTGCAACCTTTATCTCCATATCCTGATAGAAAGGGTTTAGCTTTTTCAGGTCCAGGTTTGTGCCACCTCCCATGACATCCTCATAGGCATACACGATGTGTCTTATGTCGTTCAAGATGAGTGCTGCATAGCACATGAGGCACGGTTCCAACGTCGAAAATACGGTTAATTGTGCCCGATCGATCTTCTTCCCTAGATCTACAAGCCTCCTCAATGCCAACATTTCTGCATGGTCCAGTTCATTCTGGTTCTCTGACCCGCTATGGTGCCGTGCTCCGGTAACCAGGACGTTGTTTTCATACACAATCACACACCCCACCGGGAACTCTCCCATGTTGAGCGCATCACGCGCCTCTTCAAGGGCTTTTGACATAAAGAATTCGTAATCCATTGTTAACTCTCTCTCCTATATCATGAAACGTAATTCATCAGGATAATTCATTACAAAT
>JAQYVR010000235.1 GCA_030145395.1 Desulfobacteria bacterium
ATTTGCACCCTGATTTGAGCATCTGCGTGCATTCAGAAATACACAGGGCATGTTCGCGCTTGCATACCCATCCACAAGCTTGTCCGAAATAACTTTGAAAGGTCGGCACATCAGGCGCTTTTGTCGTGCTGCACCCTGCAAGCAGAATTGCGCCGAATAGACAAATTGCTGTTTTCAAGCCCCCCATTCTTTTGTTCGCTATGCAGCGAGCAAGGCTCGCCCCACACAGCCTTCTTAAAGATTCACCTATACTCCACCATCGAGCCTGAGGAAGGAACCGCCTGGTTGAGACGCTCATGGAGTTCTTTTCCGATCTTGAAGAAGGGTTATCTTTCAGGGACTTCTCTCTCCGGCCCCAGTGCCTTCAGGGCAAATTGCCCGACAAAGGGCATCCCCGGCACCGACCAGGTAATCACGTAGTCGGTTCAGCATATTGGAAATGCTGGTTTTTTCAAGGGTTACGGGACAAACCGGGACAAGCCCTGGCCCGAAACTGGACGAGAAGCGAAACCTATACGAAACCAGAGTTGCCGCTGTCGACGGCAGCCCTACACACCCTTCCGCCGCAAGTCGTTGGCACGTTGACTGGCTGGCGAGCTACTCATCTCCTGCCCACAATCTCGACCCCTACTTCCCACAATCTCGACCCCCCTAACCACCCCAAGCGCCGAACGCAGAGTACCGGAACCCCCTCTTTCAAATCCGCACCAAATTTTCAGCTTAGGTGCATGGCAAGTGGAGCAGTTTGGTGGGTGAAGTACCACTCGTGGTCGGATGCCTGTGCCTGCTTCAGTCTGGCACGCGCCTTTAACGATTGCCAGATGGCTATTTGATTCGATTGGAGGAGCCCTCCGTCTGGACTGTATGTCCAAGCGGTCTGACGGTTTCTCGCCCGAATTCTCCCCTACGAGTTTCAAGCAGAGGCGGGTTTCAGGCTTGTTCTTTCCTGTTCAGGAGCCGAGGAATTGTCTTCCGGCAGGAGGTCGCCAGCAGAACATCTCATTGACATATGTGGAAAATCCGGCAGACGCTGGGGCAAGAGACTATCGTGTGGTTATCTACAATTCTAAAAACTGACGATCTGTTGCAGATATGTGCGTAAACTATGAAATTCCTGAGACTGGCTTTCTTTCAAGATTTCTATCACTATTCGTCAGTGGAAGGGCTTTGACTCCAAGGTCATACTTGTGCGGTGTATGCGTAATTCGGCAGGCTGGCCTGCGTTCAACATCTATGGCAGAGACATTACAATTCCGGCAGGCCATTTTTCAAGCACTGTCATTTCGAGATATGAAACACCCTCTAGCAGCAACACATTCTATCCCGAATTAGCCCGCTTACTCACTAGCTTTGCATCAAAGGCGATTGCATCGATTCAACACTACAAGCAGCCAGAGATAGCCTCCATGCGACTGCCTTGAGTGACTATATTCAGCACTAAAAAGTCGTTAAAATTCTATGAAATATCCGGGTTAGGGCTTAATAAAGTACTACATCCCAGAAGACATTTTTGGGCGCATAGTCAAAGAGAGGGAGTAGGCCGAATATTCTTTAATCGACCTGCCCCCTTTTTGAGAGAGGTAATATCTATCTATTAAGCAGCCGGCTTCTCCGCAACGATTCTCCAGTTTAAATCTGCAATTTTGGCTTTTTCAGCAGAAGTCCAAGATTCGCCACCCTTTTGAAGTAGGTCAAGCGACTCTTCTACCCATGGAGGCATAATGCGAATCGCTTCAAGGGCTCTAATAATTTTTCGTGCAATATAGATCAAATCGCGCTTTTGCTCGCATAATGGCCAGGCTTCGCTTTTCGAAGGCGCAGAAACAATGCTGTTGAAGCCAGCTCTTTCCAGAGCGGCACAAACGTCGGCTGGATACATCGAGTGAGTGGCCGCCAGTGTTGGTAGGAAGGACTTGTGAAGTGCAACATGTTCTTCGTTGTTCCAATCAAAATAAGGTGTTAACAAATACTCAGAACAAGCGTATCGACCGCCGGGCTTCAACACGCGGTACATTTCTTTCGCATGGGCATCAAGCTCTTCTTTCTTGAAGAAGGGCCAAACGGCCTGGAAGGAAAAGCAACCATCGAAAGTACCCGATTCATAATCAAGCGGCTCGTGATGATTGCCAACCTTGAAGTGGAGTCGGTCGCTCATTTTACATTCCGCGGCCCAGTCGACTGCATTTTCGATCTGATTCGGATCGATGTTGTAGCCTGACACTTGACCACCAGTCATCGTCGCGAAGTGATGCGAGATTCTTCCTCTCCCGCACCCCATGTCCAGTAGATGGGACTTTTCAGGGTGCTTAAGATTCAGCTCTTTCAATAAAGCTTGTTCAACTAATAACTGATTCCCATATAAGCCTTCCTTCTCGTCCAACTGAGGAGGTATGTAGAGTTTTTCCAAATCGAAAACCGACAACATGTTGTTCAGAACCTTGTAATAGGCCGCGACCGCTTTTGTCTCATCTTCTGTTGAGGTTCCCTCTCCGTCTTGCATTCGTTGAAAGAATCTATAAGCGTCGATACAGCCCTGCTTGTCCTCTGGAGACAATGTTGCCAATCGCTTAATGCCGGCAAACGAAGTCTTGATTCTATACCAATTTATTATTTGAGCCATGATTTACCCCCTATTTGGTTATCGACTATGAGCAGAATTAACGGCCCTTTATTTACTAACTTACCCAATACACTTGGCATGTGTTGTCTTAGGCGTTATGACGATCAGCCGTGGTTCCATTGAATGCCCGCACGGATTTCCTCTACTTTAACAAAACGCGAGGGGCAGTTGTCATCAGAATGTAAAGCAACTGTAAATAGATATTCAGTGGGTCAGGAAGCGAGGATGAACGGATTTTATGCCAAACGCCCACACTCAACCAAGGAGGGATACATCCTGACTGTAGGGGTTTGGTCTGTCAGGCGGGAAGTCCAATAGGATGCAGAAGGTCATACTTCCAGACCGACCCCTTCTTGTATCAATCTCTGGTCGAAAGGTTGAATCTTCAGGTTTTCCATAGTTCACGCAGCTAGTGACAGTCTCTATGTGACTCTTTTGAGCGAAGATATGCGGATGATATCTGCAATAGCTCGAAATCCGCTGAGCCTGCCTCGGACTCCTTCCTCACCGACCTGAATCGACCTCATCCAGGCGCACGCCATTTTCGAGGTCGGAAGATATCTTTCCGCTGGACGGGGTAATCCAAGGGTACGTGTCCAAGAAAATGCTTGAAAACAGAAAGCTATTATGCAAAACTGCAAGCCAAGCTCCCCACCGAGTTGGAACGTCGGAGGGGGGATTTCATCCAGTCCACGTGGCAGGTCTATGACTGAACAGACCCGAAGTCTCACCGCCATTATGTTCACCGATATCGTCGGTTACACTTCCCTCATGGAGCAGGACGAGGCGAAGGCAATCGAGGTCAGGGAGAGACACAGAGAAATCGTGGGAGTGACACAGCTATGCCTCGCTTCTTCTCATGAAGGGGGCTAACGTCCTGTATGTAAGCCAACAACTCGGACATAGATCAGTGGACATCACTCTCCAAAACTACGCGCGGTGGCTTCCTAGC
>JAQYVR010000285.1 GCA_030145395.1 Desulfobacteria bacterium
GTAGTATGTGAGCATTTTGAACCGTTTCGCAACGCCGCCATGGACACTTAGATTGTTTTTGAGATGGGTTCTACTCTATGTTCTGCACCTGCTCCCTTATCTTTTCAAGCTCACTCTTAAGGCTTACAACCATGTGGGCTATCTGGGCGTCTCCTCCTTTGGAACCAATAGTGTTTACTTCCCGATTGAGTTCTTGCAGCAGAAAATCAAGTGCCCTTCCAGCTGGCCCTTCTGATTCGATCATGCTACGAAACTGTTTCAAATGGCTTTGAGCACGTACTATCTCCTCTGTAATATCGCCCTTATCAACCAAGAAAGCCGCTTCCTGTGCCAATCGGTTTGGATCCAGTTCAATCTTGCGTTCCGTGAGCACGGCCATCCGTTCGTTCAAACGATTATGATACTCAGCTAATACGGTAGGGACCAACTCCTTTATTTGAAACAAACCCTCTTCTACTGACTGGAGACGCTTCTGAAAATCGCGGTAGATGGCTTTGCCCTCTGACATCCGCATTGCATCTACACCCTCTAACGCTTCACCCATACACGATGAAAGGGTCGCCCATGTCCTTTCCAAATCTGCTTCGGGCTCTGTAGCCACAACGATCCTCTCAAACCCAAGGAGTGTAAGGAGCCCTACCTTTTCGTCTATTTCAAGGGCTTCGTTAAGTTCCAGCAAGGCTTTGTGGTATGCTTTTGCAAGAGGAAGATTCACCTCAATTTCGGAAACCGCCTCAGAACCGTTCTTTACCCTAATAAAGACGTCGACACGACCTCGGGAGATCCTGGTTGCCGCCAGCTTCCTAACGCGCTCCTCAATCGGCATCAGCTGTCGGGGCGCGCGCACTGAGATCTCCAGATAGCGTCCATTGAGGGTACGTATCTCCGCCGTATGTGTACGACCATCGACTTTCTTTTCCGCCCTGCCAAAGGCAGTCATGCTTTTAATCATAGGTTCATCCAGTCGTCGACTCCGCCAAAATCCTGTCTGTCCGGCTTGTCGGGATGGCGTTTCATCTCCCACCTGGGAGATTCGGAGGCCTATCTGACAGGATCTTGGGGTTGTCGGTTTCTTATAGCGCTAAACTTCAGGCAGTTGGTCTCCCGACCGTCCCAGCTGAAACATATATTTTTCTCTAATAGACTGCAGCAAATCGATTACGGTCTCCCCCGCATAATCAGGATAGGTCCAGTCCATAGGACGAAAACGATCCTTTTGATAAATCAAGGTTAGGTCCGCATAGATACCTGCTCGCAGGTAAATACGGTGAGTGAAGTTCTTGCCGGATGCGAGCACAAAGCGCTCAGCCAGCATGTATCCCGGATCGATATTAACAAGACGTTTCCTGTGCTTTGAAAAGTGACCCTCTAGATCGTTGGCATGACGCTTGATATCAGCCAGATCGTCTTGCTGAATCAACTTGTCGAAACTGATAAACCGTCTGAAAAGGGGGGCACCCATCTCAGCAGTGTAATAATCGGTTTGATCGAAAGGGAGCCAGGGGCTCACCATGTCAACGGATCCGAAAGCTTCGGACAAAACGCGGACAGCTTCCTGAAAGAGGTGCTTGTCCTGCATGAAGGTACTGACAACCAATTTAGCGAGCTGGGGTTTGCGGGGAATGCTCATGGGCATTAATGATAGATGTTAACGCTCAGGGCCGCCCCACACTCGTATATTGGAATCCCAAGTTGCGCAACCGCTGGGGCTCATAAATATTCCGAATATCTACAACGATCAATTGTTTCAAAAGGTTTTTCATCCGCTCCCAGTCAATATTACGGAACTGGTTCCATTCAGTGGCAATGACCAAGGCGTCAGCCCCTTCACCGACTGCGTACAAATCTTCTTTGTAGTCGACATTCTGAAGATGTTCTTTGGCTTGCTCCATTCCGGCTGGATCATAGGCCTGGATCCTTGCACCTCTCTCCTGCAAGCCCATAATAATAGGAATGGTGGGCGAATCCCGCATATCATCTGTATTCGGCTTAAAGGTTAACCCGAGCATCCCGATCATTACACCGTTCAAGTCCCCACCAACAGCCGAGACAATCTTTTCGACCATTATCCCCGGGCGCTCATCATTGACCTTGATTACGGCATTAACGATCTTAAACTCATATCCGATCTTGTTGGCAATGTGACTGACGGCCTTGGTGTCTTTTGGAAAACACGATCCGCCAAAACCCGGTCCAGGATGCAAGAACTTGGGACCAATCCGCTTGTCAAGACCCATGCCCCTGGCGACTTTGTGTACATCAGCACCAACTTTTTCACAAATGGTGGCCATCTCGTTGATAAAGGACACCTTTGTGGCCAAGAAGGCGTTTGAGGCGTATTTAATCATCTCCGCCGTTGCTATGTCGGTAATCACAAATGAAGTTTCAATCAGATAGAGGGGATTGTAAAGGTCCTCCAGGATAGCGATGGCTTGTTCACTCTCTGCACCGATCACGATCCGGTTAGGGCGCATGAAATCTTCTATGGCAGAGCCTTCTCGCAAGAATTCAGGATTCGAAGCCACGTCAAAGGCACAGGGCTCTGCCTGGTTTTCCTTGATAATAGACTCGATCAGCCTCCCGGTACCCACCGGCACCGTACTCTTTGTGACCACCACTTTATAGCCGTTCATGGTCTGACCGATCGATTTGGCCACCTCCTCCACAAACCTCAGGTCAGCGCTTCCCTCTTGGTCGGATGGAGTACCCACAGCAATAAAAATCACCAGGGCATTTCGAACGCTCTCTTCGATGTCCGTCGTGAACGAAAGGCTCCCCTCCTTCACATTCTTGCCAACCAGTTCTGAAAGTCCGGGCTCGTAAATTGGGACCTTGCCCTGATTCAGTTGGTCAATCTTCGATTGATCCTTAGCTACACAACTTACCCGCAGGCCAAACTCGGCAAAACAGGTTCCCGTGACGAGCCCGACATACCCGACGCCAACCACACAAATATTCATTGGATCGCACCTCTTTTCGTTGTCAAAATATGACGAATAATAGGGCTATTAAAGCGTGGCAAGGCTCAAGCCCATGAGAGTTTTCAAGAAGATCTTCCTTGCGCCGAATTTGGTAAGTTAACCTCCTTTTTGCTTTTTGTCAATCGAGGAACTTTGCAATTTCTGCGATTCCCGGGAGCCTTATATGAACCTCACAAGCCAGTGCCGGCCGCGTCCCGGGTTGTCCCCATGTACCGGGGTTTATCGCGATCTATCCAGATTTATCGGGATCGAAGGGCATCTTGAATTGTTATCTCTCTGTCGCTTTTGGTAAAATGTTGGAATCACCCGTTTCGCATGCATCTTTCGCGCGTCAAGACTGCAGCACTTGCCCTCACGTCAAGCCACTTTAACTAATACCACAAAGCCCCGGAACCCCACAAGGAACAATGATACTGGCCAATTTACCTCTTTCGGCCTTCCACCTCCACCTTGACGAATAGTCGAACATACGTTAAAGAACAATTGGTTTGAATCCTTCTTCCGAGGTGCACATCGAATGAAGCGTCGTTTTTGTCGCTTATTGATACCACGATATG
>JAQYVR010000001.1 GCA_030145395.1 Desulfobacteria bacterium
AACGGGTCAAATTCATCTGATCCTGATGACGGCATTGCATCATATCAGTGGAAACAGGTAGCAGGACAGTCGGTCACCTTTTCCGATCCCACAGATGATCAACCGACCTTTGAGGCTCCAAGTTTTGATGACAGTGGTGACAAACTACTCATCTTTGAATTGATAGTTACAGATGACGGCGGTTTGCAGTCTAGTGATTCAACAACTGTTTCTGTCTCAAATTTTGAGAAAGATAACCCGGGCGCATCGGGAGGCGGTTGTTTTATCGCAACTGCAGGAGATGGCTAGATTTCTTTCAGAATACTCTATTCATTTCCCAAAGACCCTGCGGAGCTCCGGCTCCGCTTTTTTTCTCAGCCCACTTAACTGAAAGTTCACATTACATACTTTAATCTACACTCTGCCCTTTGAGACTGAGCTACAATATTTTGCGTTAAATGCTCTGGAAGGTAACGTTTACATATAGGAATGAAATCTAAATCTCGCTTTCTCCCAATTAGCCCATCTAAGCAGCTTCAAAATCCTGCTTTCACTTGACAGCGACCGACCACCTCGCCTAATCTGAAACAAGTTCTATCCTACCATTCCTGTCCATTCTGGAGCGATCACACATCTGAACCTGGCCTCCCCTTGCTATGCTCAAGCTCTCAGCGTTCGTTAACTTCTCCTCTCCAACGCTTAAAGGAGATATTAGCATGGCTACACAAGACTTCAAGCGTAAGCTCACCGCAATCTTCAGTGCCGATGTCGAGGGTTACAGTCGTCTTATGAGAGAGGATGAGGAGGAGACCGTACGCACAATAACCTCTTACCGTGCGATGATGACCAAGCTCATCCAACAATACAGAGGCCGGGTGGTGGACTCTCCTGGTGACAACATTTTGGCCGAGTTCACTAGCGTGGTAGATACTGTGAACTGTGCTGTGGAGATCCAACGGGAACTCGCTGAACGGAACACCGAATTACCCGACGACCGTAAAATGATATTTCGCATTGGCGTCAATCTCGGAGATGTGATCCAGGAGGGAGAACGGATCTACGGTGATGGGGTAAATATAGCTGCCCGAGTGGAAGGCTTGGCTGAGGGGGGAGGCATCTGCATATCCGGGACAGTATATGACGCTATTGAGGCCAAGCTGGGGCTAGAATATGAGTATCTGGGGGAGCAAGAGGTCAAGAACATAGACAGACCGGTTAGAGTCTATCGGGTTCTCTCTTTTCCAGGCGCTGCCGCCCATAGAGTTATCAAAGCAAAAAAGGCTGTGGAGAGAAAATGGCTCAATATGGCTCTGGCCGTAACGGCTATTCTTGTAGTGGGAATAGCGGCCTTGGCAATATGGAACTTCTACTCGCCTTCTACCCCTCCACCTGCGGAGTTGGCTTCTGATAAGAAGATGGCCTTCCCGCTGCCCGACAAACCCTCTCTGGCCGTACTGCCCTTCGATAATCTAAGCGGCGACTCGTCTCAGGACTATTTCAGCGATGGGATTACTGAAAGCATCATCACGGCGCTTTCCAATGTGTCTAACTTGTTCGTGATCGCCCGCAACTCCTCTTTTACCTACAAAGGTAAGCCGGTGAAAGTGCAAAAGGTTGCAGAGGAGCTTGGGGTTCGATATGTGCTCGAGGGCAGCGTTCAGAGGTCTGGAGACCGGGTTCGGATAACAGCACAGCTCATTGATGCGCTTAAAGGGCATCACCTGTGGGCCGAGAACTATGACCGCGAATTCGGCGATATCTTCGCTTTGCAGGATGACATCACAGAGCACGTTACAATAGCCCTCCAAGTGAAGCTCACCGAAGGAGAGCAAGCCCGGATAAGGCGTGCACATATGGACAATCCGGAAGCTTATGAGTATTTTTTGCGCGGCCGAGAGATGTACGCGAATTTCACTAAGGAGAAGAATGCAGAGGCACGGAAGCTGTGGGAGAAAGCCGTAGAGTTGGACCCGAATAATTCGTGGCTGTGGCAACAAATCGGCTGGACTTACTATCGCGACGCGCGTTTCGGCTGGACCGACACCCCGGCCCAGTCCCTCGCTCGAGCAGAAGAACTGGCTCAGAAAACCTTGGCTGTGGATGATTCCAACGCCGAGGCTTATTGTCTGATGAGCGTGGTCTATATGTCCAGAAGACAACACGATAAAGCAGCCGAATACGGTGAGAGGGCCCTCGCCCTCGCACCTAATTTTACCGATATCACGGCGACCATAGCGATTCCTTTTATGTACTCAGGCAGAGCGGAGGAGGCCATCGAACTGGTAAGGAATGCCATGCGGCTCAGCCCTTATTATCCCGCCTGGTATTTGCCGGTTTTAGGCATGGCTTACCGATTCACGGGGCAATACGAGGAGGCGATCGGATTGATGGAGACGTGGCGCGCCCGCGCGAATCCCCGTTCAGCCCTTCCTCATCTTTTCCTCGCGATTTTCTACGTCGAGGCAGGTCGGGGGGAAGAGGCCCAGCTCGCAGTGTCAGAAGTTCTCAAGCGAAACCCCAAGGCCTCGATAACGGGTTACCTGAAAGCCAAGACCTTCCCCTATAAAAACCAAGCGGACATCGACAAGGTCGTCGACTCACTTCGCAAGGCAGGGCTACCCGAGGAGCCACCACTAGCACTACCTGACAAGCCTTCTATCGCGGTGCTTGCCTTCGATAACATGAGTGCTGACCCTAAGCAGGAGTACCTAGCTGACGGCATCACTGAACATATCATTTTCGCCCTTTCCAAGATTTCGAAACTATTCGTAATTGCCCGGCATTCGACATTCAGTTACAAGGGCAAGCCTGTCAAGGTTCAGCAGGTGGGCAGGGAGTTGGGTGTGCGGTATGTTATGGAAGGCAGCGTCCAAAGAGCCGGCGACCGCCTGCGGATTACGGCACAGCTTATTGATGCGACAACGGGGAACCACCTGTGGTCCAACAGCTATATTCGAGAGTTGAAAGACCTATTTGCAGTACAAGATGACATTACAAAAAATATCATCACGGCCATTCAAGTAAAACTGACGGAAGGGGAACAAGCCCGAGCGACTGCAAAAGGCACAAATAATCTCGATGCCTATCTAAAGTGCTTGCAGGCGAATGAGTTGGCTCACCAGATTAATATAGAGAGTAATGCTTTGGCAAAGAAATTGGCAGAAGAAGCCGTTGCCTTAGACCCAGAGTATGCTATGGCTTACAAGGTTCTAGGGCAATCTCACATGTTGGATATATGGCTCAGAACCAGCAAATCCCGCAAGGATTCTATGGCGAAGGCTATGGAGTTAGTGCATAAGGCTATTGTCCTGGATGACTCCTATGCTGAAGCCCACGCCCTTTTGGGCTATCTATATACAATGACAAAGCAGTATGAGAAGGGCATTGCCCAAGCGGAAAAGGCTGTGGCCCTTAATCCCAATTCAGCTGAATCACATATGAGATTGGGTAAGACACTTAGTTTTGCCGGCAGG
>JAQYVR010000068.1 GCA_030145395.1 Desulfobacteria bacterium
ATTTGACAAGAAGGTCGATCCGAGGAGGTTGAGGTTCGGGTCAAGAATAGATCATTCGAGTGATGACAAGGAGTCGTATTTCAGGGTGAGAGAGATAATCTCGCCGGAAATCTTAGTCTTGGACAATGGATTGAGAGTCAGGTTGCTGGGTGTAAAAGAGATTCCAGAAAAAAATGGAGAGGCAATTCAATACTTAAGAGAAAAGACTAAGGGACAAAAGCTGTTGATGAAGTCTGACAACAAGATGTATGACGAAAAGCAGAATTTGCTTTGCTATCTTTATCTGCAAAATAAGACTTTTTTGAATGCTCATTTGATCAAGAATGGTTTGGCGGACGTGGACACCTCCTGCGATTACAGGCATAAGTCCAGGTTTATAGGATACAGAAGTGAGTAGAGGAAAGGATTGAACTGAACAGGAGACAATGCAATGAACTAATAAGTGATGACCAAGACTTCAGCGGGCAACCGATCCTCTGAGTCTGACACCCGTTCCCACCAAGACTGCATTAGAAGCTTAACAATGCTGATTCAGGGTTACAGAACATGGGCATAATCAAAAGAAAAGCCCTGAAATCAAGCAACACAATCCTGCCTCGTGGGTTGTGGTTAGGCTGTGGATGGTGGGGAACCTTGGGTTTCAGGGCTTTTCACGCTGATGGCATGGCCATTGCTGACCCTGCCATGTTGTTTAATCTAGTGTCGGCTCACCTCCGTCATAGTGGCTTATCTACGCTTCACCCGTCGTGTGGTTCTGGATAAAATATTCGAGCTGAGATTTCTGGGAACGTGTGAGTTTCTTGAATTTCACGCCCTGTAGCCTCATGGTCACAGAACTGGAAGGGTTTTTATTGACTATTTTGGAATCCCACATGGGTTTGAATTGCACTTGTCGCAAAAAAATCTTTATCGGCCAAGAACATGTCCAAATATGATCCACCGTTTGACTCTGCGCTGCCAACGTAGCGGAATGCAAGTCCGCTCATGCTCACATCTATGATCGGACCGACCTTCCCAAAATAAGGTCCAAGTCCAACAAATGCACCTTTTGGGATCTGGAACCGTTTGTGCTTCCTTCGTTCTCGCTGTTCTTTGCTACTAACCACAGAGATTCCCTACAAGACAGGCGACTGAGGCATTTGGAAATGTTTTGGTTTACCCCTATTCGTCCGTCCTTGAACTTGGCGACCCTGGTGAGGGGTATAAGATTGTAAATCACCTTGGTTGTTGCTTTGTGCAGACACCTTTTCATTAGCACCAATCGTGCCAATAACGGTTCTGTTGAAGGATTATATAGAATAAATGAAGTCAAAACAAACAGTTGTTCCTTTCGAGTTTTTTGGCGGCGATTTCCCTTTTTGCTATGCTATGGTATATATCTGCAAGAATTGTAGGTCGACATTCAACTTTTTGTGGGTTTTGGAAGGGGAGAGAATCAACTGCAGACAGGTTATTTGTTACAACGGTTTCATTTGCCGGCCGGCCTGCCCGGCTGGTTATCCTTTTTCCCGATTATTTCTTCAACAAGCTCTTTTTTCAGACTGAAAAGCCTCCCATTGTCTTTAACCTTGAAGATGATCTCGCCATCCTTTTCCCAGCAGCGCTCCACCTCTATGTATCTGCCATCAGTTAAGCGTATCTCATCGGCATATGCAGGGGTGACTACAAAAAGAAAGATGGCAAACATGATCAAGAGCTTAAGTTTCTTACACATTTGTCGCGTCCTCTAATCTTCCACCTGTCGATTCACAGAAAGGTGATGTTTCAAATGCCAGGACAAGCCGTCCTGAGGTCCCATCTGGTAACTGAATCTTGTTCTCGTAGGCCGCATGCCTTTCCACACTACACCCCAAAAGAAACTTCCTTGTTGTCACTGATACACAAAACGTGCCAAATGGCGGTGGAAGCTGCTTACTGTTTCGATAGGGATGAATAGGCTATTTGCGCAGGGTGTTGGTAAGAGTTCATATTATAGCATCATGTAGAATATCAGGCGGCAACTTCCATAACAAGATGACAAATTCTCCTGATATTGCTATATCGCTCTATATTGCTGCCATTTTCTCGTGATTTTGTACAAAGACATCTTCACAGACCTCGACACATTTTACCGGTAGGGGGGATGCGATTAGTGATGAGAAACATGCTCAATTGCGGAGAAATGGGCGTTTTTGCAGAGTTGGCCGGCTGTTTGATGACGGTCTGTTGACAGTTTCGTCTGTGCGTCAGGTACACTATAGCTTCCGTCTCAATGACTGCCGCCACAGATTCAGGGCATAGTAGTATCAGGGAAGTGCCGGAATCTATATATTATTTGCTGAGGGCGTAATAACAACGCTTGGGAGACATGACCTTACCCCTTTTCTTCAGCTCATTAATAACCTTTGATACCTCTTTGCTCTCTTCGCCAATAATCTTTGCCACATCACCAGGCCTTATCGGTTTTCCGGCCTTTTTCATCGCATTCAGCACTTTCTTTTCCATGATTTCACCTCCTCAATCAGATATTCGTCTCCTTTGTTAGGTATAAGCCGGCTCCCTAAGACACGTGGCGAGGGGCTACCTTTACTTTCAAGTTGATATACAGATCTTGCACATCCTCCAGAATCATATAGAGCGATGGTACCAGAAGCAATGTGATGCCTGTAGCAAAGAGCACACCGAAGCCGAGGCTTATGGCCATAGGGATTAGGAATTGAGCCTGGAGGCTGCGTTCCAAAAGCATGGGTGAAAGGCCGGCAAAGGTGGTCAAAGAGGTAAGGATTATGGCCCTGAAGCGCAGGGCTGCGGCACTGGTTATCGCCTTCTGGGCATCTATCCCCTGACGACGTATCCGGTTAGTCGCATCAATCAGTACCAAGGAGTCGTTCACCACCACACCGGTCAGACCGACAATGCCGAACATGCTCAAAAGGCTGAGGTTATGACCCATGATTAGGTGCCCTGCCACAGCCCCGATCAGGCCAAATGGGATAGCCGACATGACCACGAGGGGTTGGGAAAACGATCTGAAAGGAATAGCAAGCAAGGCATAGATGCCGAAGAGTGCGATGATAAAGCCTCTGTTGACGTCCGCCATGGATTCTTTTTGTTCCTTTCCCTCTCCTTCCATGGAGTATCTCAAGCCTGGGTAGTTGTGTTTCAGTTCGGGTAGAAAGCCAATCTCCAGATCCGTACGCACCTCATTAGCGTTGGTAACCGTCTCATCCACGTCCGCCGTTACCTTGACCACTCGAAGACGCTGGGCGCGTTGGATGGCGGCATAGCCCTGCTCCATCTTTACCTCTGCTACCTGACTGAAAGGAACCGCTGAGCCGTCCGGCGAACGGATGCGCATCTCTTCCACGTAGCCCAATGACTTGCGTTCGGACTCAGGGTAGAGGACCATGACCTTGACCTCATCCTGATCTCGCTGCATACGCAACGCCTCAGCCCCGTAAAAAGCATGCCGCACCTGCCGGGCAAGGTCGTCTAGCGTCAGGCCCAAGCTCCGGGCTGCGGGTCTAAGTTTCAGCTGCATTTCCGATTTGCCCTGCAAGAAACTGTCGCCCACATCAAATACTCCTGGATAGCCGTTCAGTTCCTCCTTGAGTTCGTCTGTCGCGTAAAGAAGCTGCTGGTGATCGTCCAAAGACAAGTGGACTTCAACAGGATTACCTGCGCTAAAAAGTGCGCTCTGGAAAGTAATTGACTCGGCGTCCGGAATGACTCCGACCTTCTTGCGCCATAAAGCGGCCAGTTTAGTGGCGCTAATATTCCGTTGTTCGCCTTCCAGGAGATTGACTGTCACCTGGGCGAGATGGCTTCCTACCTGCGGTCCGGCTGCCATGGGGCCATGCCCCCCTGAGTGACGCCCGATCAGGGCTCTGCTGTGTTCAAAAAGCGGAGGCTCGTCCTTGGGCCGAGTTTTATCCACCTCGGCCAAGACGTCTCTTGCAGACTGCTCTAAGTGGGTAACGATCTCCTTGGTGCGTTCGACCGGTGTGCCTGCCGGCATGGTCAGGGAACAGGTCAATCTGTCACTGTCAATTGTAGGGAACAAGGTGAACTTGATCCACCCTCCTTTCCATATGCCTATGGTCAACAGGAGCATGGTAATACCCACGGCTACAGTGGCGTAACGCCACCTGATGCAGAAGTGGACGAGTCTGGAATAAGGGCCCTTAATGACCCATGCAAGCCACCGGACCATTCGCCTTTCTTTTTGAGGGCGTTCCTTACGTATGGTAGCCCCGCGCTTAGACCGGGATAGGTGGGCCGGTAGAATCAATAGGGACTCCACCAAAGAGCCAACCAGTACAACGATCACTACAATCGGGATATTCCGCATGATCTTTCCCATGGTGCCTGAACCTAAAAGGAGTGGCCAGAACGCTACCACCGTGGTCAGGACGGCAAAGATCACCGGTCTGCCGACTTCCACTGCACCCTGCACCGCGCCACTGAGACCCGCGATCCCTTCGTCTTGCTTGCGATAGATATTCTCGCCGACTATTATGGCGTCATCCACCACAATACCCAGCACTGTGATGAAGGCAAACAGGGAAATCATGTTGATTGACACACCAAGTCTGGGCAAGACCCAGACCCCGAACGCAAAGGAGATAGGTATCCCCAGAGTGACCCAGAAGGCGAGGCGGATGTTCAAAAATACGGCCAACAGGATACTCACCAGCACCAAGCCTATGGCCATGTTTCTTAATAGAAGGTCAATACGGCTTCGCAATATCTTGGACCTGTCGCGATAAAAACTTATATCCACCCCAGTGGGAAGGCTGGGCTTGATCTCCTCAATGTAGCGTTTGACGGTGTCGGCCACTGTCAGGGCATTTTGGTGAGCAACCCTGTATACCTGGATCACGCCGGATGGTTTGCCTTGAAATTGGGACGTGAGATCCACGTCCTCGAACCCGTCTTTGAGGTCGGCGATTTGTCCTAACGTGACCGTGCTCCCATCCGCCCGGGTGATCACGGCCACGTCTTGATAATCGGAGGCATGGTAACGTCGGCCCTTGGTCCGGATCAGGATTTCGCCGCTGGCTGTCTTGATGCTGCCTGCCGGCAGATCTAGACTGGCCACTCTCACAGCCTGAGCCACTTGGCCCAGGGTGAGTCCGTAACGGCGGAGGACCTGTTCGGAAACTTCAATGTGAATTTCGGCCTGTCGTATGCCGGAGATCTCGGCATATGTAATCCCCGGTAAGTTAATAATTTCGTCTTTGATCCTTTCGGTTAAGTGCTTGATAGTCGATTCCTGGGCGTCACCATAGACAGCGACGTTGATCACCTGCGTTCGCCGGGTCACCTCCCGGACCACCGGTTCTTCCGCTTCGTCGGGAAAGATGGTGATGCGGTCCACCTCAGCCTTCACTTCATCCAGGAGTTCTTTTAGGTCCCAGCCGGTCATGACCTCGATATTGACTGTGCCGAACCCTTCTCTGGCCACGGAATCGATGCGTTTGATGCCGGCCAGGCCAGCCACATTTTCTTCAATCCTGCGGACGATAGCCTCCTCCACCTCAGCTGGTGAGGCACCAGGATAGGCCATGCTGATGGAGATTCGGTCTAAAGAGGTCTCCGGAAAGACCTCCAGTTTCATGGTCAGGCCCGTGGCAATACCAGCCAACAAGAGAAACACCATGAGCAGATTGGCTGTGACGTGGTTTTCGGCGAACCAGGCAACGATCCCTTTCATAAGCGGGCTTCCTCTCTCTCTGCTGCCGTACGCACGGCCATGCCGTCGGTTATTGCTTTAAGGGGGGTGATGACTACCCTTTCGCCGTTCTCGAGACCGTCCTCGACTATGGCCTCATCCCCTTGCACGCGGGCTACATCAACTTCACGCAAGTGAAGGCGATTGTCATTATCCACCACCCAGACTATGTCGTCTTCATGCAGGGCGGATCGGGGGATAACAGCGGCATTGGGCAAGGTGCGGCCCTCAATGTCCGTGGTGACAAACAGACCCACTGCGAGTGGGGGCCTTTTTGAGTATGGTTTTTCTACGCGAACTACTACATTTATCATTCGGGTGCGCTCATCCAGTTTCCCTTCCGTGCGTACCACCTCTCCGGACCAGGTCCGTTCCTGTCCGGCAAGACGGGCCCTGACCGTGGCCCGGGAGCCACGGCTCTTTCCGGTCGTAAAGCCCGGTATACTAAACCAGAACACACTCTCGTCTTCCAAGGGGAGGATAATCTCTGCTGCCTCAGTAGAATATAGGGTGGCCATGGTCTGTCCGGGGGATACATATTGGCCTATATCGATATTTTCCTGACTCACCCGTCCATCGAATGGGGCCTTAAGTTCGGTCCGCTCCAAGCTCAACAATGCCTTATCAAGATCGGCCTGCCCAGCTTCGAGTTTAGCCTGGGCTGCTGCCAATTGCGGCTCCTTGGCGACCAGGGGCGGGGGCTTTCTGTCTGCTTCTGAACCGTCGGCATGGAGCAGGCTCCACTCTTCCTGTGCCGCCTCCGCCTCTTCTTTGGCTAACTCAAGAAGGCTTTCTGCGTCCTTCACGTTGGCTCCAGCCCAAGTGACGGCCAATTCGTAATCGACTGGATCTATGCGTACCAAGACGTCCCCTTTGCTGAATTGGCCCCCATTCACCAGGGCTGGGGAGATGTACAACACCTTGCCGCCCACCTGAGGTACCAGACTTATTTCCCGCAAAGGTCTTACTGTACCTTCACCCCGTATATGTACCGTTTGCGGCCCGGTTTGGATCTCTGTCGTCCGGACCATGGGAACCGGAGCCTGCGCTTCACGTTTCTTGATTTGAGGTTTACTTGCCGTTAACGCACGCATGCCTATGGCACCCACGGCAATCACGACGACAACAATGGCAACATGAAAAAGCTTTCTTCTCCCCTTGTTCATGATAGTTCCCTTACTCCTTTGTCACAGTAAAGCTGTACACAAGATGCCAAACTCCGTGGTGATTATAACGGTTCGGCCCAGCCACCACCCAGGGCGCGATGCAGGGTGACGCGGTTCAAGAGGATTGTCAAATCCACTTCCAATAAATCTCTTTCGGCCTCAAAGCGAGTTTGCTGTGCGTCCAGTACCGTAAGATAATCGACCAGACCCCTTTCATAGCGGTTCTCCGCAATTCTCTGTGTTGCCCGCGCATCAAGGACAAAATTAATGACATGATCCCGACGTTTCAACTGTTCCTCGCGAGTCAAGAATGCGCTTTCCACCTCGGCAAAAGCAGTCAGCACACTCTTGGCATAGTCGGCCACGCCCTCTTGATACCTTGCCTCAGCGGCCCGTTGTCCGGCCTTCAGCTTGCCGGCATCAAACAGCGGTTGCACTGCTCCCATGGCAATGTTCCACAACTCACTCTCGGGCCGAAAGAGCCGGTCCAATTCATCGCTGGTGTAGCCGTAAGCACCCGTCAGGATAATGCGGGGGAACCGGCTGGCCTTGCTTACACCTACTTGAGCATTTAAGGCCCTCAGCTGGGCCTCGGCGGCTCTGATGTCCGGCCGTCGCAACAGGAGGTCAGAAGGAAGGCCAGGCGGCACAGGGGCCAAACGCTTGAAATAGTCCTCCGGCTGGAGCCGAGCCGGTCCGGTCATGGGGTAGCGTCCAAGGAGGACGGCCAATTGCTGCTGTGTTGTGCCCAGGTCTTGTCGAACAGACGGAAGAATCGCTTCGGCTCGAGCCAGAGTTCGGCGGGCCTGTCTCACGTCCAGGACCGAGGTCAGGCCTCTCTCGTATCGACTTTTCACCAAAGCCAGGCTACGGCGAAAGGTTTGAATGAGCTGCTTCGTAATCTGTATGCCGCGCTCAAGGGACTCCATCCGCAGGTAGAGACTGATGGTCTCAGCAACCACAGTCTGAGCCACTGTGCGGCGGTTTTCCTCGGCTCGCAGGAGATCGGCCCGAGTGGCCTCCTCAGCCCGAGCCAGGCGCCCCCACAAGTCAAGCTCAAAGGAAGCGGGTAATGACAGGTCGTAGGTAGTGCTTTCTCTGTCAGAAGAGAGGGTCTGGCCTGGTATGGAAATCCCTTCAGGTCGGCGCCGGCGTTCACCCTTTGCCTGAATGCTTAGATTCGGGAAACGGTCAGCTCTGGTCTGGACAAATTGGGACCGCACCTGCAGAATCTTGGCAGTGGCCTTTTTGATATCCAAGTTATTTGTTAATACTTCCTCTACGAGTGTGCTTAATTCGGGGTCGCCGAAAACCTCCCACCACCGGTCTTCAGGCTCCTGTGTGACCCCGTCGGCCGGGCTATGCTGGTATGATGGAGGCATCTCGATGCCGATATCAGGTCGGTGATAATCCGAGCCCATCTTCATACATGCACCTGATACAAGGAGGGCTGCCAAGGCAAAGGACAGATAAAGCGGGATGTGCTTCACCGGGGCACCTCCTGTTGATGCCCGCCCAGTCCATTAAGGGAGAACTCTGTGATGTGTTCCACCAACCGGGCCTTGAAAGCCTCGTCGTATTCGCGCCCGGTCATGCGGGTAACCGCTGCCCGAGCGAAGTTGAAGTGCAGGACTATAGCGAACATGCTCAAGATGTTAAGCATCAGCCCTTCTTTGTCCAGCCCTTTGGGGAGTGTTGGACGTAACATGTCGGCCAACTGTCTGAAAAATGGCCGCATAACCTCATCAGCGACCAACTTAAAGGCTTCCGTAGGCTGTCCCAGCTCTCTGACTATGAGTTGGTGATGGCGGTAGCGCTCTTCATCCGACAGAGGCCCTATCAAGAAAGCCTCGGCCAAGGCTCTAGCCACTGTAGTGGGCGAGGCTTCATCCTGGGCTGCCAAAGAGTCTCGGAAAGATTCCTGCACGCGCATAGCACGAGGGGCCCATCGGGCGCGGAACACCTCTACGTAAAGGTTTTCCTTACTGCCGAAATGGTAATTCACGGCTGCCAGGTTACATCGGGCAGCTGTCGTGATTTCCCTCACGCTGACAGCATCGTAGCCTTTCTGGGCGAAAAGGGCTTCAGCCTGATCCAGGAGGCGCTCCTTGGTCGGGTCGTGCTCATCATTTTGACTCATGATCCACCTTATCAAGATATGTTTCAAACGTTTGTATCAAACGATCGTTTAGATGTCAAGCGAAAATCTTGTGAAGCCCCCGATCGGAGGTCGAGGGTTCCCCGTAAGGAAGAAAGCCATTTTAGGATAGCTTCCCTTGACCTCGACCAAGGGTCGGAGGTTCTGCCTCACGGCAGCACTTCGTGTGCGGGAAGCAGGCTGGTTAAGGAGCGGAGAACTGCCAAATAACTTGATTAACATATTGGAATAACAAAATAACTCTGTGATTTCGGAGAGGCGTTGGGGTGAGATGAGCGCCTGTTCTAATCAGCAGTCACCGGCTCACGCAGAATAATGGCGATCGCCTCGGCAGCGCTCCGGGCGACTGCCGGATATACCTTGGTCAGAGACGAGATCTGTCTGAGGTTGTCTGCGGTCCTGGAAACAAGCATGGCAAGGTCTCCTTCTGCCATCCCCACAATCTGCAGGACCTTTTCCCATGGCTGCCCATTGGCCCAAGCATAGATTGTGACAGCAGGCCACATGACGACCGGTCTCGCCCCAAAGCCCTGGACCGTCTTTCGTTCGATCAGAGGGCCGAGGGCCTTGTTCATCCTGTTGTATGCTGTTGATAGTCGCTTGGGGATCCTTGACTCGTCTATCTTTACGTCTATGTCTCGGTCTTGCACAAAGGGTGCTACCAGAGCTGCCAGCAAGGCTGGGTCGTTGTCCGGCAAGACTCCCAGACGCAACCCTTCGGCAATCATCAGCGGCTGGTCGAGTCTGAGTTGAGATGCCCAAATACCGTCATGTGTCAGTTTGTTTTCTTCGGTGACAAAGCCCTCCTTTTTCAGGAAATCAAGGTGTTTCACAAAACTATTCCAGAGCCGCATACGTACGGCATGGGCAGCGTCCCACATTGAAGCGAAATCCTCGAGCTTCGGCCTTAAAGCCTTATTGGACTTGAAGTGACAAATCTTGAAGTGGCTGCATGAGTGGCAGATCAGGCGATCGAGCTCTTGTTCAAGCAAGAGGATACGGCTTTGCAAGGGTTTGAGGGTTGTGACCTCATCTTCTGAGAAAGGCAACGGTTCAAGGACTTGTGGGGGCTCGGACTGTGATGTTTGAGTCAGCAATTGAAGCAGCCCGGCCACGTCATCCTGCTGAGGCAATACGAGCACCGTGTCGAAGATTTGAGACACCTTCTCCGGTCGAAACCATCTCATCTTTGGGTGTTTGCCCCGGGCGGAACGACCCGGTTTCACACGGCAAGCCAGAACACCCTGTTCATCCCGCTTCTTCTGCGGCTTGATGACACAGTACATGCGGCCCCGGCGGTCCAGAAAGAGCCGTCCCGGTTCCAGGTTTGCCATCTTAGCCAGCCTGGACTCGAGTTCTTTGAGCCTGCGGTTGAGCGCCTTGATTTCAAGGGTCAGGGCGGCCCGCTTTCTGGTAAGATCGAGCACCAACTCGGGCCCGGCACACAAAGCCCTTGGAAGGAGCGCCATGAGGGCCTGACCGGCCTTCTTGAGCCGCTGATCAAGCCCTTTCTGCTGATAAGCGAGGTTCAAGTAAGTGGCGAAAGACCTCTGAAAGATTTTTTTAATCTGCTCGGGGGTGTGAGACAAGAGGAGGTTCAAGACCATGGAGAAATCTACCCTGATCTGACTGAGCACGTCCTCAGGCAGTGCCGTAAAGAGCTTTGCCATGAGCCGCAGGTCCATGAATTTTCCGGGAACGGCAACAGCAAAACCAATGTGGTCCTTGCCCCGCCTGCCTGCCCGGCCCGTCATTTGATGAAACTCGGTGGCGTTCAGCGGCAAGAATTCATGGCCGTTGTATTGGTCGGAGTTCAGGAGCACGATGCTTCGAGCCGGGAAATTGACGCCTGCAGCTACCGTGGAAGTAGCGAAGACAGCATCAAGCAACCCATCGGTCATCATATGTTCTATGACAAGCTTCCACGCGGGGAGCTGCCCACCGTGATGAGCTGCGACAGCCGCGTTTCTGAGATGCCACACCTGTCGGTGAGCAGCCAAGCGGGGATTCCCTTGAGTAAGCTCATCGACCCTTTGGTCTAACTCGGCTCGCCACGGGCTGTTTGGACCCGAGCCATCTACGCAACGGTCAAGCGCTGCGTCACAATCCGCCCGTGATTTGAGAAAGAATATGGCAGGAAGCAGATCGTATTTTCTCAAAACCGTAATCATCTCTCCAAAAGGGGGGAGCTTTCGTGGGGGCGCAAGAACCGGAGGCTTTGGAGTGCCCAGATAGACACTAACCTTCTTGTCCACGCCCTTGGGACCTGTAAGCGGGAGAAGCTTGCCCGAGGGGTGAAAGAAGAGGGGGTACAGGGGTACCGGCCGTCCGGTCTCCTGTACGACGACACATCTCTTCGACCGTATCGATTCCAACCACCCGGCAATCTGCCGGGCATTGCTTATGGTGGCCGAAAGGAGCAGGAGAGGGATCCGAACAGGGAGATAGATCATGATTTCTTCCCAGACAACGCCGCGATTCGGGTCGCCCAGGAAGTGGGCTTCATCCAGGATCACAACGTCTGTAGCGAGATCCAGACCTTCGTGCATGGCATCGTACAGTTGATTCCGCAGGATTTCTGTCGTTCCCGTGATAATGGGGGCATCAGTGTTCTCCTTGCGATCCCCTGTCAATATGCCTACCTGCTCAGGGCCGAAGCGGTTGCTGAACTCAAGGTACTTTGAATTTGTGAGAGCTTTGAGCGGAGAGGCATACCAGGCGTTTCCACCTTTCTTGCGTATTCTGGCAATAGCCTCTTCCGCGATCCAGGTCTTCCCGGATCCGGTTGGCGCGGAGACCAGGCAATCGGATCGGCTAATCGCGGTAAGTGCCTTGAGCTGGAAGGGGTCTGGCTTGAAGTTCTGGCTGGAAGGGACACCGATCTTGGCAAAGACCTTCTTTAATCGTGCATCTGCACTCGCCTTTATCCTCATCACCCTCGAATCATAGCTTCTCTGCCGACCGCGATAGGGACGCCCTTTGCTCCGGTCAGTTCTAAAGCGAGCTTTGCGACCCCGGACAGAACGAACGCTTTTACGTTGAGGTTTTTCGGGCATGGGGAGAGTAGTAGGGTATGGCCAAAAAGAAGATTGACAGTAACAGGGCCACCTTGTTATGTTCGGCCCTGTTGTATGGGGCTGTAGCTCAGCTGGGAGAGCGCATGACTGGCAGTCATGAGGTCAGGGGTTCGATCCCCCTCAGCTCCACCACCAAGTAAAGTAACGAGAAGTTTTAGGGGACCTTAAGGTCCCTTATTCTTTTGCTTCTTCAATAATTACCCTGTGATCCACAAGTGACAAACGGGTAATTTTTCCTTCTATGAACTTCTGCTCACCAAAGATGCTGGTGAGTCGCAGCTTCCCCTCGTCAGGCTCTACCTTGTCTACAGCCTCCAACAAGAGCTCTTCTTTGCCGTCTTTAACAAGGTATGCATTGGCTTCACACATAATAACGACCCCTGTATGTGAAATGCCTCGATCCCTTAGTCATCCTTATTTCTGGTGAGCCTCTTTCTTGGCGCCGCTGTCTTCATGACTATGGTGATGGTCATGCCCGTGACTGTGATCGTGTCCATGATCATGGTCGTGGTCATGATGATGGTCGTGGTCATGGTCGTGATGATGATTTTGTGTGCGGTCACGGAGAAGATCGTAAAGCTCTTTCTTTTTGGTCTTTTTATGGTCTGAACAACATTTACACATATCGGCCTCCAGTTGCGTATTTACCATGACTCTAGATAGTAAATATAGGAACTTGGCGGACTTCTGTCAAACGAAAAAACTCTTGGGGGGATAGGTCGCGGACCAGGAACATCTGCTGCGCACTCGGCTTGACACGTATTCTCCGATCTGACAAACTGAATATATGGTTGACGAACTAATCATAGAGCAGACGCCGGAAGTGAGCCATCCAGTTGTAATCCTTGGATTTGAAGGGTGGGCCAACGGAGGCAATGTGGCTGTTGGCATGATTGACTACCTGATAAAAAAGCTTGGTGCGACTCGCTTCGCAAAGATTGATCCTAATGATTTCTATCGATTCGATGATCTGCGTCCCATTGTCAAGGTTGAAGGCGGTCAGCTAATAGAAGTCTTACCTCCCGAGGCCGCGTTTTATTCTGCAAAGGATAAACAGAATGGGGTCGACCTGGTGCTCTTCAAGGCCCCTGAACCTCATCTTCGGTGGTTCTCGTTTGTTGAAGTCGTATTATCCCTTTGCAGGGAATTGGGGGTTAAGATCATTATCAGCTTAGGGGGACTCCAGGACAGTGTGGTGCACACGGATGCCATAATTTCAGGTTTTGCCTCAAGTGAACAGCTTTTGGAGCGCCTAAAGCAACTCGAGGTCAATCTTGCAGAATATAAGGGCCCCGGAGCTATCCACTCTTTGATCTTTGAGCGGGCAAAGGGCATGGGTATTGAGGGTATCAGCCTCTGGGGGCACTGCCCGTTTTATCTTCAGGGTACCCATCTCCGACTACTGTCCCGAATGGCCACAGTGGTGGCAGACCTTGGAGGGTTCCACGTGGATACGAGTGAGTTGGAGAAGGGATGGACGCATTTGGCAAGAAGCATCCAGCGCTTCATAGATGGAAACCCTGAACTCCAGAAAGCAATCAAAGATATCATAAAGTCCAAAACGCCGAGTGAAATGCCTGGTCCCCGGGGGAAAGACGGAAAGGTGGTCTACATGGATGATTTCTTTAGGCCCAAGGAGTAAGCGGAATTGCCTGGGGACGATGATCACCGTGTGTGCAGATGATTCAATAGGCGAGCTTCTTGATGAGCTTTCAGATGCCAAGACGTGGCCGGAGCACTTCAGGCAAGCCATTGATAGTGGCTCTGATGTACGCGGTGAGATCAATGAGGCTGGCAAAACGATAGAGACGCTCGAGAAGCGGGCTCAAGGGACGATGAAGAGGCTCGGGTGCGACTGCCCGGACACCCGGAAGATTTCCCAGGGCATGGCTGACATGCTGATCAGCTGGTATTCATTTATTGACAGCCTCAGCCCGAACATTTCATGACATGTCCGGGTTATATGTGGGGGCTATGGATAGTAGGTTGCGCAAGAGTTTTCAGATTCCCACGCTGTCACACGGCTGACTTTAATCTCGGGGTCATCTATCGACACGGACAATCGTTCTGCCACGCACCTTGCGATATTTTCTGAAGAGGGATTCTGGTCCTTGAAGGCTTCCAGATCGTTCAGGAATTTATGGTCCAGGTCTGCCATTACAGCATTGACATGTTTTTTCAGAACCCGAAAGTCCATGACGATACCCGCCTCGCTTATGTTCTTTGATGTGACATAGACTTCTATCTTCCAGTTATGACCGTGCAAGTTCTCGCAGGCCCCCTCGAACTCCTTTAGCTGATGAGCAGCGGAGAAGCTTGTAATGACTTTCAATTCATACATATTTTTGAGTGTCTTGAGCTGAAAGGGCGCAACGTTAGGGAGAGCTCTGGAATGATTACCGAGTTATTCTGCTCCCTTGGCATACGGTTTTCCGCACTCATTGCAGACGCCTTTTTCGTTTATCACACCGATGCAGGCGCCGTCACTGCACAGAGTGCGTTCTGAGAAATCGACCGTATCCTCGCCAGATTCTGCAGCTGACTCCGGCAAAGGCATCTCTGCGCCGCACTGGCAACAGAATCTTGCTTCAAGGGGGGCGCTTTCGTGGCATTCAGGACACTCCCGTGATGGGAGATCAACCTCGCAGTGAGGACATTTTATCATAAAGCTTTCTAACCTCCTATCGTTGACATGGGACGAGCAGACTGTCCCCGTACCAGGATTTCAGCATGATGCCGCCTTGGCTTCCTGGCTATGGCTTCTTGAAACACCTCTTTCAAATCTTCCTGGCCGCCACCGTTTCTAAGTGTCGACTTGATATCAACTTCATCGTCTGCAAAAAGGCATGGGCGGAGCCTGCCGTCCGCGGTAAGCCTGAGGCGATTGCACGAAGGGCAGAAGTGGTGACTCATGGCACTGATGAAACCGATTTCCCCCGCGGCTGATTCAAAACGATATCGTTCCGCAGGCCCGTCATGGATGGCATGCGGAATCTTGTGAAGCGATCCGAGGGTCTCGAGTTTACTCCTGATCTCGTCTGAGGAGATGTGTTTTTCAGGCCCCCAGTTACTGTTTTGCCCGATCGGCATGTACTCGATGAATCGAACATGAAAGGGCCTTTGCATAGAAAGGTGCGCAAACTGCCGCAGTTCGTCATCATTAAGTCCTCTGATGGCTACGACATTCACCTTGATCGGTGAAAATCCTACTGCCTCGGCGACCTGAAGCCCTTTCCAAACAGCATCGAAAGAATCCCGACGGGTGATCTTCCTGTACTTCAAGGGGTCCAGTGTGTCCAGACTAACGTTGATGCGACGAAGACCTGCCTCAAAGAGCGGTTCAGCCATATCCTGCAAGAGCACACCATTGGTCGTAAGACTCATATCTTCGATCTTGGGGATCCGATTCACAGACTCAACGAAGTTGACAAAGTTGCTGCGAAGAAGGGGTTCGCCGCCCGTCAGGCGGACCTTTCTCACGCCCAGATCAACGCCCATCCGAATCACCTCAAGAATCTCTTCATAGCTCAAGATGTTTGAATGATCCAAAAGCTTCAGATCCTGTATAGGCATGCAGTAGACGCATTGCAGGTTACAGCGATCTGTTACAGAGACCCTGAGGTAGGTGATCTCGCGGTTGTAAGGGTCTAGATTCGGAGCCATAAGGGACTGCCGCTTTCAAGGCCTTGTTCTTGGGCCAGCATGTCAAGGTGCAAGGTAGATATCTGCTCCACCAGAGTATAGATAGGGTGTTCTATTTTCCTCGTATCAACAGTTTTAAGATACTTCTTGCAAGCATCACAGACATCCACCCGATAGTCCTTTTCTTCTTCGCTGAAGAAGTAATGCAAGGTTTTCTGGTCCTCATTATCACAGAACGGGCAGTAGATTCTCCGTGCCTGCCACTCGTGGTCGCAAAAACTGCAAGCCAGTGATCGTTCCCCTTCGTCCTTGAGAATTGACAGGGCAGGCGGGCTGCCGCAGATAGGACAATACCCCCTTTTCCATACGGCATCCTTGTCGAAATAGGTCGCCAACTGTTCGGCACAAATAGACAAGGAAGGTCTTATGCTGCTGTAAACGAGCAAAGCGAGGATTTTTTTGTCAATGCCAAGTTTTTGTGCACCCTCCGCCAGGTAGTTTTCATCTGCGCTCAAGACCTTTGAAAACAGCACCGAGGCCTCAAGCGTTCCCTTGTCCAGGGCACCCGTAACCCGGGTGCCGGCTCCAGCCAGCACCTCATTAGTTTCCATGGCGACCCGGCAGATTTCTCTCAGCAGTGTCTCGGACGTTTCTATGTCTACGGCAAAGTCTTCCCTGCTGATGAGAGGCAACTCCTCTTTTCGCTTAATGGAAAGAAGTTCTTCCGAGATTTGTATGGGTTCGAGCTGGACTTGTTCCTTTGCCGTCTCTTGTGCCAAGAAAAGCTTCTCGTAGAAATCGAGAACTTCTTCATAGGCGGGTCTGTCCGCTTTAACAGCGGCCACGGCTTTCCTGATTCGATCAACATTACCCACGATATGCCTCTCTATTCATAATTTGACATAGCACGAAAAGGGGAGAAGATCAATCAACCTTCTCCCCTTTCTTAAGGTCTCTAATTCTAAATGCTTGTGTCTGTCACAAACGGTCCGTCAGGCGGGTCAACGGCCTGAAAAGCCTCTTTAATGCCACGGCCCTCGATATGTCAAAGGCCGTACTAGAGGCCACGGCAAACTTGTGATAGAGTTTGGGATCTTCTGCTACCAGAAAGATCACGCGAATGTCATCAGGATCCAGGAGCTTGGCTTTGCGGTTGGTCTTCTTTACCACAGCCAAGCGTTTCTTGGCCATGGCGAGTATCTCTTTTCGGTTGCCAAAATTCATGGCACCTGTGGGACAGGTCTTTACACAGGCCGGTAGAAGCCCGTTTTCAACCCGGTCGATACACATGTCGCACTTGGCCACGGTCCCGTCCTTGCTTGGCCGCGGAATATCGTAAGGGCACGAGTCGACAACCGCCTTGGCGTCCATGTTCTTGGTGTTCGCCGTATAGAGCACGGCACCGGTTGCCGCATCGGTGAAGATCGCCTTTGGGTCATCTGCCGTCATTTGACAAGGCGGCTCCAAGCAGTGGCGGCACTGATCAGGGAAGAAAAGCCACTTGAGCTTACCTTCCACCACCACCTCTTCGAACCTCACAAGCTTGTAAGTCACGAAGGAGAGATCCGCCGGGTTCTGGTAGGTTCCACGGTTCACGGTTTTTTCTGCAGGCAGGTCATGCCACTGCTTACATGCAACCTGACAACCCCTGCAGGCCATACAGAGTGTTGTATCTATGAAAAACGATTTGCCTGGCATTCAGATCACCTCCTTCTATAGTTTGGACACATTGCACATAAAGGCCTTGGTCTCCGGGATCCTCGTATTGGGATCACCAGTTGCAGGCGTCAGCAGGTTGGCACTCTCTTCTGCGCCGCTCTCCGGCCAGCGCCACCCAAAGCACCAGGGGAAACCGACTTGATGAACGACGTTTCCCCCAATCTTAAACGGTTTGAATCGTTTGGTCACAATAGCGGTGCACTTTAGTGAGCCACGCGCAGATGATGCCAAAACTCGCTCTCCGTTCTTTATTCCCTTGAGTTTTGCCAACTCTTCACTCATTTCCACAAATACCTGGGGTTGCATCTCGATGAGCCAGGGTTGTGGCCGGGTCATGAGGCCCGTCTGCCAGTGCTCGACTACCCTGTACGTGGTGCCCACAAAAGGGTATCTCGGATCACAGGTCTTATAGGCGTCTGCCTCTGTGTCGTAAACAGGAGCCGAGGGATTCATCCTCTGCTTGCTCATGAGGTTTTTTTCAAGAGGGCATTCCAGTGGTTCGTAGTGCTCCGGGAAGGGACCGTCGGCGCGTCCCGGCCCGAATATCTGGGCATGCCCGTGTTTACGCATGATGAAGGCCCACTTGCTCTTGGGGTTGGGGTTTTCCAGGCTGCCGAGGGGCGGCCAGCCGCCGTCCGGCACATCACCGATCCACTTTTCTCCTGTCCACCGGACCACCCAGTCCTTCTTGTCCCAAGGCTGTCCTTTGAGGTCTACTGAGGCACGGTTGTAGATGATCCTTCGGTTTACCGGCCAGCACCAGGAGAAGTCTGGATAGAGCCCGATCTTGTTGACCGCGTCTTCCTGGCCGCGTCGGGCTGCCATGTTCCCCTTTTCCGTATAACTGTTGCAGTAGAGCCAGTTTCCCGAAGAGGTGGAACCGTCGTCTTTGAGGTAGGCAAAGCTGGGTACAAGCTGGCCTTTCTTGAAGTTCTTCTTCTTTGCCGGGAAATCAACGTCTTTTAGGAAATAACCGTTGATCTCTTTGGCCACCTTGTGAGAATCGTACTTGCCGTCTGTCATGTAATCCCATTTGAGGTTTCGGATCGGATCGGGGAGTGTGCCGCTTTTTTCGTAGAGTTTCTTGAGCTTAGATCCGAGCTCCATGATTATATCGCCATCTGCCCTGCTCTCCCCAAGGGGTTTTGGTCCCTGGTAACGCCATTGCATCCATCGTCCGCTGTTGGTGATGCTCCCTTCCTTTTCAACGGATACACAGGCTGGCAGCATGAAGACCTCGGTCTTGACGGTGGCCGGATTCATCCCGGGCCCTCGCCAGAAGGAGCCGGTCTCGTTGTCGAAGAGATTGACGTTAACCATCCAGTCGAGCTTGGTCATGGCCTTGCGGCTCTTGCCGGCATTGGCACTGCTGCACGCAGGGTTCTGGCCCCAGGCAAAGAAACCCTTGACCTTACCCTTGTACATCACGTCAAAGAGGTCGAGCCATGAGTATGTCTTCCCTTCGTCCACCTTTGGCATCCAGTCATACCCGAAATCGTTAGCCTTAGTGGCTTTGTCACCGAAGAACGACTTTAGCATGCTGACTGAATACTTAGGGTAGTTCTGCCACCAGTTGGCGCTCAACGGATCCTTGCTCTTGGGGGTCCACTTTCCGTTATAAGCCGCCAATGACACATTGGATGCCCTTGGCGTCTTGAGATACCCGGGCCATATGTGCCACAGCAGGCAGTGGTCGGTGGAACCCTGGACATTCGACTCTCCGCGAAGGGCGTTTACACCGCCGCCGGCCACGCCGATATTGCCGAGGAGAAGCTGAATTATGGCCATGGTGCGGATATTCTGGGTCCCCACAGTGTGCTGGGTCCACCCCATAGCATACATGATGGTACCGGCCTTGCCTGTTTCGCCGGTGGCCGCATAAGTCTTGTAAACATTCTTCAGATCGGCTTCCGGGGTGCCTGTGATGTCCGAGACCAGTTTGGTGTTGTACCGGCTGAAGTGTTCTTTCAACAGCAGGAACACACTCCGCGGATTCTTCAAGTTCCGGTCCATTTTCGGGACTCCGTTACTGTCCATCTCGAAAGCCCATTTTGACTTGTCGTATTTGCTGGACTTGGAGTCGTAGCCCGAGAAGAGACCGTTCTTGAAACTGAATTCCTCCCCAACGATAAAAGGAGCGTTGGTGTATGCGCTTACATACTCTTTGTTGTAAAGCTCGTTGTCCAAGATGTACTTGATCATTCCGCCCAAAAAGGCGATGTCAGTACCGGACCGCATGGGGGCATAGATGTCTGCTTTGGAGGAGGTCCTGGTAAACCTGGGGTCTACACTGATAAGTTTGGCCCCTTTTCTCATCGCCTCAGCGACATATTTGAACGATATGGGATGGTTTTCGGCTGCATTGCTTCCGCTGATCATGATGCAATCGCTGTTGCCGATGTCGATCCAGTGATTTGTCATAGCACCGCGTCCGAACGACTCTGCCAGAGCCGCGACAGTAGCGCTGTGTCAGATACGGGCCTGATGTTCGATGTAGACCAAACCTAGAGCCCGCATGAGCGCCTGGTAGATCCAGCACTCTTCATTGTCCAGAGCAGCGCTTCCGACCGAGGCAATATCTGTCGTACGGTTGACCACCTGTCCTTTGCCATTCTTCTTGGTAAAGGTGGCATCACGGGTCTTTTTGACGCGTTCGGCAATCTTGGCCAGCGCCTGATTCCATGACATGGGTGTCCATTCTTTGGCGTATGGCGCGCGATACATGGGCTGAAGCAGCCGGTTTTCATTTTCGCTCAGCCCGGACAGCGCAGCTCCTTTGCTGCAAAGTGTGCCCCTGTTGATCACGTGGCCCGGATCACCTTCAATGTTGATGACACGACCATCGCCCTTTTTGCTCGTATGCACGATGGCACCACACCCCACCGCACAATATGGGCAGATGGTGGTGGTCTCCTTGGCATACTTGGTCTTGAGCATCTGGGCATGTGACCTGACCGGTGACAGGTCAAAGCCTAGACCGCTAACAGCAAGCCCGGCGGCCGTGGCACCAGAGATCTGGATAAATCCTCTGCGTGTTATTTTCATACAGGCCTACCTTCCTTTCCGAGAAATAAAAGGGTTATCGAGAAATCTAGAGCTCACCCCCTCTCGTTACATAATTAAAGACATGGTCAATAAATCATTAGTAGTTGTGGAATGACTTCTGGCAAGGCTACACGCGAAAGCCAGGAATGCAGTCTGCAGTCCATAATCCTTTGCGCTGAAAGTGTGAATGCTCCCGTGAGGATCAAATGACAGGAACAAGTATGTCAAATGTAACATAATGTCCTGACTTTCTATCATTTTTCTATGTCAACAAGAGCATTTTGTCAAGCAAAAAATCCAACGCAGCACCAAATGCGGCGTTGACTTGGCCGAAGCTCATCGTTTCATGTTTGTAGTCTCGATGCCAACACGAACAGTCAACGTTTCATACCTGATTGTTGGATGTTTCTCGTTGTCTATAGAAACAAATACCAGACTCTATTGCCATGAATTGTCAACCGGCGGCTCCGCAGCCTTTGGACCAGGGGTCCATTAAAATGTTGACATTTAACCGTATGTTAAGTAAAGTAATTCCGCTTACACGGGCACTTCATAATCCTACATAACAAAACCCTAAGCCGTTAGAAATAACTCAAACCTGTTGGCCTTGGAATGGCGAAATCTGCGTTGACCATCCGGCTGCTCATCGTTTTTGTCGTTCAGACAATCTTCGTTTGTCTGATAACCTTCCCCCTCCAACCATACACCTGCAACGTCTTTGCTGAAGAGACGCCCTACTACATTGGCAACAGAAAATGCCGACTCTGTCATTTCGAATACTTCAAGGAATGGGAGAAAGATCCGCATGCCAATGCCTTCACTCGGCTGGGGAGGATGCAAAACAATCCGTACTGCTTGAAATGTCATACAACAGGCTATCGTGGCCCACAGGGCTTTGTGAGTGAAAAGATTACGCCGGAGCTTAGGGGAGTGCAGTGCGAGGCCTGCCATGGGCCCGGCAGTAGACACAAAGATAACCCACACAACAAAGGAGCCCTTCCGATTGGAAGAAAGATAGATTATGAGACTGTCTGCATCAAGTGTCACGATCGTAATTGGACTCCTGAGTTTGATTACGAGAAGTACCGTAAGCGAATTGAACACAGGATTGCGCCCAAAAGTAACGGAGGGGGCTCCTTAAGATGAAACTCGCCAAGGCGGCCATAGCCGCTTTTTGTGTTTGTGTTGCCCTTTCTCTCATTATCGGGACACTCCTTCTATTACAAGTCAGAGCCATCCCCAAGTACACCCGTATGGTAGATACCGGAAAAAAGATAGCAGAATCAGTACTGGAGATGGAATTACAGGAGCAGGCCTATCTCCTGTACCGACGTGAGGACGTCGTGGATAAGATCAGGGATACGATAGACGATCTGCGGAAATTACAGTCCTCCTATGAAAAAGCAGGAATTGCCGGAAAGGGTACAGAGTCTGTTGAACTTTCGGCGTGGGAAGAAGCTACAAACCTCTATGAGCGATTGTTTGATCAGTTTGTCCTGTATCGTAAAGCCGTTGAAAATAACATTGCTGAAATAAGAGATCTGGAAAAGAGCATTCTGGCGGTCATATATTCAAAAATGAATCCAGAGCGGGGTATTATCGGCCTGCAGGAGGTTCGTATACATGAAAAGGGGTATTTGCTGTACCGCAACCATCCCGAACCTCCGGATGAACGCTCTTTTCAGGATAAACGCAAGGAGGCAGTCGCCAATCTCCTTGTATGGGCTCACGATGATAAGAGGATTGAGGAATTGATGGGAAAGGATGATGAGCTTTTTAACGAGATTTTGAGTAACTACGAAAGTCAGGATAACACCATCCTTTCGCTGAAAAGGGAAAGCAGAAGAATACAAGGCATAGGCGAGAGGCTTTTCGAGGAAGGAAACAAGGGGCTAAAGATTACCCAGCATCGTTGTGCGTTTCTATCTGTTACTCTTCTGGTTATGTGGATGATAGTTGGCATTGCCATCGTATCCACCCGGCTTCGCTGATAGGCCGAACGCCAAAGAGATAAGGAGAGACATATGCTCTCTATGAAGGATATGGGTATCAGGACCAAGGTCATAGCCTCTATGTTCGTCTTGCTCGTCTTCATTGGTCTACTCTCCTTTTGGGTCAGCTACATGCATGAGAAGAAGAGTCTGCTGACCAACATGCAGAGCAATGCCAGTATATTAAACCGTGCCTTGATCGTCAGCCTCACGAGCCGGAAGAGTATTGGCGAAAAGGTTAACCTGCAGACACTGGTGGAGGAGTTATCGCTGACCGAAGGGGTGTTCGGTGTATGGGTCATAGACAATAGCGGCCGGATCACATCGGCCACATTCAGGGAGCAGGTGGGTGAAGTGGCGTCTTCCCGCATGGTTCCAGAATGCATACAAGAGGGCTATTATATTAGCGGATTTGACAGCAAGATGGGGGAGGAGGTCTATGCAGCAGTTTATCCCCTCAAGAAAGAGGATCAGATTTTGGGGGTGCTGGAGGTTGCCTTTGAGCTGCGTGAATATCTTAGGGCCACCCCCAAAGACCAAACCCATCTCCTTGAACAGATGAAGAGAGACAGCCGCATCATGGCTGAGTCGCTCAGCTACAGTATCAAAAACATGCGGGATGTTAACGAACTGATTCATATTCAAAGATTGGTGGACAGATTAACGACTGAATCCAAAATTATCTCGCAGATCATGATTGTAGACGATGACACTCGGATCATCGCTGCCAATGACTTGAATAGAGTTGGCATGATTGCCGATGACAAAGGAGTCAGGGCAATTATGGATGGGGCGGGCATTTATACCAGGCTCTTTCCCCGTCAGAAGATGTATATGGTTGATATGCCGCTGAGGATAGGTGGTGAATTTGAAGGTGTGGTCAGCGTTGGTTATGACGCAACAGATTATTACACACACTTGTCTGAAATCTTTCAGTTCGGCCTGCTGATCTCCGGTATGGGTATTCTCTTGGGGATCGTGCTTTCCTTTCAAGTGTCCAACCCCATTATTAAACCGCTTCGCCGCCTGACCGAGGTCACCAAGGGGCTGGCGTCCGGAGATCTTTCAAAAAGGGCGACAGTAGGTTCCAGAGATGAGGTTGGCGTTCTATCTAGAGCTTTTAACCAGATGGCTCTTGATTTGGCACGCTCCAAGGAAGAGATTGATCAATACAGTAAAACCCTTGAGCAAAAGGTACGGCGACGCACACGGGAATTGGAAATTAGCAACCAGGAGTTGAGGAGCATTCAAAACGAACTAATGGAAGCCAATATGGTCAAGTCAGAGTTTATGAGTATAGCTTCTCACGAGCTTCGTACTCCTCTGACCACCCTGTTGGGATACAGCGAACTTATGTTGACAAGACCTTTGACCAAGGATCAGAAGAAGGAGTTTTTGGGCTTTATTAACGAGGAGTCAATCCGCCTAAGCAAGATTGTCGACGACCTGTTGGATGTTTCCCGGATAGAATCACAAAAGGATTTTGGATTTGAAAAAAAGCCGACGCAGCCAGCCGAGCTGTTGGCAAAAAACGTTAGGTTTTATTCCGGGGCAGACATTGGCCGCCGCATTGTTACAGAGATGGAGGAGAACCTGCCGCTGGTGAATGTAGATGCCGAAAAGATTGGCCAGGTTCTTAAGAACCTTGTTGATAACTCCATCAAGTACTCGATAGCCGGCGATATTGTGTGCAGGGCTTTTGTGAGGCTTGATATGGTGTGGATTAGTGTTCAAGACCAAGGTATTGGTATGTCGCAACAGGACCTGCCCCGTATCTTTGATAAGTTCTTCCGGGTTGAGGGAGAGGAGACAGCTCATATTAGCGGTACGGGGCTTGGACTCTCTATCGCAAAATATATTGTGGAGTCCCACAACGGCAGGATAGATGTAGAGAGCCAGGCGGGCAAAGGGACAACGGTGAGTTTTGGACTACCTATTTGGAAGGATTGAGACTCAAGATGAAAAAGATACTGATTGTTGATGACGAGGACAAGGTTAGAAAGCTGGTAGAAGTTACGCTTTCTGTAGGCAAGCTCGAGATTCTGCATGCCTCCTCAGGCGATGAGGCCGTAAAGATAGCACGAGAGGCCAAGCCTGACATTATCTTGTTGGACATCATGATGCCGGGCAGGCTTGATGGTTATGACGTCTGCAGCCTTCTCAAAAAGGACCCTGATACTAAGGATATTTACATTATTATGCTTACGGCCAAAGGGCAACAGGCCGAGAAGGAGAGGGGACTTGCCATGGGCGCTGATGAATATTTCGTGAAGCCTTTTAGCCCCATGGAGCTGATGGATAAGATAGACAGTATACTTGCCTAAGCGCGGAGGAAAAAGGTTTTGCAGAGGATATGGCTTGGCGTCACCGTCATTTTGATCGGGCTTGGCATTTATGGCCTATATGGCTATCTTCGCCTGGAAGCGCCGCCGATCGTTGAAGAAGAGGTTCTGAAGCCGTTACAGCTTACCACTTCCGCTTCTGCTCCCGGAGTCACCCCGAATGAGATAGTCATCGGTTCATCTTTAGCCCTCGGGGGACATGCCAGCTTCTTGGGCACCGAGTACCTTCACGGTGCCATGTGTTTGATCAACCAGATAAACAAAGAGGGCGGTATCCACCACCGCAAGATCAGGGTGATCGCCTATGATGATGGATACGACCCGCCACGATGTGTGGCCAACACACAAAGGTTAATCCATAAGGACAAAGTATTTGCGCTCTTCTGTTATGTGGGGACCCCAACCACCGTAAAGATCATTGATACCGTAGAGGAAAACAAGATTCCTCTTCTGGGTCTTTTTACCGGGGCCGACAAACTACGATTTCCCTTCCGGCATTATATCTTCAACATCCGATCATCTTATTACCAGGAGACCAATGCCGTAGTCCGCTACTTTGTGGAAGAGAAAGGGTTGCGACGTATAGCGGTATTCTATCAATATGATGACTATGGTTTTGACGGCCTGAAGGGGACACAGATTGCTTTGCAGAGATATGGTCTCTCTCCTGTGGCTACGGGGAGTTTTGTAAGGGGAACCCTGGAAATCGAGGATGCCCTGAAAAAGATCCAGAAATCTGAGGCCCAGGCGGTCATAATGATCGGTACGTATAGCCCATGCGCCAAGTTTATCAAGGAAGCCAGGGCCAGGCGGTTCAATCCCTTGTTTCATAACGTCTCTTTTGTAGGAGCGGACAAACTCGTTCAGGAGCTTGGTGATGCCGGTGAGGGAGTCTTCATAACCCAAGTCGTTCCCCCTCCCACGCAACGAATTCTTTTACCCGCGAGCGAGCAATATTCCCGACTGCTGTCACAATATTATCCGCAGGACAAACCGAACTTCGTCAGTTTTGAAGGCTTCATTAACGCCAGGGTTCTGATTGAAGCCTTGAGGCGGGCAGGGCGGGACATTTCTCGGGAAGGTTTCATCAGGACATTAGAGTCTATTAAGGAACATTACGTGGGGATCGGGGCAGTTATCAATTTCGGACCCAAGGACCATCAGGGGATAGACGACGTATACCTCACTGAAGTCAGGGATGGACAACTTCAGCTTTTGTTCTACAAATAAGGCCAGGTCTTAGGATACTGGCAGACAAATCTTAAACTGAGTCCCGGCATTCAGTCCACTAGCTACGTCCATTGTCCCGCCGTGTTTCTCTACAATCCCATAACATATAAACAGGCCCAGGCCGGTACCGACGCCCTTCTCTTTGGTCGTAAAAAAGGGTTCAAAAAGATGCTCCAAGGTCTCGCTGGACATGCCACAACCTGTATCTTCAAATGAGATTTGCATGTAAGGCTGTTTTTTTGGTGATTCTTCCACACGGCAACACCCCTATACGCTTGGTAGCGTGTTTGTAAATGCGTCAAAACTGTGCAGAAGACAGTGCCGTTGTGGTACCTGTCAGGAAATATGCAGTGACCTGACTTCAAAAAGGGATGCCCCCTGACAGTTCCTCATAATGGTTCAAAACAGAACATACTTATGAGAGTTACTATAACAGGCAACCGAACTGCCTTCATACATGACTCTGCTTTGGGGCTTTATCTTCAGGTTATTTCTTCGTGGGCCGAACCCTCAGGGAGAGATCTTCAAGCTGTGTAGCAGAGGCCTCGCAAGGGG
The DNA here is from genome assembly GCA_030145395.1 of Desulfobacteria bacterium. Taxonomy (GTDB): domain Bacteria; phylum Desulfobacterota; class Desulfobacteria; order Desulfobacterales. The sequence continues at coordinate 26,639 of JAQYVR010000068.1, forward strand.
CTTCGGTAAGGAGGCAGGCCGCCTTTTGGGTCTTTGGAAAGGCTATCACATCCCGGATGGAGGTCTGTTTGGCCATAAGCATGACGAGCCTGTCAAACCCAAGGGCAATGCCGCCATGAGGGGGGGCGCCAAAATCAAGGGCCTCTAAAAGAAAGCCAAACTTCTTTTCATAGGTGTCACGATCAATATTCAAAGCCTCAAACACTCTTTCCTGAACCGTTCTCTGATGGTTACGGATGCTTCCCCCGCCAATCTCAATTCCGTTGAGTACAAGGTCATAGGCCCTGGATCGAACAGTAAGTGGATCTTGGGATAGCCGACTCAAGTCCTCCTCAAGGGGAGCTGTGAAGGGATGGTGCATAGCTATATACCGTTTCCCCTCCTCGTCATATTCCACCAGCGGAAACTGGGTCACCCACACAAAGTCGTACGTGTCCTCTTTGATCAGCTTCAGTTTCTCAGCCAAGTGGCTTCGAAGCTGTCCCAAAGCCTCATTCACCACTTTTGGTTGATCGGCTACGAAGAAGACCAGGTCATCGGGCTCCATATCAAGCCTTTGGCGTAAGGATTCCTTTTCCGAATCTGAAAAGAACTTGGCAATCGGCGATTGCCAAGCATCAGGTCGAACCTTGATCCAGGCCAGGCCCTTGGCCTTATAGATAGCTACCAATGCTGTCAGGTCATCGATCTCTTTCCGGGAAAAACCGATACACCCCTTTGCGTTCAAGGCCTTAACCAGGCCACCGGCCTTAACTACGTCTGCAAAGGCGTTGAATTCTGAGGTGCCTACGATGTCGGATACATCTGTTAGTTCCAGGGCGAATCGAAGGTCAGGCTTGTCCAGCCCAAATCGGCCGGTTGCCTCGTCGTACGTCAGGCGCTTGAACGGATGCTCGAGCTCCACCCCTAAAACCTCTCTAAAAACGGCGACCAGCATCTCTTCGGTGACAGCCATCACGTCTTCTTCTGTGACAAAGGACATTTCCATGTCAAGCTGGGTAAATTCCGGTTGTCTATCTGCGCGCAGATCTTCGTCTCGAAAGCAGCGTACGATCTGGTAATATTTTTCAAATCCGGCCAACATGAGAAGCTGCTTGAAGATTTGCGGGGACTGCGGCAGGGCATAGAACTGGCCCGGATTGACCCGGCTTGGCACCAGATAGTCACGGGCGCCTTCTGGTGTACTCCTTGTCAGGAACGGCGTTTCGATATCTATAAACCCAAGGTTGTTGAGATAGGAACGAATGGCTGCGGCTGCCTTGTGTCGAAGCATAAGATTTGTCTGGAGCCCCGGACGGCGCATATCAAGGTAACGGTATTGCAGAGAGAGGCTTTCCGATACCTGAGTATTATCTTCTATGACAAAGGGAGGTGTCCGGGACATGTTGAAAATCCATAGTTCTGAGGCCATCACGTCAATCTCGCCCGTCTTCATCTTCGGGTTGACCATCCCGTCAGGCCGAGGTTCCACTGTTCCACGAGCTGCCAGAACGAATTCGTTTCGGATAACATGGGCTTTTTCGTGAGTTTCTTTGTTAAACTTCGGGTTGAAGACCACCTGGGTAATACCTTCCCGGTCGCGAAGGTCCACAAAAATTACACCACCATGGTCACGCCTGCGCTGAACCCATCCCATCAACACCACTTCTTTGCCAATGTCTTTAGCTGTCAACTCCGAACAGTTATGGGTGCGCTTCATGTCGCCAAGTGAGTCAAATAATATTTTCTCTTCTTCGGTTTTCATTATCTGCTTCCAACTGCTGTAGTATCTATTCGGTTAACGACAAAGCTTATAATATTCTCGAGGGGAACTTTCTCTTGTTCCTTGGTTGTCATATTTCTGAGCACCGCAATCCCGTCATCCAATTCACGGTCGCCCACGATAAGGACATATGATGCCTCGAGTTTATCCGCCCGGCGCATCTGGCTCTTAAGGCTCCGATTTTCAAAATCGATCTCAGCTCTAACCCGTTGAAGTCGAAGATCCTGAAGCCATTGAAAACCCACACTCTGCGCTCGCTTGCCAATGGCAGCAATAAATACATGAGGTCGTTTCTCAAAAACTTGAGCACGGCCTGCAAGAAGTTCAATCAACCTATCCAGGCCTATGGCAAACCCCACTCCGGGCTGCTCAGGGCCCCCCAGTGCTTTCACAAGGCCGTCATAACGTCCGCCACCCGCCACGGCGTCCTGCGCACCTAGAGACTCGGCCAAAACCTCGAATGTCGTCCGTGTGTAATAGTCCAGTCCTCTAACCAGGCCGTGGTTGATCTGGTAAGGTACTTGAAACCCTTCCAGGGATTCCTTCACACTTCCAAAATGCGCCCGGCATGTCTCACAAAGGTGGTCAAGGACGGAGGGGGCATCTTGCATAGTCTCCTTGCAGGATGGGACCTTGCAGTCGAAGAGACGCAAGGGGTTTTGATCCTGCCTCCTGAGGCAGTCTGAACAGAGTTGCCCGGAGTGACTTGTCAGAAAAGATTCTAGCGCATTCTTAAAACGCGGACGGCACTCCGGGCACCCGAGGGAGTTGATCTGGAGCGTAATGTCAGGAAGCTCCAGGCGGCCCATGAATCTCATTAACAAGAGTATAAGTTCGGCATCCGTTCTGGGATCATCCACTCCAAAGACCTCTGCATTAATCTGATAAAATTGTCTATACCGCCCTTTCTGGGGACGCTCCCTGCGGAACATGGGGCCGATCGTGTATAACTTCCACACCGGATCTTTTGCATACAGCCGGTGCTGAACATAGGCCCTGACTACCGAGGCTGTTGCCTCGGGCCGCAGCGTTAGTGAAGCTCCGCCACGGTCGGTGAAGGTATACATCTCTTTCTCCACAATGTCGGTGCCGGCCCCGATGCTGCGGGAAAAGAGCTCTGTTTGCTCGAGTAGTGGGATGCGGAGTTCGTAGAAACCGAAATCTTCAAGCAGCTCTCGCGCCAATGCTTCAACATGCTGCCAGAGTGCAGTATCCGCCGGAAGAATATCCTTAAAACCCCTAACGAGTTTGATCATATTGGGAACGCCTCTTATAAACCCATGATTTTGATGAGACAAAGAACGCTTAACGCATAGAAAACGGAGAAGTCAACACAATTATGCAGGCTTCAATAAGTTGACCGGTTTCATTTCATCATGCTATTGATAGTTGTGTTGTCGTCATAAGTAGAAGTGTCCTGAGGGTCTGGAATGGGACGGAAGGATACGTGATGTGTCCAAGAAGTACGAGTTTATAGAGCATACAGCCGACTTGGGGCTCAAGGCGTACGGTGCCAGCATTGAGGAGTTATTCGTCAATGCAGCCGAGGGCTTCTTTGACGTCATTGTATCACCCAAGAGTGTTGAGGAAAGAGAGGAGAGGGTTATAGAAGTGGAGGCTGAGGCCCTGGACGAGTTGATGGTCAGCTGGCTCTCTGAACTTCTGTACATTCACGACACCGAGAAGTTGGTCTTTAAATGTTTTGAAGTCAAGCGGTTAAAGGGTAATCAGGTGGAGGCGATAGCGCGGGGAGAACTCTTAGATCCTGCACGCCACGAAATCAAGACAGGGATCAAAGCGGTGACTTATCATCAACTGTATGTTGAAGAAAGCGAAGGAGGTTGGGAAACCCAGGTCATATTTGATATATGATGGAAGTGGCGTAAGGTCCACGGCGCAAGGCGTACGGCAAAAAAAATCATATCGTGCGCCTTAGGCCTTGTGCCTTATGCCGGATATTCATACCCATCACTGCGATATTCCGCCTAAGTTTGGGGAGGTTATCTCCATGCCAACTGACATAGAAGTGAAGAAACTGGATGATTTTCGGTGGCTTCTTCCCAAAAAGGGGAAGATGAGAACCGAGGGGCTTGTCTATGCGGATGAACGGATGATGGCTGTCATCAGAAAGGATGCAAGCCTTGAGCAGGTGGCCAATGTGGCATGTCTGCCGGGAATTGTGGGCCGCTCTTTGGCAATGCCTGACATACACTGGGGGTATGGTTTTCCTATTGGCGGTGTGGCCGCCTTTGACATGGAGGATGGCATCGTATCCCCCGGAGGGGTCGGTTACGACATCAACTGCGGTGTTCGCCTCTTGCGTTCTGGGCTGGATGCCGGTGAGATCAGGGATCAGATACCGGCCTTGGTGGAAGCCCTGTTTAAGAATATCCCTTCTGGGGTTGGCTCTCGGCGCAAGGACCTCAGGCTGTCGGCGCATGAGATGGACAGTGTCCTTGTAAAGGGGGCTGGTTGGGCTGTTTCTCAGGGGTATGGCAGCAAGGAGGATCTTGAACATATCGAAGAACAGGGTTGTATTGCAGGTGGTAACCCGGAGTATGTTTCCCAGAGGGCACGCACACGCGGTAAGGATCAGCTGGGAACCCTTGGCTCAGGCAATCACTTTGTAGAGGTCGGTTACGTTGAAACAGTTTATGATGAGGCAGCTGCCGAGGCCTTGTCCTTGCATGAAGGGCAAGTAACTGTCCTTGTGCATACGGGTTCAAGGGGGCTCGGACATCAAGTCTGCGATGACTACATCAAGGCGCTGCTCAAGGCATCGGCAAAGTATAAAATAGACTTGCCTGATAAACAGCTGTGCTGTGCTCCTCTGGCGTCCAAGGAAAGCCGGCATTACCTTTCGGCTATGGCCTGTGCCGCTAATTTTGCCTTCTGCAATCGTCAGCTGATTACTCACTGGGTTCGGGAGACTTTGCAGGACGTTTTACAGACGGGGCCCCGGGGATTGGGGCTACAGCTGGTCTATGATATCTGCCACAATATAGCCAAAGTGGAGACCCACAATGTGGAGGGGAAGGCACGAAAGTTATGTGTTCACCGGAAAGGGGCGACCAGGGCCTTTCCCCCTCATTCGCCTTTTTTGCCGGATGAATACAAAGAAGTTGGGCAACCAGTGTTGATTCCTGGAGACATGGGCCGCTATTCCTATGTGCTCGTGGGTACCGAGACGGCGTTACGAGAAACTTTTGGTAGTACTTGCCATGGGGCTGGACGCGTAATGAGCAGGCGCCAGGCACAAAAGGTTGCCAGAGGCCGCGCAATTGTCCGTGAGCTGGAAGATAAGGGGATCTATGTTCGGGGTGCAGGAAAGGGGACCATCATGGAGGAAATCCCTGAAGCGTATAAGGATGTGGCCGATGTAGTGAATATAGTGCACCAGGCCGGGATCGGCAAGAAGGTTGTAAGGTTAAGACCGATGGGCGTCATCAAAGGGTAAGGAGAGTGTAGGAATTCCGAGGTGCTGTGATCTTTTCACGCCGACGCGTCATATATATCGTTCTTCTGTTTGGGACAGCCGTCATTGGAGGAGTCATCGGCGGTTTCTTTTTGGCCGTAACCCATGACTTGCCCCAGATTCAGGCCCTGGAGTCGTTTAGACCCGCAGCAGTTACCCGCATCTATTCGGCAGATAAGGAATTACTGGCCGAACTTTACACCCAAAAGCGGGTGCCCGTTCAGTTGAAAATAATCCCTGATCATCTGAAGCAGGCGATCATTGCGACAGAAGACCGTCAGTTCCGTGAACACGCCGGGGTCGATCTGAGAGGAATCGTTCGGGCTATTATTACGGATATTAAAGTCGGTCAGTTTGTGCAAGGGGCCAGCACCATTACCCAACAGCTTGCGAGGACCCTGTTCCTAAGCCCCCGAAAGAGCATCGTACGAAAGCTTAAGGAAGCCTTTCTGGCCTTTCAAATTGAGCGCCGCTATACCAAAGATGAAATATTAGAACTTTATCTTAACCAGGTCTATTTTGGAAGCGGGGCATACGGAGTAGAAGCTGCATCCCAGACATTTTTCGGGAAACCGGTCAACGACCTGACCTTGGCGGAATGCGCGCTCATTGCAGGCATGCCCAAGTCGCCGTCTCGTTATTCACCTTTAGTTAACGAGTCTCTGGCTCTGAAACGGCGTTCAGTAGTTTTGAAGCAGATGGCACGAAATGGCGTGATAACCCAGGCACAGTTCATGAACGCCAAGTCGGCCCCTCTCAGTCTTGCAAAGGGCCAAAGCGTCCCCATGAAGGCGCCGTACTTTGTGGCTTATGTGAGGAACCTCCTGGAAAAGGAACTCGGGGGTGCCCGCTTGTATCGCACAGGTCTCACCGTATACACCACGCTCAACTATAAGATGCAGGAGGCCGCTGAGCAGGCTGTCGCAAAGGGCCTTGAGCAGCTTTCCACTCGCATGAATAAACGCGGTTTGCTCAAATCCGAAAGCCCTCAGGCAGCTCTTATCAGTTTGGATGCGAAGCAAGGGTCCATACTGGCCATGGTGGGTGGAAGAGATTTTCAGGGGAGTTCATTTAACCGCGCGACCATGGCCCGAAGGCAGCCTGGCTCGGCATTTAAGCCCCTGATTTATGCCTGTGCCATGGAACACAATTTTGCTCAAAACGACATAATCTGGGATGCCCCGGTCGTCTTTAGGGGGGCCAAAGAAGACCAGGAATGGACCCCAAAGAACTTTTCCGGCAAATTCCGGGGTGAGATGACACTAAGGCAGGCCTTGGCTGTATCGCAGAATATTCCTGCGGTGAAACTCCTTGACAAACTCGGTTCCTCTACTGCCGTGCAGTGGGCATACAAAATGGGCATAGAGTCCCCGTTACAGTCAAACCTCTCCCTGGCGCTTGGAACCTCGGATGTTACGCTTCTCGAATTGACGGCGGCCTATGCCGTCTTCCCGAACGGAGGGGTGGCCATCAGACCGTTTGCCATCCTGGAAGTCCTGGACGAGGAGGGGCGATCCATCTGGCGGCCAAAGCTTCATATGCGCACTGCGGTCAGCCCTGAAACAGCAGCCATTGTGACCGATATGCTTCAAGCGGTGGTACAGTCAGGCACCGGCAAGGCAGCAAACTCTATTGGGCGACCTCTAGCCGGCAAGACAGGAACAACGGATACTTACAAGGACGCTCTTTTTGTGGGGTTTTCTCCGACTACTGTTGCGGGTGTGTGGGTCGGTCTGGACCGTTACGAGACACTAGGCAGCAATGAAACCGGTGCAAGAGCGGCTCTTCCCATATGGATCGATTTTATGGAACAGGTGCTCGCAGACAGCCCTTATCATGATTTCTCTTTGCCGGAAGGGGTTGTGAAAGTTCGAATTGACGCTGAATCCGGGCTCTTTGCATCAGAAATCTGCCCGAATGCAGTAACGGTATTGTTCAAGAAAGGGACCGAACCCAAGCAATATTGTAGGCATGCATCAGTGGTTGGTCTGGGAGGGTTATAGGAATTCGGAATGCAGAATTCGGAGTCCGGATCGGTCATGGAAAAGAAGAAAAAGCAAAATTAACAACCATCATTCAGTACCCGTCATATCTTTTATTTCGAATATATTCCCATCGTAGTCCTTAACAAAGGTTAGGAGGCGGTCCCCCTTGGGAACGCGGTTTACCTCCACCTGCATGGCCTCACACCTATTCACGAATTCCTCAATATTCTTCACTTCAACGCAGATGTGATCAAAGCTGGTCTGTCTCCCAGGTGCGGGCGTTGCCAAGAATACCTCGACCGTGAATAGACCGTTTCCGTAGACAAGAATCCGGCATTCATTGTCGATGTCGAATATTTGGCGACATAACTCTGAAGAAACCACAGAAGATTTTATCTTTCTTAGCTCCAAGACACCTTCGTAGAAATCGTCAGCGCGTTGCTCGGAGCTGCAAACAAGGGCTACATGGTTTAGCTTCATTCTGGTCCCTTCCTCTGGCACCGGCCTCGTCGAGCCCTGTTATCTTGAACCAAGTCCTTGAAAGGGGTGC
>JAQYVR010000124.1 GCA_030145395.1 Desulfobacteria bacterium
GCCGCAACTATTCCAAACCTTGTGTTTTCCTTTAGATAGCTTTGTGCTTTTCTGTATGTTTCAGCATCGTAGTAACCTTCATATTCTTCAGGCAAATCGGTTCTTGCGTGCCTTACATTGACCGTCTCGACTATAGTATCTGAGAGATAACTGCCAATTATGATAAAAAGAATAATGACTAAGTAAATGTTCATAGATCTAAACACAGATAATCTTTAGGCTGTCTATAGAACAACAGTGTGAAGCCAAGAAGCTCTCGGGCAGGTTTACCCTGATGTTACATATACAATACTCCTGAGAGATATTGAATGATCCGCGATGTCCTTCCGTTGTAGAAGTCTTGAGGCTTGTTGATGTGATCACAGGATAGTCACGGGGTTTGGTCATTAGCGATATCAGCACTACAAGTACCGCATCTGGATTCCATGCTGTAACCGCCTATCCTTTATCAGTCTGCCGCTGTCGTCACGCCGGATTATGACCCTTCTGAAGTAATCCGTCCAAGGGCCTCTTCAAAGGTTCGAAAAGCCCTCGAACTGCGCAGGACAAAGCGAACCCGCTCTATTTCGGGATATCTTTGAACAAATCCGATCACGGTACGCAGAGCAACCGGGGCTGCTTCTTCCAGGGGATACCCATATGCCCCCGTGCTAATAGAGGGAAAGGCTACCGAACGGACCCCTTTGGCCCGTGCGACCTCCAGGCTTCTTTGATAAGCACTTTTTAGCAAGCCCTCTGTGGACGGACTTGCACCTCGGTAGACCGGTCCCACCGTATGGATTACGTACCGGGCCTTGAGCTTACAACCTTTAGTGATGACAGCATCGCCTGTCTCACACCCCCCAAGGGTTCGGCATTCGGCCAACAGCTCCGGACCCGCTGCCCGATGGATTGCCCCATCTACGCCTCCTCCACCCAAAAGGGTGCGATTGGCTGCATTGACAATCGCCTCCGTATCCTGCTGCGTGATATCTCCCTGTATTAGTTCCAGCACCGACGATCCGATCTTAACTTCCATGCTACAGTGTTTCCCCTTATTCTGTGATTGTCCATCTTTGTGAAGCTTCCCCGCCCTGAAGGACGGCGGTTCGCTTCGCGGGCTTACGCGCTCGGCAAGGAAATGGAATAACCGGCCTTTTGGAGCGCCTCTGTAATGGCATTCAGGTGCTCCCAGCCCCTTGTTTCCAGCTCGAGTTCCACACGGCTCGTATAAATCGGAAGGTTCTCCTTGCTTCGATGGTGATAAATCTGGAGCACATTGGCTTGGAGTTCGGCCATCAGCGTCAAGAGTTCCGCCAGGGACCCTGGAACATCATCCAGAATAACGCCAAACTTCATCATGCGTCCATTACGAATGAGGCCTTGTCTAAGGATCCGATCCAGGAGAGGCGTGTCCACGTTGCCCCCGCTAATCACCAAGACGACCTTACCACCTTTTGGAATCGGCGCTGATGCATCAAGGAGTGCTGCTACAGGCACAGCTCCGGCGCCCTCTGCCAGGATATTCTTGCGTTCGAGAAGAGTCAAAACTGCAAATGCTATCTGCTCCTCTTCCACCAAAACAATCTCATCGACATTTTCTTGAATAATCTGAAAGGTCAACTCTCCGGGTTGTTTTACTGCAATCCCGTCAGCAATGGTCCTTTCGGCTTCAACGCGAACTAACTCTCCCAGCTCGCGAGACCGGTATGCCGATGGACAAGCATCAGCCTGAACGCCAACGACTCGTGTTTGAGGCCTTATACTCTTTACGGCTGTTGCGATTCCTCCAATCAAACCTCCCCCACCAACAGGCACGAGGATGAGGTCCGGGTCAGGCAATTCATTTAGGATCTCGAGAGCGATGGTGCCCTGCCCTGCAATGACTTCCGGATCATCAAAGGGATGAATCAGAGTCATCCCTGTCTCCACTGAGGCCTCAGCCTCTCGAATACTCGCAGTGAGGCTTTGTCCCTTTAATCGGACTTGACCTCCATAACCCCGAGTGGCCTCCTGTTTGGTGATTGAGGCCCATTCCGGCATGACAATGGTTGCCGGAATCCCGGCTTCGCGGGCGGCAAGAGCCACTCCCTGTGCGTGGTTTCCGGCAGAGGCCGCAACAACACCTCGAGGACCAATCCGATCCAGGTTGGTCTGTATCTTATTCGTGGCACCTCTCAGCTTGAAAGATCCCGTTTTCTGGAGATTCTCGAGCTTAAGATAAACCTCACCTTCTACCTGTTCACTAAAATATGGGCTGTAGACGAGAGGGGTGCGAAGGACTTGTCCATGAAGGATTCTATCTGCTTTCTCGATGTCATCCAAAGAAATCAATGTGATCCTCCCTTTGACCGGCTCACTCCCCTTGACCCCGTCAAACCCTGTCAAACCAAAGTTTTGGGCAACCCAAAGACCCAAGATTCGAGGTGGTAACTATAAGCCCCGATCAAATACACCGCTCATGCACAACATGAGAACACGTTAAACAGAAAAGACGAAGCCGTTATCGGCCCCGCCTCCGCTTTTTGCCAATCGAACTCTTAAACCTGCATCTGACCTAAGGTGTGCTTCTCTATGACACACTTGAGCTGCGATCTCTGGCTACGCCTCAGCTTCTTGAATCGCACACCGCTTCGTCTCATGGTTTCAGAACTGACGGGAAGCTCATTAGGTATTTCAAAGTCCCAAGCAGTTTTAAACCGAACCTCTCGCAGACAGAAGCCAATATCCATAAAGAACATGTCTAATTCAGATAAACTCTTTAACGACCCTTGGCCGTTGATATAACCAAACGCAAGCCCACTCACACTGATATCTACGACTTTACCCAGTATTTTACCATGCGGCCCGAGCGCAACAAATGCACCTGTTGGGACCTGGTACCGCTTGTGCTTCCTTCGCTCTTTCAGCCCTTTCGCGTTGATCATTACGCAAATTCCTCCCCGGATTCTCCGTGTTCAATCCCATCGATTTCGTACTCGAACTACATATGGTGTCCGTTCATGGACCAGACCACAACATAATGTACGTGTCAAGCAAAAAAACCTCCTACGTCGTATTTCTGGTTCGTCAGGGGCGTTGTTTCTCTTCGGTTTCGGGGATAGATTGGGGATTACTATGTTGGTTTGATCAGCAGGAAAAAATCATATCATAGGATAGAAAAATATGAAGCCTTATCGAAAAATGGCGTTACCCCTAAAGCCGTGGCGGGTAACTGTGGCCCACGCTTGGACAAGCCGTTGAGGAAAAATCAGTAGTGTTGGACGAAGGGTGGGGGTTACAGGAAGATGGATATTCGACACAACATTTTGGGCTTGGTTCCCAGAATCAAGGAGTAGAACGTTCTTCCTATTATCTTGAATATCCGAAAAGTCAATATTACAGATTCATATCATAACATTTTCGGGCTAACCAGAATTGTATACAGGTCGTTAGGCTCACGCCTCACCTATAGTGTAGTTTTGGATGAACCGTTCTATCTCAGCTTTCTGATGGCGTGTCGGTTTCTGAAATTTCACTCCACATCGCCTCAAAGTCTCCGAACTCGAAGGTGCTTTCTCAACTAACTCGTAATCGGTAATAGTCTTGAACGGCAGTCGACCCATTTAGAAATCTTTGTCGGTGAAGAAGAGGTCCAAATATGATCCTTTTGACGGTGACGGCTCTTCGGTTCCAACATAAGAAAACGCAAGTCCACCGATGCTCAGATCGCTGATTCGGCCCACTTTCGTGCTTTCAGGGCCGATTCCAACAAATGCACCTGTTG
>JAQYVR010000237.1 GCA_030145395.1 Desulfobacteria bacterium
TTCTTGCCGCCTCACCCAAAAATACTGCCTTTCTCTTCAACAAATACGGTCTTTACCCCATTTTTTTTGAAGATTCCCTGCAGTAAGCTGTGGGGAATGCGCACACTTTTGAACTTCAAACTGTTTTGACATGAAACAATGTGGAGAGGCGCTTGATGAGCGGTTTTACCCCGGTTCTCTTAAATGACGGGTTCATCCTACCCATCGGGGCTCGGGTCCTCGAGGCACGAGGTCCGAAGAAATAGCCCGGCCGACAAGAACAGAAACATTGATGAAAGGGGGTCACACGATGGAAATAAATAAGATTCTCTGGCCAACTGACTTTTCTGACAACTCCAACGCGGCTTTGTCTTGTGTTCTATCCCTGTCAGAGAAATACGGGGCCGAGATACACCTGCTTTACGTAGCTGAAGAGATCGCCCATTCCGGCTCCTGGTACGGTGAGATCACCGCGTCCCAAGACGAGCTTCAACCGTCCGTCTTTGAAGAGCTTCACAAGTGGGAAGTTCCGCGCGCGGAAAGAAAGATGGAGGAAATCTGCAAGAAGGAGCTCGCCGGCTGTCCCATGTTTTACAAACACGTGATCATAGGCGACCCTGCCCAGGAAATCCTGAACACCATTGAAAAACAAGGTGTGGATGTAGTGGTCATGGCTACACAGGGTGGAAAAGGCCGGTTCCATTTCGGCAGCGTCGCCGACAAAGTGGTGCGGAATTCCAGCGTTCCCGTATGGACTGTGCGTCCTACCACAAAGAAGTGATTAGCCGGCAAACGCCGGAAGACCTGTAAAGGCAGTCAGCATCCGGAATTGAAGCTCCCCGCAGCAAGACTTCGGCGAGACCAGTCGACGAGCTTCGGTCGAGTCGCTCAGTCGGGTGGCTGGGGGAATGCGCTCGCTGGTGCAGTTCAGGGAAACAGAACTAGGGATGCTGGGAAACCCGGCATCCCTAGTTCTGCCTTAGCATTCGTTGAAAATCAGCCCTGCTTTCTTTTGCCCAAGAAACTATAAGACGATAGAGTCAGCTACGAGTGCCCACAAGTATTTCACCTCAAGGTCTTCCATATTGTATTCCACTTTAAGACTCTTGTTGAACTGGTCGTAACAGGTGTGACATGGGACCACGAGCAACTTCGCTCCCGCGGCTTTGATTTGCTCTATTTTCTTCCCGCCGTGCCCTATTCTTTCCTTGTTATACGGCGTAAGCCATATGCCGCCGCCGGACCCGCAGCAGAACTGGTACCCCCTGTTGGGATAAAGGTCGACCCAGTTCTCCGTGCATTGATCCATGATCCACCGCGGTTCTTCGTAGTAGCCATGGCCGAACATCATCTCAGACTTCCTGCCATAGTTGCATGGGTCGTGGTAAGTAGCCAGTTGTGGGTGTCTTGATTTATCGATCTTGATTCTGCCTTCTTTTATGTATTTAACAAGGAGGTCAAATACCGTATATACGCCAAATTTTTTGAGCGCATCGGGGAACCATTTTTGGAGACCCAACCTGGTCGCCATGTAAGCATGGCCTCATTCTGGAAACAGTAGGTTTTTCGCCTCCAACTTTTCCATGTTTTCGACAATCCGGCCGACCATGGTTTTCATGGCCTCATCGTCACCTGTGTACAATGCCCAGTTTACCCCTTCCCAGTTTTCAGTTGGGAGTGTCCAGTCTTCTCCGGCAGCATAAAAAATCTTCCACCAAAATTTCATGTCGTCAGTCTGGCCGTAAGGTAATTTCCCGTGAAGGGTGCAAAGGATGTTGGCGCCCTTTTTGTCCAAAGGAATCTTAAAATCAGGCAGACCTTCTTCCTCGGCAAATTCCTCTGCAACGTCTTCCATGACGAAAATGAAATCATCTTTCGGAATCGAGAAGTTGTTGCCGGTCTTCAATGCCGCCATAACACCCTTGTGAAGCGTACCCGGAACCTTGTCCCGCTCTCGATGACTGCGGAGATATCTGATAAGCGACACGAATTCCACTCCCTGTGGACACGCGTACTGACACCGTCCGCACATCGTACAAATCCAAGGCCACTGCGCGTCTACTACCTCCTGCTCAAGACCCAGAACGAGGGCGCGAATGACCTTTCTCGGGTCCCAGCTATCCATGCCGCTCACAGGACAGCCGCTGGCACACGTTCCGCATGAAAAGCATATATTCGCCCATTCCGGCTTCAGATCCAGCATGCGTTCAGGTTGTTTGGTCAAATCCAAAGGTTCCATACCGATTCTCCTGGTAATCTAATTAGTTATCGCACAAATATAAAATTATATGCTATGATTTTCACAAAGTCAATCCATCCCGCCGGAAGCCATCTTAGAATCACCCACGATTCTGTCTATCTCTCTCTGTATGTACTGAACGAGTCTTTCTGCTTCATCTTCCGGCATTCTGTTGATATCCTTAGAGAGGCTCTCAATCCTCGTTTCATCAATCTCCGTTATCTTGTTGATCAGGAAAAACTCCACTTCACTGTGATCAAGGATGACCCCACAAGCAGCGGTTACCCCGAGGAACTCATCACCCACAAATATCGGAACGACGATCTTCATGAGCCCTGCATCACACTCTCCAACGAGCGGCTGCCTGGTCTTGGATACTTCGTTTGCCATAGTCTGGTTTGCAAGCGCGCAGATAAAGTTCAACCCCGTATCCGTGGCCTTTACGGCAGGACATAGCCTGTTGGCCCATCTCTTGAACTCGGTTATGCTCATACCGTCTGTGCCAAACACGGAAACATCAAGGCCACACCTGTTATAGATATCCTCTTCAAATTCAGCCCATTTTTCTACGGGCATTATGTCTGTCAGCGTCACTTGATCTCCTCCTGAACTGCTGCAGCCAGCGCATCTAAGAATTGTAAAATTCCTTACAGTCGAATCCCGGCGAGTCAGGACTGCAGGGAGCTTCCGTTCTGACCTGAAATGGGCCCGTCAAAAGGTCTTGAACCGGAAGGGATTGCCCATATCACACGTCCGCAGACTTTGCGAATCTACGCCGCGCTGTCACAGACAATCAGCTGGGTCAAAGATCCTGAGAAAACGTGATACCCGCCCTATCCGTTTCGACCATCTCTCCCCGGTTCCCGAGGAAACTCGCGTAATCTACCTCAAGTCCCAACTGCTTTGCTGCATCTGCAATGCTGGGTGGAAGTTGCGGCAGGGTAAGAAGCACAACCAGGCCAAAGGTTTCGGACTTTTCAGCCCTATCTGTTTCATACCTGACTTCGATGTCCTTATTTTGACCCACCTCAGCGGCTGAACTTACCGAGCCGTTTATGAAACCGATACCGGAAACCTTCTCCAGAGCATTTCCGTGGCTCGTCTTAAAGGCCTCTAGCTCCGGAGAGATGAAGCTGATTTCCACGACATCCATCCTCTTCCGCGCAATGATAGCCTCATTGATCCCAAAGACCAGCGCGGCATCCCTGGTCTTCTCCTCCGTAGTCCAGAAAGTCTGCACAAAGGCGATCTTCTTGGGAATCTCACCATCCCGAGGACGAAGAACAAGGCCGTTGCTCGGCCCCGTGTCTGCCAGCATGCGCTCAACCTGGAGATCGGTAACAACGTTCATGTGCTTGTTGTCGATGTTGCCGGAGACAGGCGCCGTCTTGCGCTCCATACCCGAAGTCAGGATAATCCTGTCCACGTGAAGGTCCACGTCCCTGTCGGGCAGATCGAAATCAATGGCTTCAGGCTTGCACTCGGCCCAGCACAGGGCACATCCCAGACAGCGCCGACAACTCAGACATCTCTTGGCTTCGGCAACGGCAACGTCTTCCGGAAATCCGGTCTCCACCTCTCTGAAGTTCTTCTTCCTCTCTTCAACAGGGATCTCTGGCATCTCCACCCGCCTGGTCGGGATATCCGTGAAGTCTATGATATATCTTCCCTTCTTCTCGTAGAGATGCATGCTACTTCTTTTCTCTCAGATACTTGTGAATAGACTCCGCCGCTCTCTTGCCTCCCGCGCAGGCCCGGATGGCGATGTCCGCGCCCGTGGCAGCGTCCCCCGAGGCAAAGACACCCTCCACGTCGGTCTCAAAGGTGTCAGGATTCACCTCGAAGTTGAGCTTGCGCCCGAACTGAAAGCCGTGTTTCTCTTCCACCAGGGTGTTGTCCGTCACCTGCCCGATGGCCGAAAAGATGGTGTCCGCCTTCATGACAAACTCCGAACCTTCAACCTGCACGGGCCTCCGCCGCCCGCTGGCGTCCGGTTCGCCAAGCTGCATCCTGAGACATTTCATTCCGAAGGCCCTCCCATCCTTCACGACCACTTCCTGGGGAGTCACAAGAAAATGGAAATTCACTCCCTCGTCTTCAGCAGCATCCACTTCCCAAGGACTGGCTGGCATCTCATGACGGGTCCTGCGATAGAGCAGATTGATTGCATCAAAACCGATCCGGATGCCGGTGCGGGCAACGTCCATGGCCACATTCCCGCCCCCGACAACGATGGCAGCACCTCTGTCGGGCACCTCATTGCCGAGCGCCGCGTCCCGCAAAAACTTTACGCCCTCGAAAACACCGTCGGCATCTTCGTTCTTGACCCTCATCTTCATGCCGCGGTGGGCTCCAACAGCGATAAGGACGGCATCATACTCCTTTTGAATATCATCAAAACCGATATCCTTCCCGATGCGTACCCCAGTCCTGATTTCCACGCCGTGCTCTGTTATGAACTCAATGTCCCTGGCCAGGACCTCCTTTGGAAGCCTGTACTCCGGGATGCCCACGCGAAACATGCCGCCCGCTTCAGGCAAGGCCTCGAATACCGTCACATGTTCATATCCGAAAAGGGCCAGGTGATAGGCGCATGTCAGGCCGCTCGGACCACCACCGATCACGGCGATCTTTTCGGAATATTTTGCTTCAGGGCGCTGCACTATGGGCGTCGCGTTGTTGCCTGCTTCATAGTCGGCCACAAAGCGCTTGAGAAAGCATATGCTGACCGGTTCATCTTTCTGCCCGCGGTTGCACACCTCTTCGCAGGGATGGGGACACACCCGGCCGATGCTCAAGGGGAAGGGGAGTTTCCGTCTGATTGTGGCAAGGGATTCGGCAAACTTGCCGTCCGCGATCTGGCCCACGTAAGTGCGGATGTCCAGATTGATGGGGCAGGTCTGCTGACAGACAGGCATCTCTTCCCTGAAGATATTGTAGCAGCCTGATTCCGGATTGAAGAAGTCAATGGCCGTTCGCCATTCAAGGCCTTCGTTGTAATCATCATACATATGGATCGGGCATACCCGGATACATTCACCGCATTCATCACATTTTTCACGGTCAACACGGGGCGTGCGACAGCGGAGCTTCACGCGGTAGTTGCCATTCTCGCCGATCAATGCCTCTACGTCAGCGCTGGTAAGCACCTCAATGTTCTCATGGCTCTTGACGGCTGCTACATCCGGGGTATTAAACGCGTCTCCATCAGTAATAATCCTGCCCTGAGAAATCCGTTCTCCGCCTATGCTGGGGAGATTCTCCACCAGGTAGACCTTGTTGCCGGCAGCAGCCTCTGATAACGCAGCCTCAACACCGGCAGCCCCCCCTCCCATGACTAAAACACTATTCCGGGCCACCCTAGCACCCTCCCTCTTGTGCCTTGCACTTGTAGATAGGGGACTGCCCTGCTATCTGATCCGTTTCCACAAGGCCCCTTCGTTTCAATGCCAAGACATACTTAAAAGCGTCAGGTGCCGGGATCTCAAGCTCTTTAGCAATCTCTTTCACGGCAGCTGGTTTTTTCTCGAGGGCCGCCAGGATCGAGTGGGTGGCCATTTCATCCAGAATTATTGCGCTTATTGTGCGGTTTATCTCGTGTTCGGTAAACACTTCTCCGTACTTGTTTCCCTCTTGAATAAACACAGGTTTCTTTCCTATCACCCAGCGAAGCTTGGGACCGGCCAAACATCTGCGGACGATTTTGAGCTTCTCTCCAAGTTCGGGCATGGCGAGTCTGTCTCCACCGGAGCCCAACGGACCCATCTCTCGTATCTCTTCCACAAATTCGGTGCTGTATTGGGCAAACCTGGCACCTTCTGCTGAAGAGAGGTTGCGGAACTGAAGCCTTTTCGGATTGAGCCGCGCATGTGCAAGGATCTCTCCCGTCATATCGAGTTTGTGTTTGGCCATGTGGTTCCCGGAGATATAATGGCAATCGCCAAAGTGACAACCAATAACCATGACACCATCAGCCCCGTTGACAAAGGCATCAGCTACCCAAGCTGGGTCTACCCTGCCTGTACACATGACCCGAATTATCCTGATGTCGGGTGGATATTGCATCCTGGACACGCCAGCGAGGTCAGCAGCTGAGTAGCCTCACCAAGTGCAGCAGAA
Source organism: Desulfobacteria bacterium (assembly GCA_030145395.1). Lineage (GTDB taxonomy): Bacteria > Desulfobacterota > Desulfobacteria > Desulfobacterales. Next base: position 6,338 of record JAQYVR010000237.1, read on the forward strand.
CATGATGATCTTCGGATTGAAATTGTTCATGGGATCAAGTCCTCAGTGATGCAGCAGTGCATGCATTTGTGCTTCTATTTGAGTATCAGTGAAAGCATTGATGCTGATTGCATGTCTATAGCAGGTTGCAGCACAGATACCGCACCCTTTACAGGATGCTGAAATCAGCTTTACTTTCCGACCCTCCGTCGTATCTTCTATCTCCAGAGCACCGTAGGGACAAAGGGCCACACAAAGGCCGCACCCCCTGCAGGCATCTCTTTCCACAAAGGCCGCCACAATGGGCTCAATAACGACCTTCTCTTGTGCCAGTATTGTGACGGCACGGGAGGCAGCGGCTTGAGCCTGAGTGATACATTCATCCAGGGGTTTAGGATAATGGGCAATCCCGCACACAAAGATCCCGTCGGTGGAGAAGTCTACAGGCCTCAGTTTCATGTGGGCCTCTTGGAAGAACTTCTCCTGGTTCAAGGTCACCTTGAACATGTCTGAAAGTTTTTCACTTCCTCGAGGTGCAATGGCCGTGTACAGGGTGACAAAATCGGGCGCAAGTAAGATGGGTCGGCCCAACACGTGGTCCATGACTGTGACTCGCAGCTCGCCATCAACTTCCTCGACTTTAGGTTTGCTTTCCAGATCATAGCGGACAAAGATGATGCCCATGGATCTGGCCTTCTGATAGAGTTCTTCCAACCTGCCGTACGTCCTGATGTCGCGGTACAGCATAAAGATGTTCATTTCGGGATTCAGTTCTTTGAGATCGATAGCACTTGCAATAGCATGGCTGCAGCATATCTTACTGCAGTAAGGCCTTTCGGGTTCCCTAGACCCCACACAGTGAATGGCAACTGCGCATTTCGTCTCCCGGATGAAATCCGGATCTTCTTTGATCTTCTTGTCCAGATCGAACCATTTCATGACATTTGGATTCTGACCGTACAGATATTCATCTACGCTGACTGAATCCGCACCTGTGGCGATAATCGCTGTGCCGTAATCGAACTCTACTCCCGTGTCTAGACTCGTATGGAAGTTTCCTACAAACCCGGTCACCTTCACTGGCTCAGCCCCTATGTGGACCTCAATATTCTTGTGGCCATTAACCCGTTTGATGGTTTCGTCTAAGAAAGGCCCCACCGGCTCGCCCGTGAAGGTCTTTCGCATCTTTAGGCCGTGCCCGCCCAGTTGTTCTTTCCTCTCGACCAGATAGACCTTGAAACCTTGATCAGCAATGGTCAGGGCGGCTGTCATCCCTGCGGGACCGCCGCCTAATACCATGGTTGATTTTGTTAAAGGGACCTCAATCGGTTCGAGGGCTACCCGGTAGTTCGCCTTTGCAGCGGCCATTGCCACAAGGTCTTTTGCCTTTTGCGTTGCTGCTTCAGGGTCTGACCCGTGTACCCACGAGTTCTGGTCACGGATGTTGGCCATCTCAAAAAGGTGCTTATTGACACCTGTGTTTGACATGGTTTCCTGAAAAAGGGGCTCATGCGTCCTTGGTGAACAGGCAGCCACGACAACCCGGTTGAGACCCTGTTCTTTGATGACCCCTGCCAGTTGGTCCTGGGCATCCTGAGAACAACTGAAAAGATTCTCCTGAACATAGGTGACATCGGGCAGGGTCCGTGCAAATTCGGCCACCTCGGGTACGTTCACCACGGATCCGATATTGATGCCACAGTTGCAGACAAAAACCCCTGTGCGAATCTCTTCTCCTGAAACATCCCGCTCAGGCGGGAATTCCTTGACCCTCTTCAGGGTTCCCCTGACCGATGCCAGGTCCGTGGAGGCTGCCGCGGCTGCCGCGCTCGCCTCCATGACGGAATACGGGATGTCCTTAGGGCCCTGGAAACAGCCGGCCACGTAGATGCCCGACTTTGATGTTGCCACAGGCCTAAAAGGACTCGTCTTTGCAAAATCGTACTGATCCAGCTCAATGCCCATCTTACTGGCCAGGTCCATAGCACATGCAGACGACTCAAGGCCCACGGAAAGGACAATCATGTCAAAATTTTCATCCCGGGTGTCACCATTGTCATTCACATACGAAACCTTGAGTCCTGTGTCCTCGTTCTCCTCCACGCTGTGGACCCGGCAGCGAATAAACCGTATACCCATATCGTATTTGGCGCGATTGTAATACTTCTCAAAGTCCTTCCCGTAGGTGCGCATGTCCATGAAGAAAATGGTTGCATCAAAAGGTGAATGAGAATGCTCGGATGCAATCATGGCCTCCTTGATTGCATACATACAGCAGACTGAGGAGCAATAGGCGTTGTCGCATCGGTTGATGTCTCTTGAACCGACACATTGTAACCAGGCAATCTTTCCTGGCTCTTTGTTGTCTGAGGGGCGCAGGAGATGTCCTTCTGTGGGACCTGTGGCAGCAAGGACCCGCTCGAAATCCATGCTGGTCACAACATTCTTGAACTCGGTGTAGTGGTAGGCCTCAAGGCCGGCAGGATCAAATGCCTGAAAGCCTGGCGCAAGGATCACGGAGCCTACGTTCAGATCAATGACTTCTTCTTTCTGGTCAAAGTCAATGGCGTTGTTTTCACAAAACTTCTCACACGCCTTGCACTTGCCTTTCTTGCCCGCGTCAACGGCCTTGAAGTACAAGCAGGCATTTCTGTCAATCGTGTACTTGAGGGGTACTGTCTGCGCAAAGGGCACGTAGACAGCCTTGCGCTTGCTCATGCCAAGATTGAATTCATCAGGAACCTTCTTCGGGCATTTGGCTGCGCAAATACCGCATCCCACGCATTTCTCTTCATCAACATAGCGCGGGGCTTTGATAACCTTGACCTGAAAATTTCCTTGCTCTCCGCTGACGCTGTCTATCTCAGCCAGGGTAATAAGGTTAACGTTGTTGTGCCGGCCGACCTCGACCAGTTTGGGCGAGATGATTCACATAGCGCATTCATTGGTCGGGAAGGTCTTGTCGAGCTGGGACATGATACCGCCCAGCCCCGGGGATCTTTCCACCAGGTGCACGTAGTAACCCGAATCCGCCAAATCCAAGGCGGCCTGCATGCCGACAATGCCGCCCCCAACGACCAATACGGCCCCGACCTTCTTGCCCGGCCCCTTTGAGCTTTCCGTAAGCGCCTCCTTATCAATTCTCATGCAGCATGTCCTCAATCAGACAGAGAGCGTTCCAAGTAATGGCATGTTGGACTATCGGCTCTGTTCCGTGATGTAGTCCAGGAATCGAAACAGCGTGTCTCCAGACTGGTCAAATATGTCCTGCACCTGAACCTCGGTCAGGCCGCTGACTATGTCCGGGTTGTCCGGAGAGATCAGCCCGAAGAATATCCTCTTGATCACCATCAGTTCAATCGTGACCATCAGGCCAACGTTCCTGAGACCTCCAAGATCAGCGGCAAATTCGAACTCGTCGAAGTCTTCCGGAGGATCTGGAAGATATCGGCAGGTAAACCCCAAGTCCTTAAGGCATCCAGCATCCTTGATGTGGTCCAGGTTGACTGCCAAACCGATGTATTTCTTGACTCGTTCCATGGCGTTCTCCCTCCATCCCCGTGACACTGCTTCAGCGAAAACCCTGAAAAAGGACAAAAAAATATTGCGCCTTCCCTCCATGAGTCGATTTACTGCAAAGACCCTGAAGAAAGGAAACCCGTCAAATGTGTCTATCAAGAGGAGAACGCATTTTCAAGCGAATTCACCAGCCGATGGCGCGCCGTATCTGCATGACGCGGTCTTTCGGCATCACACTCCGGGCGGAACTTGTGGCAAAGCATCTTGCCTCGAAAATCAATAGGCTCCTTCCATCCGGAATGCTGATGGAACTAAACCGCAGTCCCGACCAAACATAGGCAAGACTCATGCCAACCAATCTCCATATCCTTCCTTTGAGGGTTTTGTTCCGAGTTGAATGAAACTGTTGTAAATAGCGATATTACCTCGCAATTTTCTGGCTGTCCTTTCTGCATAAACAAACCGTTAAGCATAATAATATCGATGTTTTTGCCTTGACATATAGGTACTAATTTGTTAATGGGTAACGCTTCAATAATCATGTATGGTAATTCTATCCCTCCGGTTCAGTTTAACCTCAGTAAAGGAAGTCATAGTGGGGTAGTGACTCTGCGGTACCACCTCAAACCCAAACAGTAAGCTGTTTGAATAATTAGGATGGGGGACGACTCGACATGAAAAGAAAGAGTGTTGCATTGGTTATGACAGTTGCGTGTGTCTTGGTCTTTGCTCTGGCCTATGCCCAGGACGATATCCAGTCTCTTGAGCATGACGTCTTTGCTGATCGGCAGAGACCTGCAGCCACGTTTTCGCATGAACTGCATGCGGACACTGCAGAGATCGATTGTCTTGAGTGTCATCACGCATATGAGAACGGGGAAAATGTCTGGGATGATTCGATGGAAACGGATTGTACCTCGTGTCACAAGCTGGACGCCGACGGCAAAACGATGTCTGCCATGAAAGCATTCCATACGAACTGCAAAGGCTGTCATACGAAAGAAGGCAAGGGGCCGGTTACTTGCGGCGAATGCCATCCCCGGAAAGAATAAAAGAGTCATTGTGGTACAAATTTCGGCTTTAATAAGGAAAGTTGAACGCAAGAACTTGAATGGAGGGGAAGATCATGTATGAATTTGTGAGTGGACCGCTTGTCTGGATATCTTTTGGCATATTTTTTGTCGGCCTGCTTGTCAGGGTGATCGCCTATGTAAAGGGTCTTGACTGGCAGAAAGACAGGGTAGCCTATAGTGCTGCAGGGATCCCGGGGGCCGTGAAGTCAATCGTTTACTGGCTTATTCCTTTCAAAAGTCAAGCGTGGAGGGACAATCCTGTTTTTACTATAGGAACTTTTGTCTTTCATCTGTGCCTGCTAGCGGTGCCCATATTTCTTTTGGGGCACAATATCTTGTGGGACGAATCATGGGGTATCAGTTGGTGGACCTTATCTGACATGACAGCGGATTGGTTGACCCTTCTCTTCTTTGCTGCGGTTGTTTTTTTGATCATTCGGCGTATTGTGAACCCAGACGTAAGGCTTCTGACAACCGGGTACGATTATCTTATTATCGCCATAGCGGCAGCACCTTTTGTGACCGGTTATATGGCATATCATCAATGGTTTGACTACAAGACTATCCTGATTATCCACATCCTTGCCGGCGAGTTGATGCTGATCGCTATTCCATTTACAAAACTCTCTCATTTTGTCCTTTTCTTTTGTTCCAGGGCCCAGCTCGGCATGGACTATGGAATAAAGCGAGGAGGACGGTATGGCAGGGGGATCTGTTGGTAATTAATTGGATTTTCTCAGTAATTGCATTTTATTAATTATAAGTTATAAGGAGGACCAACCATGGCAGAAGAAGCAGCAGTAGCCAATGATCAAAACCTGCCACCTCTTGCCAACAGAACGCCTGTTAAGACCGAAGAGGCGCTCAAAACTTTGTTAGCCGACAGAGGCGGTAAGAGGTATTATGCAGAACTCAAGGAATTGGATGTAGATAAAGAGGCCTTGAAGAAGACCTTGGATATGACGTTCAAGTCTCGTATGAAGACCTGGCTTGAAATTTGTGCCCATTGCGCTATGTGCGCAGAGACCTGCCTCTATTATATCGCAAACGATAGAGATCCCAAGCAGACCCCATCCTATAAGATCCAAACAACCCTTGGTGAAATAGTAAAAAGAAAGGGCGATGTGGACAATGCCTTCATGCATTATTGTATGGATACCGCATGGGGCAAATGCACCTGTTGCACCCGGTGTGGAATATATTGCCCGTTCGGCATAGATATGGGGGTCATGTTCGGCTATTTGAGAGGCCTCTGTTATTCCCAGGGTTTTGTGCCGTTTGAATTGAAGATCGGGGCAGGGATGCATTGGGTATATAACGCTCAGATGGATGTTACTCCTACAGACTACATTGAGACCGTGGAGTGGATGGTAGAGGAATGGGAAGAATATTACCCGGGCCTTACGGTTCCTGTGGACAAAGAGGGGGCGGACATCATGTATGTGGTGAATGCCCGCGAACCAAAACATTATCCAGAGGATCTTGCAGAGGCCGCGGTTTTGTTCCATCTGGCGGGTGCGGACTGGACGATTCCGAGCACAGTTGGCTGGGAAGGAACAAGCCTGGCCATGTTTGCCGGCGACTGGCCGTGTTGCACCCAGCAAGTAAAGGGTGTCTATTCTGCAATGGAAAGGCTAAAAGTAAAGAGATACGTTGGTACGGAGTGTGGGCATCAGCACCGTGCGACAATCACTGAAGGACCATACTGGGCTGGGAGAAAGGATGGCCTACCGCCTGGCGAAAAGCCATCTCTTCATTATGTTGAATGGGTGTTGGAGGTCCTGAAATCAGGAGCACTTAAGCTGGATCCTGCCAAAAAGATTAAGGAGCCTGTCACGCTTCAGGATCCGTGTAACTATATTAGAAATCATGGTTTGACTAACGTTACCAGAGAAATTATGTCTTATATAGCAGAGGATTTCCGTGAAATGAGCCCGAACCGCGAGCACAATTTCTGCTGTGGCGGCGGAGGGGGCCTCAATGGTATAGGGCTGTACCGAAAAGAAAGAGACATAGGGTTGAAAGTCAAGCGCGATCAGATATTGGCTACAGGGGCAAAATTCGTGGTCTCGCCCTGCCACAACTGTTGGGACGCAATCAGAGACCTGGAAGAAGTCTACGAGATCGGGATTACATGGAGCTTCTTGAAACCCATTCTTCTCAAGCAGGTGATTGTGCCGGATCATATGAAGCCAAAGGAATAAGAGAGATTCCGGCTTGGGTTTGAAAGCCTTGCTTGACTTCATGTGTTGTTGCGGAAAAGGAGTCAAAGAAACAAGAACCGGAAGGTAACCGGGATAAGAAAAGCTATTCGTTCTGGCGGCGGTTTTGGCCTCCATCTTGACGTGCATGCCTGTCTACTCGCAGGAAGATATTGTGAGCGTTGCAGGCAGTGCGATTAAAGATAGAGAGAGGCCTGCTGCCGTTTTTTTTGAGAACATCGTGAAGCAGAGGGAAGAGGCTATGATTGAAAACCACAACATAGTCCCTTCCCTTTTGTCTTTTTGAACCTACATGGAATGCTGAGGAATCCCCAGGGAATGCCCTTGCGGCTGGAGTCAGAGTCCAACCACCTACTCAAACTTTCTTATCACAGTCAATGATTTCAGCCAGAGTTATGGAATTGAGTTTTTCGTATATTGTCTTTGTTGCCTCTTCCCAGATGCTGCGTGTCAGACAATCCTCGTGCTTTTCGCATACCTCGGGGTTTCCAACGCAGTCGGTCAGGTTGATTCCGCCCTCAAGGACATCCACGATTTCTCCTACTGTGATTTCATCCGGGGCCCTGTTGAGCATGTGACCTCCCTTGGCCCCTCTGAGGCTCTTCACGTAATCAGCCTTTTTCAAGGGTATGATCAGCTGCTCAAGATATTTGACTGAAACGTCCACGCGCCTGGCAATCTTACCCAACTGTATGGGCCCTTCATTGCAGTGTTGTGCCATATCTATCATCATCCTCGTGCCATAACGGCTTCTAGTCGACAGTTTCATGGCATAACCTCTCGCTGCATGTTGCGGCTTCACTCCTCTTGTACCTGTCGATGCAGCGCGCCTTACCTTTCAGGCCACTCCACCGAACCTTGCCTACGGGCGGCAATTGAAACTACCTCCTTTTTCTGTTCACAACGCAGAAAAAAGCCTCTCAAAACACTCCAACGTTCTGAGAGGCTTTCTCGACAGGGATAAGGGAGAGATAACGAATCTAGGCAGAAGGCCACCCGCCTGACATTATCTTCTTCTCGCCAGCATTCAAGATCAGGCATTCGGTCTTCGGCATATTTTCGATGAATCGTTTTCCTGCGGCAGGTTCCAAAACAAAAACTGCTGTGGAGAGCGCATCCGCATCCATGACATTTGATGCCAGGACTGTGACACTCGTGCTTTGATGCGGCGACCGGCCTGTGTTCGGGTTTACAATGTGATGGTATAGCTTTTCCTCATCAAAATAGACTTCATAGTCTCCAGAAGTGGCAATAGCGCCGTTTACCATGGTGATGGTATCAACATAGGGACCCTCTTTTTCGGGGTTCTGAATCGCTACCTTCCACGGAGCTTTACTCTCCTTGCCACCTATGGCTCGAATGTCTCCGCCGGCATTAATCAGCGCATGTTTGATCCCATGGCGTTCCAGAGTCCTGGCACCGCAGTCGATGATATACCCCTTGGCGATCCCGTCCAGAGTGATGCCCATCCCCTCCTTGGTGAACCGTATAGTCCGGCCATCAAACTTGACCGCACTGGAATCCACCAGATCCAGGGCCTTGGATAACTTGGCCTCGGACGGCGGGCTTTTGTGCGCGGCAAAGTGCTCCTTGTAGAGGTCGACCAGGGGTTTCACAGTCATATCAAAGGCACCGTTGCTCTCCTTGTGGAAATGGAGTGCGCGGGCTATGACCTGAGACACCTCTGGCGGCAAATCGGAAAGATGGCCCTCTTTGTTCAGGGTCCCGATAGCCGAAGCCGACTGATAACGGTTCAGCAGTCTGGTCACGCGATCCATTTCCTCAAAAGCCTTGCCGATAGCGTCATCAGCCTCGGTTCTGGAGGGATGCATTGCGGTAACAGCCGCGAAGGTTCCCATGGTAAGCCGTGCCCTTGTCACCTTTTGCAAGCTCCTGTTAAAGGCAACACTCTCTGAAACGGGCATCAAGCCTCCAAAGGCGACTCCAACCCCCAGCATGCCTGAGTATTTCAGAAAAGTTCTGCGGTCGATGGTTAGGTTTCCCTGTTGTTGAGACATGGCACTCTCCTCCACTTGTTGTTAAGCCGCTGCTTGTTTAAGTTCTTTATAAGTTTCTTCAAGACTCAATGGTTGCAGGCATTGGACTTTCACTTTCTTACAAGCTTTAATACACACTTCCTCGCATGCTGGTCCGTATTCCATGCATTTTTCCTGGTCGATAGTCACGACACCTCTCACCTCGGAAACCGCATCGGCAGGGCACTTTTTGATGCAGCCCTTGTCATGGACACAACCGACTTTGCAGATAGATTTGGTGACCTTGCCACTGTCCGCGGTGCTGCATCTGTTGATGACCCTGTTGGCCTTGGGGACGAGGTGGATGATGTGCTTGGGACACGCGCTGACGCAATTGCCACATGCCACACACTCGTCCGGATCGACCACCGGAAAATCGTTCACCATGGTGATCGCCCCAAACGGGCACGCCTCGGCACATTCGCCAAAGCCGACACAGCCGTACTGGCAAGCCGATGGGCCGGCAAATGCTATGCTTGCACCGGAACATGTCCCGAAGCCGATATAATTATACTTCTTGTGCACGTCTCCTTGAACCCTGGAACAGCGCACAACAGCGACCATTTCCTCCACAGATCCGGCTCCCTTTCCCGTAATCTCAGCCACCGCATCAGCAACATCCTTTTTGCCGGGAAAGCAAAGGTTTGGTGGAACGTCGGCATTGTGGACAACCTCTTCTGCGTATGCTTCACACCCGGGGAAGCCGCAGCCACCGCATTGGGCACCGGCAAGGGTATGCAACACCTCTTCCACCTTGGGATCAGGCTCTACATGGAATTTGTGGGCGGCAATAGCCAGCCCGATTCCGAAAAAGAGCCCGATGCATCCCAGTGTGGCCACGCCACCTAAAGCTGCTTTGATTAATACTGGATCCATGAGTGTTTTCTCTCCTAATGCTGACGGCTTCGCAAAACGTCCATCTGCGGCGTTGCGGTTCGTCTTTCGTCATTGCGACGTACGCTTAATGTACGCCTCATTCCTCAAGACTCGCGCGCCTTGCATCTGAAACTTCTTGCTGTGCCGTCTCCATTTAACGTTTTTTTACGAGTTCATCAACGCTATAAAATAGATCCTCTAGTAGATCGACAATCCTGAAAAGCCCAAAAACGCCAGGGCAAAAAGTCCTGCAACCACAAAAGCGATGGGCAGCCCCTTGAAGCTAGGCGGCACCTTGGCAAGTTCCAACCTCTCCCGCACGCAGGCCATCAAAAAGAGTGCAATCAAAAACCCTATCCCTGCCCCGAGTGCCAGCGAGAAACTCTCCCATCCGGTATATTCGTTGTCTGCCAGCATCAAGGGCACGGCAATGGCGATACAGTTTGCGATTACAAGCACAAGGTACACGCCGAATGCCTTAAAGAGCGCGGGATTTATCTTTCTCAGGATGGTGTCCACCCCCTGGACGGAGAGGGAAACCAGGCCGATAAAGACAACGATGTTTAAGAACGTCAACTGGTACGGTTTGAGCACAAACTGGTAAAGCGCCCACGCCATCACGGCCGCGAAGGAGAGGACGATCGTAAAGACCAGGCCCATACCAATGGCCGTTCCCCGCTTCTGAGAGCATCCGAAAAAGACACAAAGCCCCAAATACTTGGTGAAAACAAAGTTGTTGATCAATGCCGCCCCTAAGAGAATGCTGATGAGCACACCGATATAGAGCTTTTTGACCGTCAACATACCTGCACCCAGATCCTGCCCCTCCGACATGATGCCTGTGGTGTTCAAAATATGAGCCTCTCCTGTGTTCAAAGGAGCTGCAAAAGTTATCGTTGCCACGGTCCTTTCGGAATTCAGTGCAATACCCTTGATATTGAGCACGATGTCGGGATCCGGCTTTTCGTAGACAGCGTAGCTGCCCACGTTTGTCGCCCAGGCTTCATCCACGGGCCCTGCAAAAGAAATAATGATCTTGTCAGAGTCCTTGAACTCGGTCTTCTTGACGAACTGATGCCCGGTCTTGCAACCGGTCAGGAACAGTGCGACAAGGAGAATCCCCACCAACCATTGATATCGTCGAAGTTCTTTCATAGCCCTCTAAGCCTCTTTCCTGCGATTATATACGACCTCTATCCAATTGAAGAAACCCATCATAAGACCCACAACGACGAAGCCCGCACAGGGCAAAACAAAGTAAAGAAGCGGCCCGAAGCCGAGGATATCAAACCCCAGAAGTTTGCCCTGTCCCAAGAGTTCGCGCACTGCGCCAAGGACCATCATCGCGAACATGAACCCAAGGCCCATGCCCATGCCATCCCAAAAGGATTTCCCAACCGGTTCCCTGGAAGCGAACATCTCCAAACGCATGGTGATGATGGCAAAAGCTACAATCAACCTCACGAACAATCCCATCGCCTTGTAAGCCACAGGCACGTAGGCGGCCAGGACAAGGTCGATAACCGTCACCCATGTGGCAATCGTGAGCGTGTAGGTTGGAATCCGGATCTTAGGATGGATATAATTCCGAACGAGCGCGATTGTACAACTGGAGCAGACCTGCACGAACAGGACGGCTGTCCCCAGGAGTATCCCGTTCATCACGCTCGTGCTGATACCCACGGCCGGGCACATGGAAAGAGCCAGTTTGAAGATCGGGTTTTCACTCAGTATACCGTCAACAAAGAGCTGTCTGTTCGTTTTCTCCTGGATAGCCAATTTCTTTCTCCTTAGGCAAAGTCTGTGTTGTACAAACCAACCGGATAGCGGATGTCACCTCTCCGGGCAATAATCCTAAAACGCGGCGTGAATCTCTTCTTTCTTTAGCACACTGTCCAGTTTGCCGATGCGGTAGGCGAACTTCTTGGCAAGGATCTTCACGCCGTCTGTGACCGCCTTACTGGAAATCGTTGATGCGGTGATGGCGTAGATGTCCGCATCCTTGTATTGCTTCCGGATCTCGGCAATATCTTCTTCCGTAAACATCCCCTCTTCCCACTTGCTCTCCTCGAGATACTTCTTGTACTCCACGGGCAGGGGTTTCTTGACAACCTTGAGAGTCTGTAGCTTCTCATAAGTTTTCCCCTTGAACTGATTCTTGAAGTACTCCTCCTCAATATTCTTGCCCAGCCCTGCATCCTCTTCGTGTTCCATGACCTCCAGACCAAGAAGCTCGAACTTAGGATCCATGGCCACGAGCGCGTGAATAAAAGTCCTGAAGCCCGGGAATTTTCCCGGCATAACGTAGCCGAGTCGTTTGCCCCCGGATGTAGCGACAACCGAGCTATCAGCGTAGGAAAATGTTTTGGGCGGCGCCAGGACTTCTTGCAGGGCCTTTGCCCGATCTAGATCTTCTTCCACCTTCTCTGCGGAAATAGGCACCTCGAGCTTTTCTACGAAGTTTCCTTCCAGGTCCATTAGGACCATCTCATAGGCCTCTTCGCTCCCCTTTTCTACCGGAACCATGTATCCCAGAAACTTCTTGTCCCCGTCCTCCACAATATAACGATACACGTGTAGAAACTTGAGGTCTGACGGGGCGGGATTCTCCTCCCCAAAACCAAGAAGACCCACCATGGCGTTATACACATTCATGTGATGGTTGTGTTTCTTGGCCTTGGCCGTCACCGTGTAGGTCAGCCCCATTGCCGAGGCAGCTATCATACAGGAAATGGTCAACGCGAACGTGATCTTAATAATCTCTTTCATCTTCTACGCACCTTCTTCTGGTTCGGGAGCAAAGCGTTTGGGTCTGAACCAACGGTCAAGGGCTGGCGTCAGAGGGTTCATTAACAGAATTGCGTAACAAACACCTTCTGGATAACCTCCCTTTAACCGGATCAAGACAGTCAGGGCACCGATGCCCACACCAAAAATAATTTTGCCCGTTGCCTGGGTCGGAGAGGTCACGTAATCAGTGGCCATGAAAAAAGCCCCTATGATCACGCCCCCGGAGAGTATCGCCAACAAGGGATTGCCGGCGAAGAATCCTTCCCCTCCGAAAATCCACGTAAACAGGGCAACAGACGCGATGACGGACGCCGGGACATGCCAGGTGACATATCTCTTGTAGATCAGAAAACACCCGCCGATGATGAGCAGAAAAGCAGATGTCTCACCGATGCAGCCCGGCCTTAAACCTAGGAAGAAGTCGCGGTAGATTACAGACAGTGAGCCAAATCTCTCGATGAGCGCTTCAAACCCATAATGTTTCAGGACATAGAGCGGTGTGGCCGTTGACACGGCGTCCGCGCCAGAACCCATGTATTTAAAAACCGCGGCATCTCGGATCGGTGATAGCCAGGCTGAAGTCATGGCTACCGGGTAACTGGCTACCAGAAAGGCCCGGCCGATGAGGGCAGGATTGAACATGTTGTACCCGAGCCCACCCATGAGAACCTTTGTCACATAGATCGCCATGACCCCACCCAAGATCGGCATCCAGTAAGGCACCCCGGGCGGGATGACATAGGCCAGGAGCACACCCGTGATGACCGCGCTGCCATCTTTTATGCTGTCCGTGGAGCGCCCCAGGCACCTGTTTGCCACATACTCGGTCCCGACGCAGCTCAATACGCTGACCAACGTAATGATCAGCGTCTGAAAGCCGAAAACGAAGACGGACAAAACAAGGGGGGGCATGAGGCAGGCCACGACCGTCCACATAATCTTGGACACGCTATCTGTGTTCTTGAAGTGAGGCGAAATCGATACAAACAATTCCGGCGCGATCGCCTTAGGTGGCTCTTCCGCCGCGATTGCCTTCTCTGCCGCTTCTACAGTGGTTGCTTCTGATTCAGTCATGCTAATCCTCTTGGTTATTATTTCCTGGCTGCTGCTCGAAGATCGTTCTTGGCTATGGTCATGAACTGGACCAAAGGCCTCTTTGCAGGGCAGACATACGCGCAGCTGCCACACAAGAAACAATCGTCCACACCAAATTCCTCGGTATCTTTACCACGCCCCGCCTCAACGTAGACGCTGGTTTGATTCGGTTCAAGTCCCATGGGACATACATCCACACAGAAACCACATGAAATGCAGGGCAAATGTGGCTCAATATCAATCTCATCCTTTGCAAGAAAAAGGACTCCTGACGTTGTCTTGGTTATCGGGATATCCAGGCTTGAGACCGCAAATCCCATCATTGGCCCGCCCGCAATCACCTTGGCAAGATCAGGCGTGGTTCCTCCCAAATACTCCACGATATCCGCAATACTTGTCCCCACCTTAACCATGACATTGGCCGGTTTCTTAATCCCCTTGCCGGTGAAGGTGACTATCCTCTCGTAAAGCGGTTTGTCGAGGGCCACCGCGTCATAGACCGCCTTTGTGGTGTATACGTTCTGAAGGATAATACCGATAACAGATGAACGGACACCCGCCGGCCGCGCGCGGCCGGTTACAGCCTGCATAATCTGGTCTGCGGAGCCTTGGGGGTACTGGACCTTAAGGGGTTTGACCACTATGTTGTAACCATTCTTCGATGAGTCCTCGGCAATGGTCTTGTTAAAAGCCTGAATGGCATCCGGTTTGTTGTTCTCAACGCCGATTGCGCAGTAATTGATGCCAAGAATCTTCAACATGATCTTGGCCCCTTCAACAATATCTTTGGTGTGTTCCAGCATGACGCGGTGATCGCTGGTAAGATACGGTTCGCACTCGGCTCCGTTCAGAATCAGCGTATCGAGTTTCACATCCGGGCGAACATCAAGTTTGAATCCCGCAGGAAACCCCGCGCCACCCATGCCTACGACTCCGGCATCCTTGATCTTGGCAAGCAGTTCCTCTCTGGAGAAGCCCGTCCAATCCACAGGAGAATACGTTTTGGGCTCAGCCTCAGGATCCGTCTCAATTGCCAGCGCGGGCGCGTTCCCCACCAATGGATGAAGGGCATTCTGGACGCCTTTCACTGTACCGCTGACAGGGGCATGGATGTTGGCACCCAACTTTTCAACGGATGCAACTACGTCCCCTTCAGTCACCTTGTCCTTCTTCTTCACCAAGGGCTTGCAAGGCGCCCCCACGTGTTGTTTCAGAATAAGGCGAACCCGCTTAGGACTCGGCATAACCTCAGAAGCCAGTTTTTCGGTTAGTTCCTTGGACTCCGGGGGATGAATCCCCCCCATAGGGAAAGTAGACAATGTTTCGGCACTCATAAGCTCTCCGATCTGAAATCGAGTGGTTTTGGACCCACCACGGTCAAAGGTAACGTTATTCGGAAGCCCGTACAGTTTGTGTGGAGCAGCGTTGATGAAGACAAGAATCCCCATCACTTGGCACCCTACGTAGGGGCTTCTGTCCAGAGGAAAACGTCACTTCCCATATCTTTTTGAAGCTATTTTGTCAAGAGATTTTTCCGGCGCCTTTTTGAGAGCACAAACAGATCACAAGCAATCTCCTGCGATCCACGAATAACAGCCAAGCCTTTAAGAACTTCGGGGGGTTGCATCAAATTTGTTCTTGACATGAGTGCCTTGTTGTCATATAGGGCTGGCAGTCTTTTGCGTTTCACTAGTCACCTTTCTGCGACATTCCCACGGATATGAGGACTTCGACTTTGCGTTGCTTAGCAGTGCCATATTCTGTAGGTTCCACCCATACCTCGCCACATTGCATATACAACCCCGTTGGAATTCCAGCGGTTCAACAATTCAGGCTCAGCGAAAGGAACGGGAGATAAAATGACCTCAAAGAATGGACAGGCGTTGGCACTTGCTCTTGCGGCCATCTTGCTCGTTGTCGGTGTTGTCTGCTACGCGGCTTTCCCGGCCAAGACGCCTGAAGAACCTGTTAGAATTATGCTGAAGACGACCGCAGGAAGCATCTTGTTTGACCACAAGACACACACGGCTGACGAAGGGTACGGGCTTGCGTGTGATGATTGCCATCACGAAGAACAGGATGATTCCCAATCGTGCAGCGGTGAGGATTGCCACGGCCCGGACAGCGACCCCAAGAGGGGCGACGCCCTGCACACGAACTGCAAAGGGTGTCATGAGGACAGCGATGCTGGGCCGGTTGAGTGTTCCGCGTGTCACGTCATGAGATAGTGGGCACCGAGGAAATCTAAAAACAAAGGGTTAGGCTATGATTAAGAGATCATTTTTGGGTTTGGCAAAACCGAGGTTGCAGTACAACTTGGTTCCAGATTCCGTTCAGGAGCTTCCGGTTCCCGAGAAAGTCGTCCTGATGTTAGAAGAGCCGCAAAACGGCGGGAGTGGGAACGGGCCCAAGGTTGGCGACAGTGTCAAGACGGGTCAGAGACTCTCTGCGTCTCCAGATGGCGGGGAGTACGTGATCTCATCCATAACGGGGACCGTATCGGATGTGGCTCCCTACATGGGGACTTTTGGAAAGAAATGCACGGCGATCACGATCGACGCCGGCGGCCAAGACGATTGGGATGACACATTTAGCAAGGAACCTACCCTTGATACTGCCCTGAAGTTCTTTGAATACGCCCCGGGAAACCCTTCTTTCAAAGCGTTTGCTGATCCGGAAAAAAGCATACGGACCATTGTTATCAGCGGGATGGATCAGGACTTACTTGTTACAACAAACCAAAGTGTGGTTCAAAACGAGGCGGCCGACATAAAGAACGGTGTCGACGCCCTCAAGAAAATGACAGGGGTGGATCGGATCGTTATAACGGTCCCGGAAAACCTGGTTCAGCAGGCGAATGCTACCGGCGCGGACGTAAAGGCGGTAAGTGCCACCTACCCCAGCGGCCTGCCTCATATGATCATGAAGGACGTGCTTGGCGAGGTGGTCTCAGCGGAGGATTCCGTGGAGGACGCAGGCACCGTCTTTATGAGCGCTGAAGCCGTGGCATCCTTGGGGGCCGCCTTCGAGACAGGCCAACTCCGCGTAACCAAGATTGTCACCGTAGTAGGGAAAGACGGCAAGACCACCAATGTCAAGACTAGAATAGGGACACCATTAAAGGATGTGCTTCAGGCGTGTAATGCGTCGCTCAATGATCGGGATCGCCTTATACTCGGAGGGCCCATGACGGGGGTGGCTGCCTACTCTGAAGAGCTGGCGGTTGAACCCGGCACGGACGGAATCGTGGTGCAAAGCGAATCCGATAGTGCCCAGGTTACGGACTATCCCTGCATCAACTGCGGGGAGTGTGTCAGAATCTGTCCTGTCAAGATCCCGGTCAATATGCTTGTCAGGTTCTTGGAAGGACGCTTTTATGAGGACGCCAGGGCGATGTACGACCTGGATTGCTGCATTGAATGTGGGTTGTGTTCTTACGTGTGCGTATCCAGAATACCCATCTTTCAGTATATAAAGGTAGGGAAATACGAACTTGGCCTGATCGAAACTGCGGAGGCAGAAAATGAGTAGTGAAAAGAAACTCGCCGTCCCCCACGATTTATTTCCGTGGAAACCGGCTAAGGAGGCGGGCAAGGCGCCACAAGAGAAACTCATCGTCGGTCACGCCCCCCATTGGCACGACGGGAGCACAATATCTGCAAAGAACTACAATATCATGATCGCCGCGCTTCCAGCCGTGTTGTTCGGTATCAGCCAATACGGCGCGCCTGCTCTCGGGGTGATTGCCTTTGCCACGGCCTGTGCCATGATCTGGGAACTGATCATGAATCTTGTCATGAGAAAGCCTACCACCATTGGCGACGGCAGCGCTGCAGTGACAGGGCTCCTGCTGGGAATGCTCATGCCGGCGTCAGCCCCGTGGTGGGTCATTGCTTTGGGAACGGCACTTGCCATCATTGTGGGCAAACAGATATTTGGGGGCATCGGATTCAACCCTTTGAATCCGCCGCTCCTTGCTTTGGCAATGCTTGTCATGTCGTTTAAGGGAATATTTGATTTTGACGAGGCCCTGCGTCATTATGACCTGGGATTCGCCATGACCTATCCCTTGGCCGATCTGAAATTCTTCGGTACAAGTGCCATCGGCAAATTCAGCACAGGCGCTCTCTTGATGGGAAAACAGGCAGGCGCCGTCGGATCGACATTCGGACTTGGCCTCATTGCAGGCGGTATCTATCTCATGTTGAGAGGGCATATCCGATGGGAGATCTCACTCTCATTTTTAGCAGGTGTTTTCATCACCGCCTGGTTGTTTAATGTCCTGGGGGATCCTGGTGAATATGCCGGCCCATTATTCCACTTATTCACCGGTTACACGTTAATTGCAGCCTTTTTCCTCCTGCCGGAGGATTCTTCATCTCCGGTCAATTTCATCCCGATGTTGCTTTTTGGGGTGTTGGCCGGGTTGATGACTGTGCTCATAAGGAATATCGGAGCTTATGTGGACGGTATTCCTTTTTCTATTCTCCTAATGAATCTTGCCAATCCACTTCTCGACAAGATCAGACCTAAGGCGATTGGAAAGGTGGTAGAAAATGCGTGATATCATCAGGATGATCGTAGTTCTTGCTGTCCTGGGTGCTCTTTCCGGAGGCGGGCTGGCGCTCGTCAGGTCCGAAACTTCGGAGAAGATAGAATTCCAGCAGCTTAAGTTTGTAAAAGGTCCTGCCATCCAGGAGATCATGGAAGGATGCACCAATGATCCGCTCGTAGATCGTTTTAAGATCAAGGACGGTGAGGTAGAGAGAAGCTTCTTTGTTGGGGTATTCGATGGCAAGGCAAATAACGTTTGCTACGAGGCTGAAGGCAAGGGCTTTGGTGGTGAGATCGGCCTTATGGTAGGTGTGAATCTTGAGACGGACGAATTGCTGGGCATGGGGGTTACCACGCACTCTGAAACGCCGGGCCTCGGCGCCAGGGCCAAGGACGACCCCTCTTTCAGGGTCCAGTTCAAAGGGATGTCACTGAACCAGCCTTTTAAAATCATGACAGACGGCGGAAAGGTTGACGCGGTGTCAGGCGCTACAATCACATCCAAAGGCGTGTGTGCAGGGCTCACCAAGAGCGCAGAATTCTATAAGGAACTAAAACCGCAGATTATTGAAAAGGCTGCGGCCTTTGCAAACTAGGGAGAGAAGCAGATGAGTGATGTTACCCTTGCTCAAGATTTTACCAAGGGGCTATGGAAGGAGATTCCGCCATTTCGATTGGTGCTGGGGTTGTGTCCCACGTTGGCGGTGACCAAGGCCTTTGAGACGGGATTTGGGATGGGGCTTGCCCTCACTTTTGTCCTGGTGTGCTCAAACGTCCTTGTCTCCGCAGGTCGCAAGATGATACCCGCCAAGGTAAGGGTACCCTGTTTCATTATCATCATCGCCACATTCGTGGTCATCGTGGAACTGGTGATGCAGGCTTACACGTATCCGCTCTTCCTGAAGCTTGGGATCTTCATCCCCTTGATCGTGGTCAACTGTATTGTCCTTGGCCGTGCAGAGGCCTTTGCTTACAAGAACGGCATTGGAGCCTCTATTGCCGACGGCCTTGGCATGGGCATAGGGTTCACGATCTCCCTCTCGGTCTTAGGGTCGATCCGCGAGATCTTTGGTGCAGGCACATTTTTGGGCAAGGCCATTTTTGGGGCATCCTTTCAGCCGTTCACGTTCATGGTTGAAGCCCCCGGGGCCTTTGTTTGCCTGGGCCTGATGCTTGGTGTCATGAATCTGATTGGAAGCGAATAGGAACAGAATACTAGAGGAGTCGTCAGATGGGAGACCTTATTTTATTAGCGATCAGCGCCATCCTGGTTAACAATATCTTACTTATTCAGTATCTTGGAAACTGTCCTTTTCTGGGCACGTCCAAGAAGATGGACACTGCTGTGGGGATGGCCATGGCCGTGGTTTTTGTCCTTGCCATGGCAGGCATCGTAACGTGGATTGTGTTCTATGTCATCCTGAAGCCATTCGGACTTGAGTACATCCGGACGCTCGTTTTTATTCTGGTCATCGCAGCTCTTGTCCAGTTCGTGGAACTCTTCCTTAAGAAAAGCATTCCAGCCCTGTATGCCGGCCTGGGTATCTTTCTTCCGCTGATTACGACGAACTGTGCCGTTTTTGGCGTATGCATCATCAATATCGACAACGAATATGGTTTTATTGAAATGCTTGTCTCCTCTATCGCGTATCCACTCGGTTTTGGCCTTGCCCTGGTTCTTTTTGCAGGATTGCGCGAGCGCATCATCATAGGCAGGGTTCCCACGCCGATGCAGGACGTTGCCATTGCTCTGGTTACGGCCGGATTTATGTCCCTTTCCTTTCTTGGCTTTAAAGGGATGATCTGACGGATTGACGATTGAATATTTGGAAACCGAGACGTATTCTTACAATAGCCAAAACCTTCTATGTGTGAAAGGGTCTTAGTAGGTTTAGGAGGTAGAGAATGATCGAAGCAATAGTTGGACCCTTGGTTGTAATGGCTGTGTTGGCGGCCATCGCGGGAACGCTCTTGGGAATCGCATCTAAAGTGTTCTATGTGTGGGAAGACCCGCGCATTGCAGAGGTGGAAAATGTCATGGCGGGTGCCAACTGCGGAGGGTGCGGCTACACAGGATGTGCTGCATGTGCCGCGGCCATTGTTGAGAACAGAGCACCCGTGAATGCGTGCATCGTGGGCGGGGCTACCTCAGCACAAAAGGCCGCAGCAGTCATGGGGATGGAGGTGGGTGCGGCTGAACCGATCACATCCGAGAACACCTGCACAGGCGGATTTCGGGCACCTGAGAAGTACTACTACATGGGTGTTCAAGATTGCCGGGCTGCCCATATGCTATACGCAGGAGCAAAAGAATGTGGTGTGGGCTGCCTCGGTTTCGGGAGTTGCGTGAAGGCCTGTCAGTTTGACGCCCTTGAAATGGGTCCTGATGGTTTTCCCGTGGTCAAGGTGGAAAAATGTGTGGGCTGCGGGGCCTGTGAAAAGGCGTGTCCCAAGGCAATCATGAAGGTGCGCACACCTTCCCAGCGAATCCTCCACATGAACCTTGTTACGGATCGTCTGGCACCGTGCCGTCAGACCTGCCCTGCTGAAATCAACATCCCCAAATATATCAACCATATTAAGAATAAGGAATATGATAAGGCATACCTTACTGTGATGGAACGGAATCCCATGCCGCTTTCTATTGGTCGTGTCTGTCCGCACCCTTGCGAGGATGCGTGTCGAAGGGCCCTGAGCGATGATCCGGTTTCCATCAATCAATTGAAACGGTTCTGCTCAGACTGGGTTTTTGACAATGCTGCGCAGGTCAAGATTCCCGTGGCTCCGGATACCGGATACAAGGTAGCTATCGTAGGTGGTGGTCCCAGCGGTCTCTCCGCTGCCTATTTCTTGCGACGGCTCGGTCACAAGGCGACGATCTTTGAATGGATGCCCAGGCTGGCGGGGATGATTCGCTACGGCATTCCTGAATACCGGCTTCCCAAGGAAGCAAGCCTCGATAGAGACATCAAACGCATTCTCGACTTAGGTGGCATTGACGTCAAGACCGGGGTAAAATTTGGTGAGGACTTTGACCTGGGGTCTCTTGTGGGGGGCGGGTTTGATGCCGTTCTCTTTTCCATCGGGGCGTGGAAGCATGCCTCGGCACGCATCCCTGAAGAAGACACGGTCAAGGGCGTTATCCCTGCTACCACCTTTCTTAGATCCCAGACGGAGCCTGGCGTGGGAGACCCGTATCCGATCGGCAAACGGGTCGGCGTCATCGGGGGTGGAAACGTCGCCATGGATTGTCTCAGATCCAGCGTTCGCATGGGGGCTGAAAAAGTTTACTGCCTCTATCGGCGAACCATTGCAGAGATGCCCGCAAACAAGGTGGAGATAGAAGCCTGTCAACATGAGGGGATAGAATTCATCGAGTTGTGCACCCCGACCCAGTTCCTTACTGACGACGACGGCAACCTAACCGGCATTGAATTCCTGAAGAACGAGCTGGGAGAACCGGATGCAAGCGGTCGGCGGAGCCCCGTAGCCGTTGAAGGCTCTGAGACGGTGATAGAGATTGACAACTTCATCCTGGCAATAGGTCAGGCGACAGATTCTTCCTTTGCAGAGATAGAGGGGGCGGCTGCCTCAAGGCTTGAAACTAATAGAGGTTCCATAGTGGTCGATCCCGACACCCATCAGACGGCTATTCCATATGTTTTCTCCAGCGGCGATTCCGCCGGGCCTCCCGGACTCCTGGTAGCGGCAATCGGAGGCGCCAGGCGCGCGGCAATAGGTATTCATAAGTATCTCATGGGAGAAGACATGGCCATGCCTGAGACCAGGCTCCGGGTCGATGCCAGACGCATGAAGGGTCACATTTCCAATACCATGTTCGATAGCATTAAGGGCGTCGAGAAGAAAGGACGTATCGGCCAACCCGAGCTTGAACCCGGGTCTTACGAAAGACAGCATACGTATGCTGAGGTGGACCTGACAGTCACAGAAGAAGAGGCCGTACAAGAGGCCAACCGTTGCATGCGGTGCTGTTTGACGTGCTACAATGAAGATGCATAGCAGGTGTTAAGAATAGAAAAGAATCCTGTCTCATAGCTGGAGTCTTGCCGCACTTGGATAACAGGACACTATTTGAGAATCACCAAAAAGCTCTGTCTGCACAATATGTTTGCAGGCAGAGCTTTTTTTCTGCCCAAAAATTGGGTTGGCTCCATTTACTTGGCTTTTCACGCATGATCTGTGGTAAAATATATTTTTTTGATAGTATCGTGTCTCGGAAGTTGTCCACAAAAACAGAAGCAAACATGGCATCCGCGTTGATTCGTTAGAATGTAAAACTCGAAGCACGAAATTCGAAACAATATCAAAATTCGAAGTTCCTAATGTTCTAAACGGGTTTTGGATTTTGGTCATTAGACATTCGAATTTGTTTGGCGCTCAGGCTTCACTTCGTGTCGAGCTTCGATATTCGGATTTGCGGCTGACGCCTTGAACAGACGAGGATTTATAATATCGTCTCTGCGGATCTCGTGCGATCTTGGAAATTATGTAAGTTATTCCTGAGACACGACAATAGATATCTGACATAAGGCGATGTTTTGCAAAGGTCTCTTGCAGGAGGTGGTCAAGAACAAACATAACGGGTGGTAAGGCAACCTTGTAATAAACACAGGAAAGGAGATTAATAATGGAAATACCATTCGGCAGCATATCGCGCAGGGATTTCATGAAGTACTGTGCAACCACGGCAGCCGTTTTGGGGCTTTCAGAACTCGAGTTTGCGGCCAAGGTTTCAGAGGTCCTGGCTGCCGCCCCTGGAAAGCCTCCCGTGATTTGGCTTGAAGGTCAGGACTGTGCGGGATGCTCCATTTCATTTGCCGGTTCCTTGTATCCGTCCATTGCCGCCATGCTCTTGGAAAGGGTCTCCTTGCGATACCACGAAGCCCTCATGGCGGCCTCAGGGCACGTGGCAGAAAGAGCCCTTCATGAAACCATTGAGAAAGGCGGTTTTGTGTTATGCGTGGAAGGATCTATTCCCACGGCTGACGACCGCTTCTGTATGGTGGGTGGTCGCCCCTTCCGAGAGACATTGGAAGAGGCCGGAGCCAAGGCCGCAGCCATCATTGCCGTTGGTGCCTGCGCCACTTATGGTGGTATCCCGGCTGCAGGCCCGACCGGTGCCGTTGGTGTAAGCAAGATTATCACAAACAAACCCGTCATCAATGTTCCAACCTGCCCTGTCCATACCGACCATCTGACCGGTACCATCCTGTACTACCTTACCACGGGCAAGGTGCCACCGCTTGACAAGCTGGGCCGTCCAAAGATGTATTTTGGAGAGCTTATCCACGACAACTGCAGGCGACGATCCTATTTTGACAACGACACGTTCCTCAGCGACTGGAATGACCCGAATCAGAAGAACTGGTGCCTCTACGAAAAAGGCTGTAAGGGACCTGACACGAATTCGGACTGCTCGGTGCGACGGTGGAACGACGGCCTTAATTTCTGCATTGACTGCGGGGCCGGATGTATGGGGTGTGCCGAGCCTGAATTCTATTCGGGGATGACACCGTTGTATTCGGCTGAGGGCGAACGCTCTCGGAAAATCATGGCCAGAAAGAAGGCGGGCCTTATTCCGCCGCTTAAGAAGGCATAAGAGGGGGTGGTAACGGATGGGAAAGAAAATTGTTGTTGATCCAGTAACAAGGATTGAAGGGCATCTGAAGATCACCGTTGAAGTGGAAAAAGGGAAGGTCAAAGATGCCTGGAGCAGTGGCACCATGGCCCGAGGCTTTGAAATCCTTTTGCAGGGAAAAGACCCGAGAGATGCCCCATTTGTAACCAGCCGCTTCTGCGGAGTCTGCTACAGTGTGCATCAAATGGCCAGTGCCCGTGCGTTGGACATGGCCTTTGGGGCGAAGGTACCCTGGCCCGGCACACTCTTGAGAAACCTTATCATGGGCGCAGAGTATATCTATGACCACGTTCTCCATTTTTATCACCTCAGTGCCCTCGACTATATCGACATCATGGCCGTGGCCGCTTACAAGGGCAAGGATAAGGACCTGGGTGCGGTGAAAGACAAGATCCTTGGCCTGGTCAAAGCCAAGGATTCCTTTCCCCTTACACCTAGATACAAACCAGACGAGTACTGTGTAACCGATCCTGAGATGGTGACGTCAGCGGTCAAGCATTACATTCAGGCCCTTGAAATGCAGGCCAAGGCTCGCAATATGGGTGCTATCTTTGGGGGCCGACAACCACACTACCAGAGTATGGTGGTGGGCGGTTTTACACAGTTGCCCGATGCCAATCAGATTGCAAGGTTCCGCGCTATGCTGGACGAGCAGGCAAGGTTTGTGAACGAGGTCTACATCCCTGACGTCCTTGCCTTTGGAACCGGACCACTTTTTCCACTCGCTAAGGCAGGCCTTGGGGGTGGGCACCTCAACTACATGTCGTATGGCGGTTTCGAGCTGGATGAGAAGACCAAGACCCTGCTCTTCCCGCCAGGAGTCATCATGGGGTTGGATCCCGCAAACATCAAGATTGATTCCTTTGACGCCGACAAGGTCACTGAATCTGTAAAATACGGCTGGTATAAGAGTAAGAAACCGGTTCACCCGTATAAGGGCGAGACCAAGTACGACCTTGACAAGAAGGACGCCTATTCATTCGTCAAGGCCCCTCGTTATAAGGGCAAACCCATGGAGGTGGGACCTCTGGCACGGATGCTGATAGCCAAGAATCCGGACCTTCTCGGTTTAGTCGGCAAGGGTGTTATGCCGGGTGTGGTAGCCCGTCACGCGGCCCGGGCTATTGAGACTAAGCTGGTAGTGGACGCCTGCTACAAGTGGCTGGACCAGCTTCTTTCCGAAATGACCAAGCCCGGATTCAAGATCCATGACACGGCCAACTATGAACCGCCGAAGTCGGGATCGGGCGTGGGTTTCTATGAGGCACCGCGGGGTGCCCTGGGACACTGGGTAAAGATCAAGGACAAGAAGATAGACCATTACCAGGCAGTGGTACCCTCTACCTGGAACGCATCGCCGAGGTGCGAAAAGAAGTATAGAGGTCAATACGAGGAATCACTCATTGGAGCGCCGGTGCCGGATCCGGACAATCCGATCAATGTTGTGCGGATCATCCGTTCCTTTGATCCATGCCTGGCCTGCGCTGTCCATCTCATCGATCCAAAGACCAACGAAATCAAGAAATTCATTGTGGAATGACCGGGTTCAAGGAATCCAACACCAACAAACCGCCTGGGGGGGGCAGCGATGCCTCCCCCGGGCGTGTTGTCGTCTTGGGGGTAGGCAATCTACTCCTCTCTGATGAAGGCGTAGGCGTCCATGTGGCAAATAAGCTCATGGACATGGATCTACCCCCGGAGGTGGATGTCGTTGAAGGGGGAACCGATGGTTTCCGTCTCATGAATGTTGTCACGGGAGCAGCTCGCCTTATTGTGGTAGATGCAATAAAGGGAGGAGGGCCGCCCGG
>JAQYVR010000260.1 GCA_030145395.1 Desulfobacteria bacterium
TCGCGCGCTTTGTATCTGGAGCTCTTACAGAAGCGTAATCGTTATTGATTGCAGCCGGTCTTTCATATGGGACTGTCAGAAAGTGAAAACCAGGCTTGGTAAAAGCGTGGAAAGGAGCAACAGGACTAGAAGCCGTCTCAAAAAGGTGGATCATACACGGTAGCATGTGAGCATTTTGAGCCGACCCGCAACGCCGCCATGGGGCCTTAGACGCTCTTTTGAGATGGTTTCTAATTGTTGAACATGTTCTTTATCTTACTAGACAGTTTGGCGGACTCTAAATTGGCGAACTCTTTAAGGAGGGTTACCTGTTTCTTGGTAAGACCCGTGGGCGTCTTTACCAGCACCTGCATGATCTGATCCCCTTTTCCGTGGCCCCTCAGAGACGCGATCCCTTCGCGTTTGAACCGAAATACTTCACCCGGCTGTGTTCCTTTTGGGATATGCAGTGTCTTTTCTCCGTTGAGGGTCGGGACATCGATATCAGCACCCAACGCTGCTTGGACAAAGGAGATGGGAATCTGGCAGATGATGTTATCGTTATTGCGCTTGAAGAAGTCGTGCGGTTTCACGTTGATGAATACGTATAGGTCTCCAGGTGGTCCACCCCGGGTGCCGCTCTCTCCTTCCCCAGTGAGTCGGAGCCTTGAGCCAGTATCGACGCCAGCAGGGATCTTGGCTGAGACATCCTTCGTCTGCACAACTTGCCCTGTGCCACGGCATTCTTGGCAGGGTGATGGTATGGTTCGTCCCTCCCCACGACAGTGTTGACAAGTAGTCCTGATGCTGAAAAAACCCTGGCTCCGGCTAATCTGCCCTGTCCCGCCGCACTGACGACAGTCTTCCGGATGGGTTCCGGGTTCACACCCTGTGGCCTCGCAGGTGGAACAGTTTTCCAGCTTCTCAATTTCAATTTCGGTATCTACGCCAAAGGCAGCATCCATAAAGCTGATTGTCAGGTCATATCTGAGATCTGCTCCCCGGCGCGCTGCCGTGCTGGAGCGTCTACCGGTTCCGAAGCCAAAGAAGTCCTCAAAGATATCACCAAAGCTTGAAAATATGTCTTCGAATCCCCTAAATCCCGAAAAGCCAGTCCCTTGAAGACCCTCGTGTCCATAGTTGTCGTAGATGTTTCTCTTTTCGGGGTCCCGGACTACCTCATAGGCCTCAGCAGCTTCCTTGAATTTTTCCTCGGCTTCCTTATCATCGGGGTTCCGGTCCGGGTGGTATTTCAAAGCCAGTTTTCGATAATTGGCCTTGATTTCGTTTTCCTCGGCATTGGGACCAACGCCGAGGACATCATAGTAGTCCCTCTTAGTCCTCATCGTTCCAGTTACGCTTTCCCTTCTTCCTCAAAGGTTTCATTTGTCAGAGCTGGAATGGGGTCAACATGTTTCGGCAGGTCACTAAGTTCAAACATGGGCATAAAGCATAGATAATACAATTTTAAAACATAATACATGGTATCTGATTGTCAACGGGGTCGAAAGGAATTGCCTTCCGCGTTTTGTGACGCAAAAACGGCTTGACGACGAAATCGGTTTTGTGAGAAAGATGGATATTTGGAGGCAAACCCCGTGCTTCCAGCGGGAGCCCAGATTTGGAAATCGAGACTGTGGGGGGCTTCCATCAAAACTGATTAGGCTGCGGCCTGGGGAGATAAGGAGGAGTCATGGCAATAAATGTCGTTGAAAAGATTGACGGGTTAGTCAAGGTCAGGCACGTCCTTGTCAGTGTGTCGAACAAGGGTGGCCTGGAAAGCTTTATACCGTCACTCCTGGACATTAACCCTGAGATAAGGCTGTTTTCGACAGGCGGGACCTATGGCAGGATCAACGAGATTCTTGGTGATAAGGCCTCCACATGTTTGACGCCGGTCTCCGATTTCACCGGACAGCCGGAAACGCAGGGCGGCCTGGTCAAGACGTTGGATTTCAAGATATATCTCGGTTTACTCACAGAGACGTACAATGATGCCCATCAGGATGATCTTCAGAGGACCGGGGCTATTCCCATAGATATGGTTGTTGTAAACCTCTATCCCTTTAAGGAGACCATATCCAAAGAAGGCGTGACTGTAGAACAGGCCAGAGGGAATATCGACATCGGAGGTCCTTGCATGATAAGGGCTTCGGCAAAGAATTTCATTAGGGTAGCACCGGTTGTGGACCCTGCTGACTACGCAAGGATCATCTCTGAGATGAAGGCAAACAGCGGGAAGACCTCCCTTGAACTCCGCTACGAGCTGGCCCAAAAGGCGTTTGGACATACGGCCGTGTATGACCACCACATTGCAGATTTTTTGGCAAGTGAATCCTACGATGACGCAAGCGGGTGCTACGAAATCATGGAGGGCTAAGAAAATGTCGGAAGATCTAAAGAAAATGTACAGAACGGTTATGGAAGACCACTTTCCCTCAAACATGGAGATCAGCTTTGTGGAGGGAGATGAACGGCAAACGCTTTTCTACGAAAAAGTTGGCTGGGTCATTGACGATGTTAAGAAGGGTCTTAGATACGGGGAGAACCCAGGCCAAGAGGCTGCGCTGTTTCGGTTGATCAACGGCAATCTGGTTCTGGGGGAATCCCAGACCATTCAGCCGGGCCGATACCTTGCCTCTGATATTGAACTGCTGCAATCCGGAAAGCATCCGGGGAAAACAAACCTGACCGATGCGGACAATTCCTTGAACATATTGAGATATCTTGTTGATAAGCCGAGTGTCGTCATTGTCAAGCACAACAATCCATGTGGGGTTGCTCGGGGCGCCTCCCTTGAGGAAGCATACGTGAAAGCGAACATGGCCGACCGTGTGGCTGCTTTTGGTGGGTGTATCGCCCTTAACCGTACGGTTGACAAGGCCACGGCTGAAGCGATCGGCCAACAATATGCAGAAGTGGTTGTGGCCCCGGATTTGGAGGAAGGGGTCATGGACATCTTTGCCAAGAAGAAGAATCTTAGGGTGATACGTATTGCCAATATCGATCGGCTGCAAACGTTTGTGGGAGAGCGTTGTGTGGACTTCAAGAGCCTGATTGATGGCGGCATCATAGCCCAATGGTCTTTCGTGCCCCAGGCTCGGTCCAAAGACGATCTTAAGCTGGCCGAATGCGAGTATGGTGACAAAACATACCGCATCAAGCGAGAACCGACCGAGCAGGAATACGCTGACATGCTATTCGGTTGGATGGTGGAATCCGGGATCACGTCCAACTCGGTAATATATGTCAAAGACGAGGTGACGGTGGGAATTGGAACCGGTGAACAGGACCGTGTAGGCGTGGCGGAAATTGCCAGGGATAAGGCTTATCGCAAGCTGGCGGATCGCTACTGCTATGAGGAACTGAACGTCGCTTACAATGAGCTTGACGACGAGGAGAAGAAGAAGGAGATTGACGGGCGAGTATCCCAGGACAAGGGCGGATTGATCGGGGCTGCCATGGTAAGCGATGCCTTCTTCCCATTTCGGGACGGCGTTGATGTTGGAATACAGGAGGGGATTTCCGCGGTTATTCATCCTGGCGGCTCGCTCAACGATTACCATTCTATTGAGGCCTGCAACGAGGCCGACGTCACCATGGTTTATACCGGCCAGCGAAGCTTTAAACACTGATGACGGTTTCGTAAAGACTCCATCTACAGCGTTGCAGTCGTCTGCACGCAGACTTAGATCAAAGGAACTGACATGCCTTCTTTGTTTCACGGCCTTCGGCCAGAAAACAAAGCCACCTGCTTCGCAGGTAGTTGTCTATGCGCCTTTCGTCATTGCGGCGTATGAATGCGGCGCAAGGTGCAGGGCATAAGGCTCAGGGGAGGAGGTATGTTGTTCCTCCTTGTGCCTTTAACCTTAGGCCTTTGACCTCTTGTCTACGCCTCATTCCTCAAGATTGCGCCTGACGGCTTAAAAAGAGGTGCGTGCCTTGTATCTGGAGCTTTTGCAGAAGCGTCAGCAGGCTCACGTTCTAACCATACATCATCATGATTTCTTCCATTGACGACCATCTGGAGGCCCTATACCGCCTCAGGCGCTTTGGAATCCAGCTTGGGCTGGATACGATTACCCGCCTGATGAAGGGCCTTGGCAATCCTCAAGATCATTTTCCTTCGATCCACGTTGCAGGAACCAACGGCAAGGGATCGATTGCTGCCTTCCTGTCCTCAGTTTTTACCCATGGAGGATATAAGGTAGGTCTTTACACCTCTCCCCATCTTGTCCGTTTCAACGAACGAATACAGATCAACGGGCATCCTATATCGGATCAAGATGTCGCACGGGTGGCAGAAACGGTTCAGCGAATATACACCCAGGGGGAACCGCCGACTTTCTTCGAGTGTGCCACTGCCATGGCTCTTCATTACTTTGCTTCGGAAGGAGTCGATTGGGCAGTCCTTGAGACGGGTATGGGCGGACGGTATGATGCAACTAATGTGGTACAACCTGAGATGAGCATCATTTCCAATATCAGTATGGAACACCAGGAATATCTAGGGAACACCCTGGCCGAGATTGCTTGCGAAAAGGCAGGAATTATCAAACGGGGCGCCGGTGTTGTTACCGGAACTCGGCAGAAAAGCGCGTTGCAGGTTATCGAGCATGCAACCATTGAAAAAGGGGTGCCGCTGTGCAGGCTGGGAAAGGAGATCCGGATTCGTAGAGACAGGGAAGGGGGCTTCACGTACTTAGGGATGAATCGCCGGTGGCCCCGGGTAAAGATTGGACTGATAGGGGACCATCAGATCACCAATGCGGCACTCGCACTGGGGGCGATTGAACTCCTATCACGGAAAGGGCTTAACTTGACCGATGAAGCGATCTACGCCGGTCTTGCTGCTACGCACTGGCCAGGGCGTCTTGAGGTTTTTTCGCAACAACCTTTTGTTCTTTTGGACGGTGCCCATAACCCGTCTGCGGTGAAGACGCTCAGGAAGTTCTTGCAAAACTCAAGTCACTTCCGTCGGTTGATCATGGTGGTGGGTATCTTGCGGGACAAGGCATGGAAACCGATGCTGCGCGAACTCGTTGGTATTTCAGATCGCATGATTCTGACCAGTCCCCAGTATGAACGGGCTGCCGATCCTCACGAGTTGGCATCATTCGTCCGAACTCTTGAACAGGATCCGGTTGTCATGCCCCATTTGCCGGACGCCGTATCCCTGGCCCTTGAAGAGGCTAACCCTGCAGATGCTGTGTGCATCACCGGTTCGCTTTACACTGTGGGTGATGCCAGGGCCTATTTGGCCAGCAGGGATGTTTATTCTGCTTGATATCACCGGTTAAGGACATGGTGTCTTCTCCCTAAAGCCAAATGAAAAATCCGAATTCAAATGACGCTTCTTGCTGACAATTATGTGGATAGGATTGATTTTCTGAAGTACCTCCCACAAACCGATTGTGGAGCGTGCGGGGTTCACACCTGTCAGGAATTCGTAGACGACCTAAAGCAGGGTAGCAAGAGGCCTGAGGATTGCCCTGACATCTCGGAGGCCCTCTATTACCCTATTTCAGTTGCTTTGGATGCTGACAATCTCCTGCCCAAGTTTCCCTGCCTCACAATGCCCCGTCCAGGCCCAACCGGATTGATGGAAATTAATAATCCAGATGACGATAGTGCCATACTGATCTCGGGAAATAACGTTCATACTCAAGATGTGATCACTTCTATTCTCGGTACGACGAAAAGCCCGTTCTTTCTGATCTGTGCTGATACGAGGGGAGATACAGTAGATATGGCCGCTATACTGGGGAGCCTGACGGCGGAGGTGATCAGCAGGGAGGTCGTCAAGTCACGCATTCTCGAAAGGGCTTCTCATCAGGAGATCGTGATTCCCGGCCTGGCTTCGGCTATGGGTGACGGTTTGAGGGAATCAACGGGCTGGAAGGTCACTGTAGGACCGATATGTGCCGCGGAGTTACCTCTGTTTTTTGGAGAGCAATGGCTTCCGCCCATGACCTGACCAATCTGGAGAACCTAGTGTCGTGTCTCATGAGTTCGTTCCAAAAATATGGTTATGGAAGGGCGTTTGGTCAGATTTGACCTTTTGGCAGGAATACTTTCCGGCGGTAGTGCTTCAACTCATCTATAGATTCTTTTATGTCCATTAGCGCTAGATGGGCCTTTTGCTTTTCGACGGGCGGCAACGAGGGGTACCATCTTTTAACCAGTTCCTTGATTGAGCTTACGTCGATCATGCGATAGTGAAAGAAGTCGTGGAGCGCGGGCATGTGCTTGGCCAAAAACCGCCGATCCTGCCAGATAGAATTGCCACATAGTGTAGATGCCCCTTTCCGACAGTGGTGAGAAACAAATTCCAGTGTCTCCTGTTCAGCGCGCTGGCAGTCATAGGGAGAAGCGTTGGCTCTATCCGTCAGACCAGAAGCTTGATGATGCTTCATGCTCCAGTCTTCCATGGCAAGAAGAATCTTCTCGGGGTGATTTATGGCTATGCTAGGGCCTTCAGCCACAATTTCCAGGTTGTCATCGGTAACAATTGTGGCAATTTCTATTATGACATACTTTTCCGGATCCAGGCCGGTCATTTCCAGGTCTATCCAGACAAGGCGGTCGTTCAATTGAGTGCCCCCTTTTCTTATTTGAGAAGACAATCTCCAGTTTGTTGCCGCAGATGGACTTTTTACGAAGCCGTCAAGGTTGTCTCTCTTGGATC
This sequence comes from Desulfobacteria bacterium, assembly GCA_030145395.1. Classification (GTDB taxonomy): domain Bacteria; phylum Desulfobacterota; class Desulfobacteria; order Desulfobacterales. The sequence goes on from JAQYVR010000260.1 coordinate 6,668, forward strand.
AACTTAACGAACCCACTCTTATCAGCCAAGGTCGTCAGGTCTCCCAGGTCATCGATGTCGCCTCCCGCTATTTTTCTTAAGATTCTTCTCATAATCTTTCCGCTGCGTGTCTTCGGCAGGGCTTCAGTAAACTGTATCTTATCCGGTGTCGCAATAGGACCTATCTCTTTTCGCACCTGTTTGATTAACGACTTCCGCAAGTCATCTGATCCTTTGACTACGGCATTCAAAACCACAAAGGCATAGATCCCTTCGCCTTTTACGTCGTGGGGATACCCCACAACAGCGGCCTCGGCCACGGAACTGTGAGAGACAAAGGCGCTTTCAATCTCAGATGTTCCCATGCGGTGGCCAGAGACATTGATGACGTCGTCCACGCGACCCATGAGCCAGTAGTATCCATCCTTATCCTTTTTGGCCCCATCCCCAGTAAAATACCTACCGGGAAATTGGCTGAAGTACGTATGTTTGAACCGTTCAGGCTCACCATAGACGCCCCGCATGATGCCCGGCCACGGCTTGGCAATTAAGAGATATCCACTCTCGTCTGATTTGCACTTCTTACCCTTATCGTTCACGATCTGAGGAACAACACCTGGAAAGGGGACCGTGGCTGAACCGGGCTTGGTGGGTATGGCTCCCGGAAGGGGTGAAAGAAGTATGCCACCCGTTTCAGTCTGCCACCACGTGTCCACAATGGGACACCGGCCTTTGCCAATGTGCTTGTTATACCATCTCCAGGCCTCTGGGTTGATAATTTCTCCCACACTGCCCAGCAGCCTCAGGCTGCTCAAATTATGGCGTTCAGGCCAGGCATTGCCATGTCTGGCCAGCGCCCTGATCACAGTAGGCGCTGTATAAAAGATATTGACCCCATATCTCTGTACGATTTCCCAGTACCTGCCTGGATCAGGATAAGTCGGGATGCCCTCAAACATCACGCTGGTGGCTCCGGCACAAAGAGGGCCATACACAATATAGCTGTGACCTGTAATCCATCCAATATCAGCCGTGCACCAGTACGTATCCTCGTCTCGAATATCAAAGACCCATTTGAAGGTTTGATGGGTGTAAAGGAGATAGCCTCCGGTTGTATGAAGTACGCCTTTCGGTTTTCCGGTAGACCCGCTGGTGTAAAGAATAAACAAAGGGTCTTCGGCATCCATAATAGCTGGATCACACTTGGTCTTGAGGTTTGTGTTAGACATTTCGTCGTGCCACCAGGAGTCTCTACCTCTTTTCATCTTTACACCAGTGCCAGTTCTCCGAACAACGATACAAGTCTTCACTTCAGGACAGTCCGTCAGGGCCTCGTCGGCGTTTCGTTTCAAGGCTATCACCCGTCCTCCCCTGAAACCACCATCTGCCGTGACTAGCATCTTGGCCCTGCAGTCCCTTATGCGGCTTCGGAGCGAATCGGCGCTAAACCCACCAAAGACTATGCTGTGTATGGCCCCTATACGGGCACATGCCAGCATGGCGATGGGAAGCTCTGGGACCATGGGAAGATAGATTGCCACCCTGTCTCCCTTTCTTATTCCCTTTTGTCTTAAAACATTGGCGAATCTGCAGACTTCCTGATGGAGCAGCTGATAAGTATAGATTCTATCTTCTCCGATCTTCTCTCCCACCCATATTAAGGCTGCCTTATTCCTTCTCCACGAATCTAAATGACGGTCCAGGCAGTTAAAGGAGACATTGATCTTCCCTCCCTCAAACCATCGTATCTTTGCTTCATGGAAATCATAATCCAAGACCTTGGTCCACTTCTTGAACCACGACAACTCCTCTGCCTGTTCTGACCAGAAACCTTCCGGGTCGTCTACTGAACGCCTGTAAATCTCGCGATATGCTTTCAGGCTCTTAATGCGTGCCCTTTTCTTGAAATCCTTTGGTGGAGGATATATTTCTTTGGCCGGGCTACTATATTCGATGGCTTTCTTCCGCATCGTTATTTCCTCCTTTGTGGCCTTATCTTCAACAAGGGAAATACAGTCCTTTCGAGGGCACTCACAACCTTCTGAATCTCTGTTTGTGTCTTTCTCTTGAGGTTGTCAGGCAAGAAGTGAGGTCTGTCGCTCAAAGAGGAAAGGCCGTCACCCCAGAACACTCCTCCAAAAGCTGCAAGGTCTTCGTCGTTAGGTCCCATATGATTCATGGTCGCCCATGCCAATGTCCAGGTACGTGCAATGTTTTCCCGAACATACCCACCTCCGCCCAATGCCAAGAGTTTTGGGGAGACCTGCAGAATAGTTTGCAACGCCTGGCTGACCGAACTATTCGTCAACTGCAAAGAGGAAAAGGGATCTGAAAACAACACGTCAGTACCGAGCACTGCCACCACTACGTCCGGCTGAAAAGTTTGTGCTATTGGCAAGAAGATTCGATCAAAGGCCCATAAGAATTCCTCATCACCGGTATTTTCCGGCAGAGGGACATTAACAGCATACCCCTTGGCACGTCCCTGCCCGACTTCGCTTGCAAACCCTGTTTTGAAAGGGTAAAGAGTGTGGCCGCTTTCGTGAAACGATACTGTCATCACCTTGCTGGTCTTGTAAAAGGCTGCTTGAACCTGATCACCATGATGGGCATCGATATCGATGTAAAGTATGCGTCTTCTTCGACGCAGCCAATTCTTGATGGCAAGGACGATGTCATTGATGTAACAGAAGCCGGCGGCAAAATCCGTTCCCGCATGGTGAAACCCTCCAGTAGGGCTGAACACAATGTCGGCCTTGTCTTGGTCTATGAGCTCGGCCCCCAGAAGTGTGGCTCCCGCTGCCAGGGCATGATAGTCGTACACGCCTTCGAACACAGGGCACTCAGTGGTTCCCAGTCCGTGCCTTAACCATTCTTCATCAGGCTTGCCTTGATTTGCCTTCTTGAGCAGGCTGATATATTTCTTGGTGTGAAAGCTTAGAAGTGCCTCAGGACGGGCGGGCTTCGGGGCATGAATCTCTGTGGAATCGCGGTCAAACAGTTGTAACCTATTGCATAGTTGATACGTCACCTCACTTCTGTCAAAGAGCCAAGGATATCCTTTGTAGGCTTTGAACTTGGAAAATTCTTGGCTATATATAAAAGCCGTCCGAACAGGCATCCGAGTCCTATTTCTTGCAAGCTCTTGGACGAGTGGTTCTCCGGGGCCTCAGGCACAATTCCATGTCACGGTCTCGATCAATTCCGCCACGTAAGACAAACCCCACCTTCTCAAATACTCTAATGGCCCGGGTGTTAGCTGCACGGACCGTCACCACGACCTTCTCACATCCGGACTGCTTGGCAATCGCTTTCATCGCGGTTGACAATGTTGTCCCAATACCACAGTCTCGGAACCCCTTACGGATGAAGATCAAGTACTCTGGACAGGAAGGGGTACAAGAGAGGTCAAGGGCGGTGTGGCCTACAGGCTGGTTTTTGTGTATGGCTAAAATGTTGCCCAGATCAGATATCATATAATGGAGCCATCTGAGTCGAACCTGATCGTCAGGTGGTGGTAAGCCTGACTCGAGGCCCTTGGGTTCGAAGGTATCGTACATCTCCTTCAAACCTTCGAAATCCTTGTCCTCATAGGCTCGCACGTGAATAAGCCGTCCCTGCTTATCGTGTATTTGAGTCGGCAGAGTCCCAGACCACCATTCTTTCTGCCCGGCACAGCCCATTTCGTCGTGAACCTCAAACCCTGTCATTGAGGTACAAGGTTAAGCTTCTCATAAAGCTTTTTGAAATCAAATACCTGGTCCACCAGATTCATGCCATGATCCATCTTTTCTCTCTTCTCCAGCTTCAATTGTCCAACCATGGCTTCCACTTTCTTGGCCACTGTGTATGTGTCATCCCTGGTGACCAGAATCGGCACACCTTTTGCCTCGGCCCTTGCAATGATAGTATCGTTCGGGTAGAGGTTCCCAGACAGCACTAGACATCTGACTCCATTTTCGATGGCTACAAGCTGGATATCTGTCCGATCGCCA
>JAQYVR010000282.1 GCA_030145395.1 Desulfobacteria bacterium
GGAAAAAGTCGAAAGCGGCCTGAACATATTGGGAGTCGATGAGACTTCGACCCTTCCATCTCTTTTGGAACTCTTGTCGGTCAAAGACAGCTGCATTGACAAGATCCCTATGAGTCCTGAGGCGAAAAAGTATCGAATCAAGGAGGCATTTAAGCAGATCGTCCTAAAGGGTTCCGAGATCCGGCCCCTGATTCTAGCTTATGAAGATCTCCATTGGATTGATAAGAGTTCAGAGGAGCTATTGAAATATGTTTTAGAGAGCATTCCCGGGGCACGGGTCTTATTAATATTCACCTACCGGCCTGAGTTTGTCCACACCTGGGGCGCCAAGTCCTATCACAGTCAGGTAATGTTGAACCGGCTTTCCAACCGGGAGAGCCTCATGATGGTATCTCATCTTCTGGGCACGGAGGATGTAGAGAGGAACCTTGAGGAGTTCATCCTTGAGAAGACCGAAGGAGTCCCGTTTTTCCTCGAGGAACTGATAAAGTCCCTTAAAGATCTAAAAATCATAGAGAGAGAGGACAACAGATATCGCATAACAAAGGATATCCAGGAGGTGACCATTCCAGCCACGGTTCAAGATGTCATCATGGCGAGGGTTGACTCCCTACCTCAGGAGATGAAGGGCCTCCTTCAGACGGTTTCAGTAGTTGGGAGGGAGTCCGGCTACGATTTAATCAAGCGGGTAACGGGGCTCACAGAACAGGAATTACTGCCACAGCTATCTGTTTTAAAGGATTCAGAGCTTCTTTATGAGAGAGGAATATATCCCCAATCGACCTATATCTTCAAACATGCGCTCACTCAAGAGGTCGCCTATAACAGCTTACTTCTCAAAAGGAGAAAGGAAATTCATGCGCAAATAGGAGGAGTTATAGAAGCCCTCTATCCGGATCGCCTTGAAGAACACTACGAACTGTTGGCCTTCCACTATGGGCGCAGTGCCAACGCGGACAAGGCGGTGAAGTATCTGGATATGGCCAACCAAAAGGCGGCCAAGGTCCACGCCATGGAGGAAGCTAAGGCCTATTTTGATGAGGCCATGGCGCTCCTCGATGCTCTGCCCGAGACCGAGGAGAACCGACAGCAGCGAATCTCCTTGCTGGTAAAACAGTCTATCGTGTTCTTTCTGCTCTTCAAGTCTCCGGAGTATTACGACCTTTTGACCCGCTACGAGGCCACAGCGAGAGGTTTAGATAATCCAGAGTTGCTGGGGGCGTTCTATGCTCGATTGGGACAATGTGAGTATTCATTCGGAAACATTGATCAGGCCATCCAAACCCTGACCAAGGCAGCAGAACTCGCTGAAGCGTCTGGAAACGTTGAAGAGACAGGGTATGCATATGTGTTCTGGGAATTAAGCCATTTAGATAGAGGTGATTACGACCGAGTCCTCGCCTTGAAAGAAGACGTCCTTCGCACGATGGAGCATCAGTTTAACCTTCTTTTTCATACGTATGCGTTGTCCGCAGCCTCAAGGGCTTACGGATGTCTCGGTCGCTGGGATGAAGCGGTGGAAGAAGCTCAAAAGGCGCTGAGCGTTGCTGAGGAATTTTCGGACAACAGCCTGATCTCTTGGTCCGCCTGGAACTTCTCGATAGCCTATACCTGGAAAGGCGACCTGGCTCGGGCAGTCGAATATGGGGAGCTGGCGGCCCAGAAAGCGCCAACGCCTGTCGACAAAGCGTGGGCGCAGAGAAGTCTTGGATGGACTTGGTGCCGATCCGGAGATACAACGAGAGGGATTGAGCTTCTGACTACGGTGTTACCGATTTTTCGAGCTGGGCGGTTCATTACGGGTGAAATTCCTCTCACGTGCTTTTTAGGAGAAGGGTACTGGCTGGCCGGGGAAGACGAAAAAGCGAGGCAGATGTTAGAAGAAGGCCTGGAAATGGCACAGCGCGATGGGGTGAGGTATGAACTCGGGTTCGCTCACCGCCTCCTGGGTGAGATTTCCCTGAAAATCAGCCCGGCTCAGGCGGCACTCCACTTCGAGAAAAGCATCGCCATTTTTCAAGAGATCAAGGCCCAGAACGAGTTGGCGATGGCCTACGCAGGCTATGGCCGACTCCACAAAACGCAAGGCGAAATCGCGCGGGCTCGGGAGTATCTAACGAAGGCCCTGGAGATCTTCGAACGGCTGGGGACACTAATTGAGCCAGAAAAGGTAAGAGAAATTTTGGCCGAATTGCCTGAAGCTTAAGCTATGGAAGACACAATATATTGTATATCGCCCCCTTGACTCTATGATGCAATTTCTGCTGATATCAGTAATAAATATACCCTTTCAAAATTGAAGATATCTCCAACAAGGATGTATATATCAATGGCCCGCCAAAACTTGTGATATGATCATTTTCAGCGCTCAGGGCCGAGGCGTTGCTATCTGCTATTTATCTCCGGTCTTGACGACACTTAAAACCGTAAGATATATGAAACATACATGCACTCTGACCAAATTGCATATACTGGCAAAGCACAACCCCGGCATCCCCATGCGCCCGCCTTTTTGGTTGCTACAATGTAGTGCTTTTTAGTAAATTCTTGACAATGATAACAACTTCAAGTAAATACATAGAAAAATTCTTGACCAAACGTCTCGTGTTGCCTGGAAGCGGAACGTTGAACCTCACCTCTTTCTAACTGCTTGCCTCATTCAGAACCTCATTTTGAGCTGATTCTCATCCGACATCGAAATTCATATAGCTGGTGGCTCTTCAATTTTTAATTTTCTTATTGTTCTGAAATAGAACTGGCTTTTCTCAAAACTTAACCTAATAATCGGGTAAAGATAATGGAGAACCCCCTCAATTTGTGCCTATCCCGCTCCTGACAGGGTTGTTTACCTGTTGGGAGTCTAAACAATTCTGTCTTTACACCAAACT
>JAQYVR010000082.1 GCA_030145395.1 Desulfobacteria bacterium
ACTGCTGGTAAAAGGGCGCGCAGTCTCCCATATCAGTCAGGTTTTCTTCAATTAGCTGATTCACACCACCGCCAAATTTTATCCAGTCGTCCCGACGGTAGACCACTGCTTCCGGGTGGAGTCCAGGGAGTATTTTAAGCTTTACTTTGAGCCTGCCCAGAGGAGAGGCAATAAAGACGTCCAGAGATATATCTATCTCCTGCAGCATTGTGTTCTCTTTTGCAACCCAGACCGTGGGTATCTTGTCGTGCTCCTCCGGCAAGATTTGTGAGTGAAGGGCCTCCTTGCGGACAAGAGTCAATAGACGCAGAGGATATCCAGATGGAGGAAGAGGCTCGGGGTGAAGCTCTATGGGAAAGCGATATTTGCCGTCAGCATGGGTGAAGGCCATGCCTTCATAGGCGATCTTGGCACGCTTTGCTTCAGCAAAGCCCGTCTGTTTCAGTCCGTCTAAACCAGTCTCCAGAAAAGGAGATGCAAGGGATGCCTGAAGGCAGGCCTCAGTGTCGGGAAGTAACACCGGGGGCCTCAGACGTTTGCCTACTTCTGACAGAATCCAGCAGTCGTCCTTTGCCTCCCCAGGTGCTTCAACCGCAGGTCTTACATAGTGGACGAAGTTGTGCAAATAAGACCCCACGAGGTCTTCTTTCTCCAGCAAGAGTCTGCATGGCAGAACCAGATCCGCCCGTTCTGCTGTGTCCGTCATGAAGGCATCAACAACCACCGTGAAATCTGCGGCCGCGAAGGCCTCGGCAATCTTTAGCGAATTTGGGGCCTGATTAACCACATTAGTTCCATTGACCCATATCATTCTGATGGGGGGATCTTTTGCTTCAAGAATATCTCGACCGATGGTCGGAAATAGAAGCGTTCTTCGCTGAATATCTCCCGCACCCTTTGCCCACTCAATGTTTAGATTCCTCAAGGAAGAGATGTTGAAATAGCTACCCCCTCCTGACCGGCCAATATGACCTGATATCAGGGCAAGTGCATTTATAAATCGAACGTTTTCTCCGCCGTAGAGATGGCGTTGCACGCCGTAGCCGATTAACGTTGCCACAGGATCACTGCGGGCGTAAAACGAAAAAACGCGTTCCATATCATCTTCTGAAACCCCGCACACACCGCACAGTTCGTAAACTGAATGGCTGTAAATGAGTTCCCGGAATACGTTCCAATTGCAGGTCTTATCAAAGATCTCTTGTTGCAAACACCCCCGTTCCTCCAACAATTGGATAATAGCAGCAGCCAGGAAACGGTCTGTTCCGGGACGGATCTGCACCATGACGTCCGAATACTCGATGTTGGCATCACCGCCGGGTGAAATGGTGAGAACTTGCGCGCCGCGTTGGCGTGCTTTCAGCATGAGAGCTGCCACGTGTATAGAGCTTCTGGAAGGATCCCTTCCCCAGTTGACAATCCAACGAGCATTGATCAGATCCCGAATGTCATTGTGATCCAGAGAGCCGAAATCTGCGATACAGGCTGCTATCCCCGCATCATCGCAGAGGCAGCCTGCAACACGACTGGCCCCAAGCCGTGCGAAAAACAGATCCGTATGCATCCGGAGAATTCCTTTATCAGCACCGCCCAGGATGTGCAGTATGGAGGCAGGGTCCGATCGATATCCCTGTATCTTTTCCGCGCACATATCCAGGGCTTCTTCCCATCCAATTTCTTTCCATTGGCCCGCTTTCTTCAGAAGCGGCCGGGTGATCCGGTTTGGACTCCTGAGGCGTTTTCCAAAGCGCTTAATCTTGGCACATGTGAAACCAGAGGTGATGGGGTGGTCGGGGTTGCCGAGGATGCGTATCACTCCTGTGTTATCAGTCTCAACCATAAGGGAACATGCATCCGGACAATCAAGGGTGCAGGCGGTCAAAGTCTTCATGTTCAATCTCCATAGATCATCCCATCCATTATTTTTGATGCTATTTTCGCAAAAGAGGGATCATTGATGTGAAGGTCCACTTCCTTGATCTCGATCCGGCGGTTCAAACTTTCCTTCAGTTTCAGCATAAAGGCCTTGTTGATCGCTGGATCATGCAATGGTCCACTTTCCTGATCAGCCTCGGACCAGCCCAGGGAAGGAACGAGCACTTT
>JAQYVR010000215.1 GCA_030145395.1 Desulfobacteria bacterium
GCAGCCATCTGTCGTGCTTTTCGCAAATCGTGCTCCTCAACGTAGTGCGACTACGCCTGCGTCGCCCAATTCGCGAAAATCCCAACATCTGACTACCCTTCACCGCCCTCGCTACGAAACCCGGTGAGAAGACCGGGTTAGTGTGCCAATTATCTTCGCGAGATGCCCGCTGGAGCGAAGGTTCACTACTTTTCACGGGCTTCGCGGTCTCGTTTCCGTGCTGTCACGGACGCGTGAGAGATCGTGGATTCGGCTAGGCCAAACTCCCTCGCCAACTCACTCTGTCTTCACCGACGCATCTTGGTCAGGCAGCATCCCATACATATGGACAATATAGTGGACATGTTGTCTTGCAAATTTTTAAAAAGTCGTTTATTTATAATAGTTGTAGTGGACATAATTATGGACACAGGAGTGGACAATGAAGCGGACATACGAAGAGACACATCCGTGGATTAGTTTCACGCTTGACCTTCGCCCAGCCACTCACAAGCTCTGGATGTTGCTGGGGGAAGCGCAATCGAAAATCGAACACATCTCAGGTGTGCCCCTCAAGCCCGCAGTGCAGCAGGAACTACTTCAAGTTTATCTCGCAAAAGGCGCGGCTGCTACGACTGCGATCGAGGGAAACACCTTATCTGAAGAAGAGGTGCGGCTGCTCCTCAATGGCGATCTAGAACTACCGCCCTCAAAGGAGTACCTCAGGCATGAGGTCGACAATGTCGTTGCGGCGTGTAACGACATCCAAGCCCGGGTGTTCAGCGGCGACTCGGTGAAAATCACGGCCGAAGAACTCAAGCGCTACAACAAGTTCGTTCTAACCGATCTTGAGTTGCCGCCTGAGGTTGTACCAGGAGAATTCCGCAAACACTCCGTGGGAGTAGTCCGGTACTTAGGTGCCCCTCACGAAGACCTTGAGTTTCTTCTCGCGAAGTTTTCCGAGTGGATGAACACGGGATTCGATGCCCCAGAGGGCCAAGAAATGGCGTTCGGAATAATCAAGGCCGTTCTGGCGCACCTGTACATTGCATGGATTCACCCATTTGGTGACGGAAACGGAAGAACGGCAAGGCTGATAGAACTAGAGATCCTGCTATCAGTTGGGGTGCCAGTGGTGGCGGCACATCTATTGAGCAACCATTACAACCTAACCCGTGCTGACTACTACAGGCAGTTAGACGCTGCACATCAGAATGGCGGAGACCCTCTTCCTTTTGTCGAATATGCGCTCCGTGGCTTCATCGACGGTCTGCGAGATCAGATTACTCATGTTCGTGACCAGCAGATGGCAGTTCACTGGATCGATTTCGTTCATGAAGTGTTTCGACACAAAAACGAATCCGTGGCAAATATCAGGCGCCGCAAACTCGTGATAGATCTAACGTCCTGCGAGGAGCCTGTACCCACCCCGAAAATAAGACAAATCAGTCCACGAATGGCAGAAGCTTATGCTGATAAAACTGATAAGACTGTCAAACGTGACCTTAATTTCCTTGTGAATGTTGGACTGGTTGTCAAGGATGAAAATGGGTATCGAGCTATGACTGAACAGATGGCTGCGTTTTTACCAGCCCTACGGATCACCGAACCCTAACTAAACCCGCACTTCTCACCACCTCGCTACTGCGGCCCGCGGGATGCCGCAATCTGAAGCGTTTTCTCGTATCGGGGTGCTCGACGTACCGCAAGTACGCGCTCCGCGCCCCTCGGGTCGAAAACGCAACATCTCACGACATCTCGCACGCCTCGCGACGCGACGTGGTGAGAAGTACGGGCTAAATAATGATACAAATATGATCAACAACATTTTGATACTATTATGCCCATTGCGAGCGCAGCAATCTCAACATTAAAGGTGGATTTGATGAATCAAACACCTACAACGCCTATGATTTATTATTGGATTCTCATGGTTGGGTCGCCGAACAAGATCCAGGTCTTACGTATATCCGGGTCACTGGTTCCTTCCTTGGCTCCCACTGTCACTTCACCTAAGGTCAGCCCCTGTCCGTTGAACAGGAGCAAAATCAATGCCCTGTTCATGGCGACCTGCCCGGCAGGTTCTGTCAAACCCGAAGAGGTCCATACAGCCACTGCGCCTCCTTGCTCTGCCTTCAAAAGCGCTTCCGCCAGGCTGTCAATCTGCACATCCTGGAAATAGCCGTTCAGACATGTCATGCTGACGAAAAAGGGCATATATGGGAAATTGGTGAGATTCGAAGCATCAGAACAAGAGAAAAGACCTCCCCTCCATATCTCTGACGAACCATGACCGAAATAGTCAACCAGCAATTGCCCCCGGTTGAGGCCAGCTAAAAGATCACTCCTCGCTGATGGGTTCTGGCCACGGAAAATTTTCGACACAGTCATATCCTGCGGCAACAGATTCTCTATCGTGTTACAGGCATCTTCAAAATCAAAGTCGTCAACGTCAACGACATCGGCTATCAGCAGCGCATCGCTCATCGAGCCGGCAATATCCTCATAGGCGATGGTCTTGTTGACCACAATTGTGGCCTCCTCAGCAGTACGCACAGGCAACCGCCCCATCGCCATCTCAGGCAATCCATTGTTGTCGAAGTCCACAAACCAATCATCCGAAGCTGTCTTAAGGTAATCAGTACTTACAAGTTTTGTGGGCACTTGGTCGAGATCACCAAACCCCAGGTAATTGCGAGGGTCGAAGCTCGCATCTCCCACCATCAGTACAAAGCGCGGCTGTAAAGCCCAGTTATTGTATGCTCGGGTAAGAAAATCTTTCATCGCCCACGGGCTATTTGCTCCGAAATTAAACTCATCATACAGATCCTCAACATCAATCAGTGCCACTGACCAGCCCTGCGATTCCCGCAGCTCTTTGAGAGGTCTGACGCTTTCGATAAGGTCTTTATAAGCGATGATCACGAAATCGGCCCACTGCGTTTCATCATGCCACGCCGACGCTGCGTTAGTCGTAATACCTGCGACATTCTTGACCGTCTGCTCATTAAATGCTAATAGGGTTCTTTGCCCAGCATCCGGCACATTGATCGTGATGGCATAGCTCGATCCTCGAGACCTCACGTTCCCTTCTACTTTAAACACGTGTGCTGGATTAGTGATGTCTATCACCCAGATTTTGGCACTATTGAAGCCTTCAATCGAGAGCTGATCTCCACCATTTGCCGTGAACCGCAGAGTGTCATCATCCGCCGTGTAGGTATGCATATAGGTCAGCCGGATGTAATCCACCAGGGTGACATCCACAGATCCTCCCTGAGCTACCAAGGTGACAATGTTGTCTCCCCCCATGAGCAATTCCTGAGAAATTGGTATCTCAACTGCCTCTCGTATTTGCCCTTCAAAGAACATGTTGGCAACTTCTTCACCGTTGAGCAGGATTTCGACATCGTGAGGATAATCAGATGCCCCCTGCAGCACCACCTCCAGCAGAGCATCCTCGGAAGATGAGCGGTCAAGATTCCTGACGTTTATAAGCTGGTCCACCGGATCTGTCCAGATCATAGAGCCGAAGAAGCTTTCCTCCTCACCATTCTTCAGTGCTGCAAAAAAGAACGTGCGTTCCTTTACCTCCACAGAAAATTGAAAGCTCGAAGATGCCTCCTGATATCCACTAGCCCGGGCAGCCATGATACGTTTGCCGGGCCGTGATCCGGCAACAAGCCAGTAGACACGTGTATCGGTAAAAGGTGTATCGAGGCCTCTCCCGTAAAACTCAATTTTGCCCTGTGTGTCAAACCGTCCATCCCGACTCCCAGTCACCACCATGGGCTGTTCTTGTCCGTCAGTAAACAGCTGAAGGTAGCGGGGATCGACTCCCGAATCAAGGCCGGCCGCGACCAGCTCCGATTGTCCAACACGATACCATCCTTCTTCTTTGACATAGATCTTCACCGCTGGATACGCTGAAAGGACCCACTGTACCTCGCTCGGCTGCAATCGAGGTTCAGGGGGCTTTCCAGGAATAATCCTGCGGAGATCAATAATCCTGCGGATACCAGCCTGGTGCCCGCTCTCTTGTATTGGGCTGGTTTGTCTCTGTTTTCGCAGCCCACGAATCCTCCAAAACGCCTGAGTCTTGGAAAGCTGCTGCTTAGAGATCGTATTAAAACGTTCCCTGAGCCGCTCAGGGACCGGCAGCCCGTATACATCTGGCTGTTCAGGCCCGAAGAAAGCGTGCCTTCCATTTATATCCATACATTCCAGCCAGTAAATCTCCTGCCCTGTCGGGTTCGACAGTGCATCCCAGAACACATATTTTTGCCCTCCAGGAAGCTCCACGTCGGGGCCAACCTTGAACACAGAACCAGGCAGCAGGTTTGTTGTTATCCTGTAAAACTGCTCGTCTACCTGCCGGTATACTCGAAATCCAAGGATGTTAACCTCATAGCTGGTCTCCCACTCCAGGGCAACACCGCCATCCTGCAGATGGGCATTGAAGTAGGCCAGCTCCACCCGGTCGACAAAACCACCCAAATCCGGTGTGGGGACCGGGACCCCGGTCTCTGGAGCGCCTTCGCCATTGTCCGCATCCAAATCATTATCATCCGGTTCCAGCCTATCGTCGTCAGGGATGTGGTCAGGTATGTGGTCAGGTATGTGGTCAGGGATGTGGTAGGTGTCCCAGTATACACAGACAGGTCCGTGCATCGTCCTTTTCCCTCCAAAATCCACATCCTCAAGCTTGTAGTAGTACAGCTCCCCTCTTGTCACATTCGTATCGGTAAAGGTGTACTTTTGGCCGGTGACCGAGGACACCAGACCCGGTATGAGGACTCTGTTGAGCTTGGTGTAGGAACCATACGGCTCGGTGCTGCGATAGAGGTTGAAGCCCAGATTATCAATCTCCTGGGCCATCTCCCAGGAAACCAGCACTGAGTCATCCTGGCCGGTGGCGGTAAATGCGAGCAGCGTGACGGCCGTGGGCGCGCTGGGTACCTCATTTCCCACCGTGAGGAAACCACTAACAGGGACGGGATCGGGAAAAGGATCAGGCGTCACGGAAGTGGTCGGCCACACCTGGTTGTTGAAGGAGGTTACGATCCAGTCGGCTGAGCGGGCCTTGTCCGAGATGCGGACTTCATCTACTGTTCCGTCGATAGCATTCCAATATGGGTCAGGTGATTCACCAATGCGAAGGCTTCCCGAGTCGTTTCGAAAACCTAGTGTGCTAGCAGTATTGCCCGACCCATCCACGTAAATTATGACATTGTCGCTGCCATCTATAGTAGCTGTAATATGATACCATTGATCTTCTGAGACTACTTTCGAATTTGTGTTTGGACAGCTTTGGGCTCCATCCTTTGCACAGATACCTATTCTATTGTCACCTCCTTTTTTTAGAATAAAAGCAAATAGGAGACCGTCTACGTCTTTACCAATAAGGTTTTGCTCACCATTCCAACTTGTTATATCATCCCATTTAGCCCACAAGCTGACAGAAAAGGCACCAGAAAAATCATGCGTAGCGTCAGGTAAATCCACATAGGGGCGTGGGGGGCCACAATCCTTACAAGAATTATCACTGTCAAAACTATTTGCACCATCTATTTTTCCAGAAGCATCTTGTGTTGAGCCAGAATTTGTTCCATTGTTTCCATTGTCTGTTGAATCATAATGTATTCCTGAAGTTTCTTGTAAATGCTGCACCATCATGTAGTTATCGTCCCACACGTTTCCCGGTTCCGCAATTTCGGACTCGATGCAGGCGTTGCCGTAATACATGAAGATTTCCGTATCGTCCTCTTTGGAAAGGTTGTCGACTCTCACCCAGGCCACCAGGGTCCCGTCGGTGCCGGCGGTGCCTTCATAATACTTTTCGATCTCGTGATAGAGCTGGGTCTCGCCGTCCGATGCCCTGAAGATGATGTCATCGCCGGCGGCGCTTGCGATCCGCCCGTTGGTGGGGTCCACGGTCGTGGTCCTTAGCCAGTCACCGGACAGGCTGACAAGCACGGGAAAGCCGGAGGCAGGCAGGGTGCCGGCGGAGGCTGGCATGCCTACCTTTGTATAATCGATGGTGA
>JAQYVR010000218.1 GCA_030145395.1 Desulfobacteria bacterium
GTGTTGTAGAGCCCGTCCCCACTATGCGTCCTTTTTTCATGATCGGTTCTTTATCCACTCCCCGCGGTTCAATTCTTTGGAAGCGCACATACCATATAAAATGACCCTCGTCATCTTCTTTTTGCCCCTATTCCGAGAATCGGCAGGCGCAAGACCTTGGAGCTATGATGCGCCGTCGCTCCTTGGGCATCTACTTAATAACTTGAAATCCTGTAACATTTTTCGGGACCGTCCCTCTTTCATATTGAAGAACCCCGCAGCACGCTGCGGGGACTGCGCTCGCTATTCCGGTTCAGACGCGCAGGGCCAGACACAACCCATCTTGTTCCGGCGAATGGAGAGGAAGAAGACAAAGGAGGTGCACGGGTCTCCATTCGGGATGGTCAGCCACGGCCTGGTTGAAATTGTCGGCGCCTTGAAAGCCCACGTTATCGGCCACAAGGATCCCACCACTTCTAAGAAGCTTCTGGCAATAAGGCAAAGCGTGGAAATAGTTCTCCTTATCAATGTCCATGAAGATAAAGTCAAAAGGACCGCTCATTTTGGCCATCTCCTGGAGGGCGTCTCCCACTGTAACTTCTATCCGGTGTTCCACTCCTGCTTCCTGAAAATTGGCCTGAGCCCTTCTTGCCATGCTTTCGTCTCTTTCCAGGGTAACAACTCGCCCCCCAGAAACCTCACATGCCCTGGCAAGATAGATGGCCGAGTATCCGGTTGCTGTTCCGAGTTCCAATATTTGCTTTGCTTGCGAGGCCAGGGCTAATACATACAACAGTTCACCCACCACCGGCCCGATTATGGGTATTTCTTGCTGTCGGGCTTCTTCTTCCAGTGCCATCAGTGTGGCATCCCTCATGGGCACAAATTCTCTGAAATACCCTTCCAGGTTAGGGATCATCATAGACATCTTCTCCCCCTGTTCTCTTCCCGGTTAAATCCCTTTTCCTATGGAGAATGCTTTCCCAAGATACTCACCAACCCCATAATAACCGCGACTCTCAGGTGCATACATAAAGGGGCCTATCTTTTCTATGTCAGGAAGCCCTTTCTTTCCCAGTACGGCTTCATCGGCTTTGACATCTATGATTTCTCCAACGAACTGAGTGTGTAGTCCTATTTCAAGGGTATGCAATACGGTGCACTCCAGGACCAGCGGAAACTCCTGGACATAAGGCGCATTCACCAGATCACTCTTGACAGGCGTCAGTCCGGCAGCGGAAAGTTTGTCCTTTTCTTTGCCTGAAACGAGACCGAAATAATCAGCTTCCCTCACATAATTCTCAGAAGGGATGCTGATAGTGAAAGCCTTGAGTTCCATGATGTTGCCATACGTATATGTTGCCTTCCTGAGAGAAACCGCAACACAGGGCGGACGGGAACAGCATATTCCTCCCCACGCCGCAGTCATCACATTCGGCTTGCCAGCCTTATCATAAGTCCCTATGACAAAAACCGGTGTCGGGTAAACAATCGTTCTTGCACCTATGGACTTCTTCATGAGTAGTCTCCCTCTGTTGCTCCTCTTTCGGCTTCCACGTCTTTATCCATATCTACTTCCATTCCCGGCGAGAACGATTAGCCCTACCAGTAAAACACCCCACAAGACTATTTTGACAGTCAGCACTAATATAAAGAATTGAGGATCATCCTGGGTGAGCACATTCTTTCTGTAATATATTACATTCTGAATGTAATAGCCGGCTAAAACTATATATGAAGCAATACTCGGCCAAAATAATGGCTGCTCAGAACCATAGAAATCAATACCATATATGAATAAGACCAACAAAAAGGATATTGCGTATGGAAAACAACATTCATGTCTGTAAAAATGATATGTTTTTCTCAGTGTTGTCATGAGGCGATGCTGCCATGCTTTGGAGGGATTGCTTGCGGTCCTGCGAGAGACCGTGTGTATTAGAACCCGTCTCAAAAATGCGCCTAAGTCCCCATGGCGGCGTTGCGGGTCGACTCAAAATGCTCACCTACTACCGTGTATGCTGCGCTTTCTCGCTTGTCCCGCCATAGCCTTGGCGACGGCGGACCGTTCCGCGCCTTGCTGAGAACCTTTATCTTATAGATAGATCCGAAGTCCCGCCGTCAGGCGGGGCCCTAAACCCTGATTCACATTCTTGAGATGGGTTCTATTCTGAATCCGGAACCGGTTGTCTCGCCTTCTTTAACTCGCCTCGGCGGCGCTTCGCATCCAACCGGCGTCTCTTTGATGCGAGTGTCGGCCTTACCTTACGGCGGGTTTTTGGTTTTTCGGCTGCCCTGCGGATCAACTCCACCAGTCGGTTGATCGCGTCCTGGCGGTTTCTTTCCTGCGTGCGAAACCGCCGAGCATCAATAATGAGTACGCCGTCCTCCGTAACCCGCCTGCCTGCGAGACGAATCAGACGCTCACGAACGTCCATGGGCAAGGAGGCAGACTTGTCAACATCGAAACGGAGTTGCACGGCCGTGGCTGTCTTGTTGACATTCTGCCCGCCTGGTCCTCCGGCGCGAATGAATTCCTCATGGATTTCGCTCTCGTCAATGGCTATGGTGGCTGTGATCCGGATCATGGCTTGAGCCTGTTCAAGTGAAACTCCGAGCTATATAGCCTGCGCCTTCCTCAACAACACTGCGATAGACTGCGCTAATTCAGCATATCCCCGGGAATTTGGATGAATCATGTCACTCTTGAGTGAACTGGTTGATAGGATATCAGCCAATATTTCCCCCTCGTAAGGAATGTCAAATTCTCGGGCGATGTCCTCATAGAACCCGGCAACTGGCACAGATAAGCCGGGCTTTGGAACACCGATCAGAGCCACATCGATGCCTTTTTTCTTGGCCATCCTTGTCATCGCCCTTAAGTTGTCGGCTGCCTGCTTTTCACCCGTCCTTCGCAGTAAATCGTTTCCACCATGACATAGAATTAGCAATGCCGGCTGGTGCTTATCCAGGAATTCCGGCAACCGCGCCAAACCCTGACTAGTGACCTCTCCTGGCACCCCAGCATTGATCACCTTGCGATGGATCAACCCTTCAAGCACGGCAGGATAACTCTCTGCTGTGCTTGCACCTGTGCCATATGTCAGACTGTTGCCAAAGGCCAGGACTACGGCATTACTATCAAGGGGAGAGATACTCGGGATGCCGTTGCTGCATGCAATGGGCAATAAGACGAGAAGAATATAACAAAGACGCTTTACATGACTCGAACTTGTAATTGAAACGCACATTTTTCGTTGTCAGGCTTTCGCTTCAATGTATGGATAGAAGCATTGATACCGGTTACTCGTTGACTGTCAAGGCTGGGCGGACCTTGAAAACGGTCTCCTTGCGGATATTGACGGTGCCCTGCTTTGCCCCCCGGGGTTTGGTGACGTATCGTGCTCGTGTCCCTGAGACCGCCACAACGCCGCCAGTTCTGGCCTTACTGTGATAAGCTGCTATGGCTGCAGCGCGCTTGAGGGTTTGGCGATCAGGCTCCTCGTCAGGCTTGGCACGGAGGATCACGTGGCTTCCCGACATACCGCGCACGTGAAACCACCAGTCGTTAGGCTTCGCAATTTTAAGGCTCAAGTGGTCGTTGTCTGCCTCAGTCTTACCGGCCAGTACCATCCAACCGCCCGCAAGTTCGTACTCATGGACGCGGACTTGTTTTCGCTCGATTTTAGGATCCTCTTTCGGCATGAGATTGTCCGTTGTGGCGTGAAACAATACCTGTTGGCACAGTTCTCACTTGAACACAATCTGCTGTCTAGTGTTCTTTCAAAGCCTCCTCATCAAGAGCTCTCACTCTTGCGTCTTCCGCCTCCTTGGTGGACCTGGCTTTGTCCAAAGGGGTTCGAATCCTTTCGACAATGGCATCTGCTGCTTCATCCGTCATCTGCTCAATCTTTCCCTTCTCTGGTTCAGCCTCTTCTTCTTTAGAACAAGCTGAAAGGCCTATGCAGAAGAAAAGCATTACCACCGCAGAATATGTTAGTAGTCTCTTCACAATACCCCCTTTCGCAGATAGGTTATCTGCCTTACCCAAATCCAACTACCGGGTTGTCCCCCAAGCCCAGCGCTCAAACTCATCTGTATCCAGAAACAGAGGTCGCAGCAATCCTGCTATAGATGTTCTAACGTTGTGCCGTTGTGGTACCTGTCAGGAAATATGCAGTGACCTGACTTCAAAAAGAGATGCCCCCCTGACAGTTCCTCATAATGGTCCAAAAAGGAACATATTTCTGCAAACTACTCTAACCCTTCCTCGCTTGTATCTTTTCCAGCGCCTCCCTTGCGGCTTCTTTCACTTCAGCATGGTATTCACCGCTCAAGATCATTTCCACCCCTGAGATGACTCGATGATCTCCTGATTCTCCCAAGACATGGATAATGTCGCCCTTCACCGGATCTTCCACATGGTGAAAACGTTCCCAGAGCGGATCAATCACCTGAGCCGCCAGTTGTGGGTTGCGGCAAGTTATTTCTTCCATGGTCACCATAGCTCCCAGACGGACAGGCCATTTGTTATGTGTCAAAAGATCACAAAATGCGGGAAAAATTTCTTCATTATCAAGCATCATTTGCGCAAGCCGGACAGCATTCCCTTCCTTCAACATTCTCTCAAGGGATAAAGCGCTGAGCTTGGCGGGGTCACGGTTTGTCATAATCTCCACGACTTCTTCCAGCCGAAATGAACCCGTCCAACGAAACTGTTCGTCCAGTAGAAGAGTCGGGACAGACTGTATCTGATTTGATTTAGCCATCTCTGGAAAGAGGGAGCAGTCCACGATTGTGAGCCGTATGAATTCATTTGCGGTAAGAAGGGGTACTATATGCCGGACCGTCTGGGAACAAAAAGGGCATTGCTGAGAAACATACAGCCTCAGCAAGGCCGGCAGCTCGATCTTTTGAAGGTTATCCTGTACAGACATCGATATGCTCGAAGTCTTCTGTTCAGAAACAGATAGTGCTTCCAGAAAAGGCCCCAGTTCTGTACCAAGTGGAATTGCGTGGTACCGCAAGGCATCGCCGACCTGGATAGCAGGAGCATCGTTGGGTTCACCTTCCTCCTGGGCAATTTGAATCCTGGGGGCAAGGCGGGTGAGGTTTTCACAGAAGCCCAAGAACTCCCTGCTTCTTTGGTCTTCTGTCACAAGCAGACTAATCTGCATATTACTGGACAGTTCGCTATTCCATTCCCTGATTTGCCTCTCTTCCTCGGATGTCATTATCCCTCGATATCTACTCCAGCCTTATTTCTCGCCTGTGACATCTGACACCCAACTCAGCGCCGCAGATACCGTTGGAAATCCTATGGTGCTTGTGAGCAGAATAATGGCATGGAATATTTCGTCCGGCTTTGCACCGGCTTCCAAGGCTCTTTTCGCATGACTATGAACACCGCCTTCGGAACGTAAAGCGGCTGCTGCTGCTAACTGAACCAGATGTGAAGTCTTTTCATCCAACGGCCCTTCCTGCCTCACGGCTTTGCCGAGCTCCTTAACAGCGGCCATGAATTTCGGATGTCTTTTTTCAAGTGTAGTATACCATGTGGGTAGCTCTTTGTCAGACATTGCATTCCACCTCCTTTCATATATGTTGAGTTACGTGCCGGGTTCGTCCTCCGGTGTGAGTTCGTCGGCTTTTCCTTGTCCGAAGAGACGCCCGAAAAACGCAAATATCTTTTTGATGCCCCGCCACAGCTTAGGCAACAGCCAAATCATCAGCACAATAAAGGCAATCAATAAGACGATAAACAGCCACGGATAGTGCAGGGCGGTCCAGAGACCGGCGATCACTGTGAAGTCTTCGACAAGTGAAGCTACCCAGTTACTTACGGGCTCGGGCGAGGCATTTATTATCACTCTTGTGCCTGACTTGGTCGCATGAGTGCCTGCCGCCAAGCCGCCACCCACGATAGCAGCTGCCAAGACAATAGCCGGGTTTACGTCGCCCACCGCACCCGCTGCCAGCAGCGCCCCCGCGGGAATGCGAATGAACGTGTGCAGCGTATCCCAGCCCGTATCAACCCCAGGTATTTTGTCGATGACAAATTCCACAACGAACATGAAACCCGCTGCAGCTATTACAACAGGATTTGCAAGGATTTGCAGGTCGGGCGGCAGGACCATGTTACCCGTGCTTCCAAGCAGCCCTAGTATCAGGATCGCCGCATAGAGATTAATTCCGCTGGCCCATGCCACACCCATCGTGAGAGCTATCGTGCTCACTATTTGGTCAAGTGGTCCCATTGGCTACTGAAACATCCTTTAAGGATTTTGTCAGCTTACCATCATTCGTGACACAAGTTATTTCTTCCCCTTCTTCCTTTCTTCTTTATGGCTTCTGCCTTTCTTGCCCTTGTCATCTTCGTCGTCATCTTCGCCTGTCTTCTGACCTTTTTCCTCCTTCTTGCTCCTTTCCTCTTTCATCGCCTTTTTCTCTGCTGGCTGCTCTTCTTTGGTTTTTTCTTTATCAGCCTTATGCTTTTCTTTCAGCTCTTGCTTCTCGGCTTTATGTCTCTCCTTGAATTCTTTCTTCTCAGCTTTGTGCTTCTCCTTCAGCTCTTTCTCCTCAGCTTTGTGTCTCTCCTTCAATGACTTCCATTCCCCCTTGTGCCCCTCACTCGACGCCTTTCTATCTTCACCATGTCGCTGTGTATAAGAACCTTTATCCTTCTCTGCAGTTTGTTCGCTCTCTTTTCTTCCCTGTACCTGGGCCGGCAAAAACACTGTTACAATGAAAAATGCCATAACAGATATAGCTACTATGATGTAATGATTCTTGTCATTCATTTCCCTAATCTCCTTTCCATACAACAGTAAAGTCTCACTGGCGTAAGGTTCGATTCCGGTTAATTCGCGCCTGACCCAAACTGTTTTCCCAACCTACAGGCTCTCCACTTGCTTCCACAACCCTTATTGGAAAACCCCCGCAAGAATATTTTTTACCGACTCGCCTCCATTTGACTCAACATAAGAGAGGATGATCGGGAAAAACTTGTCTACCATCTCAGACTTCAACCCAAGCCCTGAAAATGTATCGGCCAGACTTCCAAGACCTCCAAGTTTTTCTGCACTACTACCTAAAAATGACGCTTTACCCTCAATTGCTCCGCTCAACCCACTGGCTTTTGGAGCAGCACCCAGCAGGTCATCCATTTCAGGGACAGCGCCTGCCACTTTACCAAAAGCTTCCTTGCTGAGCTTTTCCTTGGCCACATTGAAGATAGCTCCTGCCCCACCTTCTGCCTGTCTCTCTGTAACACCAAGCTGTTGCGTCAAAAGGTCAACTAGTCCCACATCTTCAGCCAAAACCGACTCAACCCCCAAAACACCGAAAAAGACGAAAAAAGCCACCACTCCTACAATCATTGTTTTCGTTTTCATTCCTACCTCCTCAGTACTTATTTGTTGTTTGTCCAGTTCCACCCTCGAAAGCTGCACAATTTCATACAGTAATTTCCAAACGACGGCGCCAATGCTCCATTGCGTTTGCGTAATAGGAAAGGATGTCCAGTGATTTTGGGTCCGCACTGAACAACCCGTCCGATTCAATGACCATTCGTCTCAACCTGAGCATATTGAAGGCCATGGTTACAGACAGCTCAGCACCCCTTGTTGGGATATGAACAGGCGCTCCTTGCGCTTGCAGTTCTTCAATCAAACCATGTACACGGGCCTTGATATCAAACTCACTCAACCAAGGTTCGCGGCGTTCCAACAGCACACCGGCCACCAATGAGACTGAAAGTACCGGGACAATATCGCGGATGGAAACCATCAACTGATTGCAGAGTTCTTGGATTAGCGAAAAGCGCTTGCTGCGGTCGATCTTGCGCAGATTTACTGCATGGACGCGACAAAACTCTCGTGCAGAAACCGGAGCGCCGAAATTGACGCATGCAAAGCCTAAGCGCTGCCACTTGCTGAAAGCCATCAACATGAGATTATGCCAAACAAACCCGACGGTGGTCCTGAATACAAACCATCTACTTCGCTTTTCGGCTCCAGGATCCAGGGTACGTATCAGGCTCCGATCCTCCAGAGTCCTGTCGTAGTTAACCCCTACGGGAATGAAGACGATATCTCGATCTGTTTCCGGCTCAAAATCGCGCAACATATAGTCTATTAATCCTAGCTTAGGCGACCTCAATCGGCCATCGCGACTTAACCCTCCTTCGATAAATACCGCCTGACAAACTCCCTCTTTAGTCGCCATGTGGATATAACGTTCCAACACCCGGCGATACAACGGGTTCCTGGAATTCCGACGCACGAAATAAGCACCCATGGCTTTGATCAGCGTTTGCAGGGGCCAGATCTTGGCCCACTCGCCCGCAGCATAAGAAAGTGCGGTTCGCTCGGCGACCAGAAATGACACCAGAATATAGTCCATGTTGCTGCGATGATTCACGACGAATACTACAGTGGAATCAGGATCTATAGATTCCAACTGTTCATTATCGGCACGGTCAACGCGCACCCAGTAGAGTAGCCTTGCAATTTTCTTTGCCAGCCAGTAACCGATCCGAAAATAGATGTACGCATTAAAAGACGGCACAATTTCCTTGGCATATCTCAGGACATTGGCCTGTGCGACCTCACGCGGCATGTCATGTTCCTGCGCATGTTCCTGCATCGCCTCCATAACCTTGGGATCGTACACCAGGCGATCAATCAACACCTGTCGTTTAGCAAGCTGGAATGGTCTGATCTCGATGTCCAGACGAGCGCTGATTTCATCCAGCACACGATTGACTCGACGCCGCAAAAACCAGCTGACACTTGGAATAAAGATTCGATCCAGAATCGCCCAGGCAGACACAAAAAACAGTAAGAAAAGGAGCCAAATTGGTATCGGAATCTCACCAGTCATTTTACTAGGCCCTTCATAGATATAGGATTGGGTCTCCAGTTGTGATGATCTCGCAAGAAGTCATCAGTCTTGACTGTGATCAAATCTCCCGTGCTCAAGAAAATAGGCTACCTGTATTAATACAGCAGGGTTTTTCGTAATATAGGTATGCGTGCTCGAAATAACCAGGAAATCCGTCATCTCTTCCAACTTTGCTCGTTCCACAGATACCCTGCCATCATCCGGTCCCGGAATAAGTGCAGAGAAAATGGGATTAAGACTCTTATCTCCGGCAATAACACCAACTTCAATGTCGATCGGCTTCAACTTATTCAGGGCACTTTCCGGATTGGTCCCCAGTTCCTGGCCGGGAGGTCCATGGATCCACTTATATGCAAAGAAATCTTTCACATAATCTACGACTTCACTTCCCCGATTAGGAGGAGCCAACATTACCAGTCGGCTTCCTTCAGGTAGAGAGTTCGCCTGTAAATACTGGCGGACAATAATCCCGCCCAGGGAATGCGTAACGAAATGAATCTTGTCAACAGAACTCGATCGGCATACAGCAACAGCATTAGGAATATGCACCTCCGCTATGCGTTCAATCGATTCACTTGTTGACGGATACGCGAGATTTACCGTCTTGTACCCTTTGCTTAAGAGATGCCTTTCAATTCTATTCATAGATGACGGGCCTTTTCCCATGCCATGAAGCAGGATGACACACTCTTTCTCACAGCTTGCAGGCGTGGGTTCAATAGCCATCAGATTCTTCGGAATCAAACCGACACAAATACAAACAACAATTATCAATTCTCTACGCATTTGTCTCAAATGATAAAACCAAACGAGAACAGGGGTTCAGATTCCTACTTTTCCGTGGGAAGAATCTCAACCGGCACAGATGCTTTTTCTCTGAAGTGTTCGGCATCAGTCGGCGAGCCGATTCCACCGCCCACATGCATGGGGATGGCTATTTGGGGCTTGATCGTTGCGGCCGCCGCTACGGCTTCGTCGGCAGTCATCACATAAATGCCGCTCACCGGCAGCAAGGCGATATCAGTGGCGATGGCCCCCATTTCGGGGATGTGGTCGGTATCACCGGCGTGATAGATGCGCACCCCTTCCACGGTGATAACGAATCCCACATGGCCTGTCTCCTTGGGATGAAAGGGCACTCCCGGGCTGCGGAACTTGTTCACGTTGTATGCCGGCACAGCATTGATCAAGATGCCTTTAACCGTTACCTTGTCCCCCGGCTTGACCACTTCTATCTGACCTGAGAGCTTTGCCGCTGCCGCTGCGATGGTCACGATCACAGTATCTTCTTTCTGGACTTTGGCAACATCTTTCGGAGAGCAGTGATCACGATGATCGTGGGTAACTAAGATCAGATCAGCCTTGGGGCCTCCCTCGATATTCCAGGGATCAATGTAGATCACGAGCCCGCCGCCCTCAATGCGAAAACTATCATGGCCCAGCCAATGCATATTCGACAACATTTGCCTGGCCTCCATTTTTGCATCCGCCTGGGGCGGAGAAAACCGCGACTCCCCCCAGCCGAAAATCGCCAATAGCAGCACCAGAAGAGCACATAGAGCAATGCCAGGCCGACGAATCCTATATACAGTTTGACTCTCCATAATGACCTCCCTCTGCGTTCAACATTGCGCTAATGTGGATTGTTGCATTAAGATCAAACCAAATCAAGACTTTTGAGACACCTGATTATACGCTTAAAGCTCCGCTTAATATCATTGTCAAGTCCCACGGATATCCTTATCAGCCCGTCACTCAAACCCAACTTCTCCTGCTCATTTTTAGGGATCTCAGAGGCCGTACTGCTGCTTGGTGAAGTGAACAAAGTCTTGAAATATCCCAGGCTGACAGCCAGGTAACCAACCTTCTCTTCCTGCATCTTCGTCATCAAATTGTCGGCAATTTCCTTGTTCCCTACATCCACAGCCAGCATGCCTCCAAAGCCGAAGCCGGGATTCATTATTTCTTTGATCAGGTCGTGTTGGCCGTGCGACGGCAACCCGGGATAGAACACCTTGAAGTCAAGTTTCTCGAATTGCTTTGAAACATAAAGCGCATTCTTGCTGTGTTTTTGAATTCGAATGTGCAAACTATGAAGGTTTTTTAGAATGCCGGCCGCTCGATAGCTATCCAGCACAGGCCCTAACAGCATTGACGCGCCGCCATTAATGTCGGTTAATTCATTAATGAATTCATCATTTGAGCAGATGCAACCTGCAACGCAATCACTGGTACCATTGATGAATTTCGTTAAACTGTGAATGACCACGTCTGCTCCCAAACGTAAGGGTGAGATGATCATCGGACTAAACGTATTGTCAACAACCAGCTTTATTCCATGTTGATCAGCGATCTTGCTCAATTGGGGGACATCAGCAATCTCCATCAGAGGATTACTTATCGATTCGCAAAAAATCAATCTAGTGCGTTTTGATAAGGCCTTCTTGATCGCATTTGTATCCGACATGTTGACGAAGCGCACCTTTATGCCAAATCTCGGCAGGAAATTCTTGAAAAGGGCATAAGTACCGCCATAGATGGTTCGGCTTGAAATCATCTCATCACCTGCACTACAGATTTGCAGGACGGTACTACTTATTGCAGACATGCCAGAGGCGGTTACGAGAGTTGATTCGCTGGACTCAAGTTCGGCCAGCGCTGCGGAAAGATATTTATTTGTCGGGTTCCAATGCCGCGAGTAAAGGAAGCATCCTTCGATTTCATGCTCGAATACTTCCTTCATTGTGTCCGGACTCAAGAAAGTGTAAGTCGACGAGTCAGTGATTGACGGGTTAACGCCGCCAAACTCACCGAATACCAGCCGGTCCTGAATTTTACTGCTTGGATCGAATCCCATGGGTGTTATCCTTTCTACTAAGGTATTGTTTGATCGAAACAAACGTGGTGTATGATACCTGGACTGGCCCCCATGTTTAATGTCTTTTGCGCATCAGACAGACCCAGTTTCTGGGTGGCTCGGGCCCATCTGCATCAAAATAGCTTGAGTCGAGTGAAAGGACTTCAAAATACGGCTCCACTGCAATCACGATATCTCTTGCTGAACGCTGGGGCGGCCCTACTTCCCTAGGCGGCCCGTCAGTGCTGCCGACAAGGCTCAACCATAACCCGTCTTTTTCCAAATGCCGGCCTACATTCTCTGCCAATTGCTTCCGTTCCTCGTCAGAGTCAAAGGAATGAAAACATCCCCGGTCGAACACAAAACCAAAAGGTGCGCCAGGCACTTCATCATTCAGGAAATCAGCAACGAGAAAAGTGCAGTCAACGCCGGCATCAGAAGCTTCTTCTCCGGCCTTTTGGATGGCAAGTGCGGAAAGATCAGTGGCTGTTACTTGGAAATTCTGCCGGGCAAGCCACACGGCATTGGAACCGGCTCCACAGCCGATTTCCAGAGCCTTACAGGCTGGAATCGGTCTTTTGGTCACCATATCAACTAGGTTGAAATCCGGCCTGCCTATATCCCAGGGCGTGTTCCCTGTTCTGTATCGCTCTTCCCAGCGCTCCTTATCTGACATTCTACCTTACCTTAATGAAACACCAAAAAAGTTGAAGTTTTTTCGACTTGGTTCATTTGCTGGTTGCGTATTGTTTATGACTGGCTGGCTGCGTATTCGTCCAAAAGCCTACGGATCATCTTCTGATATTGAGTATGATGCGTTTTGGCTGCCTTCTTAAAGAACTCAACGCTGGCCTTGCTGAGTGATATAGTGACCTTCACGGTTTCTTCTTTGAATGCCAGTTCCTCGGGTGATGGAAGGAAATCATTCACAACTCTCACTTTGCCCAACGGCTCGTCAGTGTATTCTATTTTCCTTTTCATATATCTTTTTTCCTTTCCGCCAATATCCGGCACCTATGATTCTGATTTTGTTGCGACGATATGTGAAGCGGACGGTCATTATTCCTCCTGCGACCTTTCCCAGGCAATAGTACCTCTTCTCTTCACCGCCATGATCAAGATCTTCAAGTATCACACGATTCCTATCTGTGAAGGCTAACTGCGCCAGAGCAAAAGGGATCTGATGCTTCCTCTGATTTATCTGGTCTTTTTCTTCATCCCACTCAAAATCTGACCTTTTCGTCACAAAAACATCCTATCTCATATATGGTTGTTTGTCAATAGTTGTGTATGGTCATTTCTATGGGCAACTTGTTAATAGTGTGGGGCTGGGGTCTATGCCGTAAGCCGCTCCCTCTCCAGCTAATGTGGATGGAATCAAGTCGCTGTTTGACGAAGATCAAACCACTTCTGATCCGCCAGAACCACGGATGTTTCTACCTGGCGTTCGGGGATTGACCAGTATTTTTTCAGCAACCGGGTCTTCTCTTCGGGGGTTACCAGTCGAAAGCCATGTTTCTCATAGAAACGAACAGCCCAGACAGCATTTGCCCAGGTACCCATGAGGAGTGGACGCGCGGTCTTCTCACGTAGCTCTGATAGTAGCCCTCCCCCTATACCCTTATTCTGTGTGGCCGTCCGGACATAAGCGTGTCTGACAAGAGTCACGTCCATAACGTCTTGGACGCCCATCACGCCGACCAATATGCCGCCTTCTTCATATCCCCAGAATACCACACCATCATCGATTTCGTGCTGAAGCTCCTCTCTGTCCATATAAGGTACCTTCCAGCGGTCCCCGGGGATGATGCCTCTGTAGGCTTCCGCGGCCTCATTGATAATGGAATAAATGGTCTCAAAGTCGCTGCTGTTGCACTGACGAATCATGCCTTCCCCTTAAATCCTCACACAAATCTTGTTCAACTTATAAACTGACGTACGTCCCCAAAATTCATTGGTTAGGATTAGAGACGATGTGTGCGGACATTCGACGGGAGGCTACCAAGGGGGCTGTTTTTTGTCAAGGATTCTAAGGGCTAAGCTGGACGGCTTGTCGAATGGGATTCGGCTCTGTGGGGAAAGGGGGCACATCTTAAATATTAATTGTTCGTGATTTTTATGCTGTTGGCGTTGCTTCTTAAATTTTTGTCCTCGGCTTCCTTCATGCCTGCATGAATGTGTCTCAATTCTTCCCCATTTCGCCAAGTTTATTCAAAACCTCTTTTGCTACAGCTTCTGAAGATGCCGGGTTCTGACCTGTGATCAGGTTGCCGTCAGTTACAGCATGGGGGTGCCAGTCATCTGCTTTAGAATAATTACCACCGTTTTTCTTCAACTCATCTTCCACCGAGAACGGCACCACATCACTCAATTCAACAGCGCCCTCTTCTGAGTTGGCAAATCCAGTTACAGATTTTCCTCGTACCAGCGGAGAGCCATCCTGCGCTTTGGTGTGGCGGAAAACAGCCGGCGCGTGACACACCGCAGAAACAGGCTTGCCCTTGGCATACATCGCCTCGATTAAGGCAATAGAATCTTTATCCTCAGAAAGATCCCATAGCGGGCCGTGGCCACCAGGATAAAACACGGCATCATAGTCATCAGGTGAAATGTCTGGGAGCTTTAAAGTATTCGCTAAAGCTGTTTGCGCTTCTTTGTCTCCCTTTAAACGATTTGTTGCGTCTGTCTGAAAGTCCGGTTCATCGCTCTTGGGATCTATCGGTGGTATTCCGCCTTTGGGGGAAGCTAACGTAATTTCAGCTCCGGCATCTTTAAAAACAAAGTAAGGAGAAGCGAATTCCTCCAGCCAAAATCCAGTTTTTTCACCTGTGTTACCAAGCTGGTCGTGTGAAGTCAGTACCATCAAGATTTTCATTACAAAACCCTCCTATTTGAGACGGCTATTGTTTCGTGTGCTCGCCGGATATTCTCCGGCCACCTGATATAGAATTATGCCGCCGATATGGCAGTACACAACATTTGCCCTGTAGCATGAAATTGCTTAAAAGGCATCACTCTTTTTTTGCGGGATAAATACGTAGTAAAATTGGGTAGTTTTGGTGGAGATAGGTAGGAAACGGGTCTCTCGCCCGCTCTCTTCGTTCGCTCGAGCTCACAGAGATCTCAGAGATAAATTATTTGTCTGATTTCTTGAGATAGAGAAATCAGACAACACTCTAAGCCACCAGCGTGGCATTCATAACCTAGGATATGCCAACATTGGTGGAAGACAGAAGGGTTGAGGGGGGTGGAACTGTTCGAAATACCGAGGAGGATGGGCGACGTGACATGTGAGTTGCTGGTTCCTGGTTCTTGGTTCTTAGTGGTGGTTTAGTGAAGAAAAGGGGAAAGCCTGGGGATATTGTGAATCATCCCATTGAACTGAGGAACAGCGCCCTTACCCGCAACAGTTGTCGGATGAAGAGGGGCTACCTCCCTTAGAAGAGGAAGGACAACAAGGGGCGATGCTGAGTTTCACGCGTGAAGTTTTCTTTTGATCTTTCGCTGAAACAGGATCCTTGTACTTTTGAACCTCCTCGAAGATCTGCTCGTGCGTGGGGAATTGACCACACTGTTTGTTGTTGGTGTAAACAACGCTGCCGTTTATGGCTACGTCAAAGATGGCATTGTGCCCACCTATCAGTTTAGGAACAACGCCGAATTTGTTTTCGATGTCGGCCGCCAACCTGGAGGCCCTTTCTAAATAGCCTCATTCCACACAGTATGTGATTTCGATGTCCACAGGTTTGTCTCCTTGCGGCTCTTTCGGTTCGATCACGCAGCAGCAGGAAGAGCTATCGCGTCCTAGGGCCGTATTGATGACGGCAGCCGCACAACCCACACCCGCCTCCACAGTTACTGCCTGGGTCGGACAGTTCTGGGCGCATGCCCCGCACTCCATGCAAGCATCGCGGTTTTCAATCCGTGCATGGCCATTATCCATGCCCAACACAGCGTGCGGGCAGACTATTAAGCACATGCCGCAGCCCGTGCATTTTTTCTGGTCAAGCTGCAAAGTAACCACATTCGGCAAATAAATCGGTTGTTTCATCTTATTTTCCTAAAAACCTTTTTATTAGCCGCAGACCCGCCTTCGCTGAAAGCTTCCGCCTCCGCTAAAGCTATGGCGGGACAAGACAGCGAGGCAAGCCCACGCAGACAAATAGCTGGCCGACTTGGCCACCTATTCAGTGTCAGTGCCCCTTGGGCATAATGAAAAATATTGAAGGATTGCATGATTAATCTTTATAAACTATCAAGTTTACTCCGCCAGCGGCGGATAGCATTCTTTTGTCCGGCTATGCCTGCCCGCCATCACTCTCGCTAAGGCGAGGCGGGCGGGTCGGCCGGACAAAATGTCTGTGTATGTCTGCGTGCGTCTGTGGCTAAACAAGTATTTCTTCGGTGTTTTCCGTGTCTCTGCGGCTTAACAAAGATCCTCAAGCCATGAAGCGCGATCCTAACCACAGCACCAAGCCGACCACGCCCCCCACAATCTCCAGTGGCACAGCCCATTTCATCTCTTTCTTGACCCCTGAAAGAGATGTGTACGTGGACGCGCCCGTAAAATTCATCCCCAGATAAGCGGAAACAGCCGGGACCAGGAAGAACCAGGCCAGGATTTCAACCAGACCAGGCCAGGCATCCAAAGTTCCTGCCCGCAAAAACCCAAGTATCGATGCCGCGATCAAGCCGGCAATAAGGCCCTTCAGGGCAAAGGCCCGGCCCGGCAGCCACGGCAGCAGCAAAGGAGTGAAAACCGCACCAGCAGCCAGTGCGGCCAGAAAGGCGAACACAGCAAAAAGACCGTAATTAAATGCATTAGCCCAGAATCCTCCCGGGCCTCCCAGCCCGCCCATGAGAAAGAAGACGGGAACAATAATCAGGGTCCATTTGAGGGCCTCCACCAGCTCAACAGGGATCAATGCAACCCTTTCCCTGGTCGTGAAGGTCTTTTGTCGCATCTCCGGCGTCGTCTTGAACCCTCGATCCATAAAAGCAGGCAGATCTTTCGACCGTATAGGACCGTATATTACTTTGAAGCCCGACAGCTTCGGCACTTTATGCGCCGCGACACCGGGACCCGCCAACTGTGGCAGGATCAGTTGCCTGTGAGCGACTACCCGGGAGAGCTTGCTGATGGCAATACGGTGCACCAGTTCCTCTGTTCCGAAAGTCCCCTTGCCTGCGGCACACCAGACATTGATCCCTTTTGTGTCCAGGACCAGAATCCAGACATCACGACCCGGCAATGCCTCGCGCACCCGGTCAAAACTCATCTTGTAATTAGCAGTGACCAGGACCGGCGCCATTGCATCGGGGCTTCCCAGGGCATAGAGTCCGGGGTCGACCGTGTAATGCATGCGGCCTACACCCCAGCGAGCCTTGATAGTACCCCAATGGTCAGCCCACGTCAGGGTAGACGAAACCTGAGGCATCTCGCCCAGGAGCGTCATAACGGAGCCCGCAACAAAAGGCTGATCCAGACTGGGCTGGCCCAACTGAGCCCTTCCCTTCTTGGGTCAACAACTTCTGCTGGCCTTAACCAGGCCCTCCAGGCTGTGCTGTTTTTCACTCATCAAGATTTGCTCCTTCAAGCCTTACCCTTATAAAATGCAACTGATCGGCTTTGTTGTCAACTAAACCCATTAGAAACATAGAAAAACTACGAGTCCCTATCTTGTGTCACCACTGTCTCGGTCTCCAAACTCTTCTTTAGAAACTCGATAACATGCTCTATACAGTCAGGATCGGTAATGAGATCAGAATGTCCTCTATCGGGAACCAACCAGCTCTCTGTATTCTCTTGAGGAGCCCTTGACCGCAGAACTTCCATGTTCGACGGCGAAACGAACTGATCAGAACCCCCGTGGATAAGAAGGATGGGCGCTTTTACTTGGCCAATTCGGTTTTTCGGTGTGACTTCAGCCATCGACATTCCAATCCAGCGTTCCATGATGCGACAGCAGAGCCACAGAAAGGGCCACCTGGGGATGTGCATATGATGCATTACCTCGCTTGTGATCTGTACAGGATCAGCAAAGGCTGAAATACTGACCAACGCCTGAATCCTTGGTTCCATGGAAGCGGCCACAATGGCTCCTAACCCTCCTAATGAGTGGCCGACAACACCAAAGCGAGTCCCGTTTGCGTCAGACCTCGCCTCAAGGTATTCAACGGCTGCAATAAGGTCCTGGGCGAACTTAAGACCTGTAATCGGTCCATCGCTTCCGCTCGTGCCATGACCCCTGGCATCATACACAAGCACCCCAAAACCTGCCTCGTGCAGCATTCGGGCCATGAATAACATCCTACCGGCGTTGTGCGACCAGCCGTGACAGAGAATTATTGTCGGTCGCACTGCATGGTTGGTTCTTGCCGGAATGAACCATCCGTTCAGCATCACGCCCCCGCTGGTAAACCTCACTGTTTCGCTGGACAGGCTGGAGTCAGCCGGTGTTTCGTCAGAAACCTGCCGTTTGGGTTTACAAAAGTGCCTCGTCCAAACCCAGGAAAAAGCCATGATAAGGGCCACGATTGCAACCAGCCCTGCTATGCCAAATAGTAAGTAGTTCATCGCTGACATTTTATCCTCTATCCACTGCTACCGATAAAACTTATCAGCCACCAATTCGGCTCACGATCTATTTATGAGCAACAATGACTTCCGATGGAAATAATAGTTAATGAATCATATAAACCCGGAATATCGCCTTGAGATATCCGTGCATCAAGATTGTGCTTCATTTGGCCTTTGGACCAAGTTAATCCACAGTACTCGGTCATGTTGTTCCCTCCTCCTATATTCTAATTCATTTTTGCCTAAAACCAAGGCGTGAGCCTTGGCATACACACCAACAAATGGCAATTATTGGATCTTTTCTTCTCGATAGTTCGAGATATGTCGAACTATAAAACAGCATCATGCGGCTGTCAAGGGAATTTTCTTCTGATAAATCATTATGTGCTTGACAGGCACGAGGCATCGTTCTATATTGCTAAACGGTAATATTTGAGGAACGCCAAATGAGAGATTTTGTTAGGGTCATGAAGGCCCTGTCCGATCCGAATCGGATAGCGATTATGAAAATGCTTCAACATAAGGACATGTGCGTCTGTGAGATTCAGGCCGCACTGAAGATAGCCCAGCCTACTGCGTCTAAGCACTTGAAAGTGCTGGAAGACGCTGATCTGGTCACATCACGAAAGAATGGCATGTGGGTCAACTATAAGTTGACGGACGGAAGTGGAGGTCCATATGCGGCCAGTCTCTTAGGCAGCCTCAGGCACTGGCTGGAAAATGATCCGAGGATCACTGAACTAGTGGAGAAAATCCCTACAATTCGACGTGAAGACGTCTGCAAGAAATAAGTTTTTTGCCCATAATATAGCTAGATGGGCATGTAGCTATTACCTTGATTGAGGGTAAACAGAATGAAAGAACGAACTAAGCTCCTACTCATCATACTGATCTTTCTGGGCTGTTACTATGTGCCCTGGAATCATCCGACGATCAGGCAATCCGGGCTTGAAGCCTTTATGATGCTTCGGGAGTACGCCCGTGAGCATGTTCTGACATGCCTGATCCCTGCCTTCTTCATTGCAGGGGCCATTGCCGTCTTTGTATCCCAGGCTTCGGTCCTCAAATATTTCGGGGCCAATGCTAAGAAGATACTCTCATATTCCGTGGCCTCTGTCTCCGGATCCATCCTGGCGGTCTGTTCCTGTACGGTCCTGCCGCTCTTTGCCGGGATTTATACCCGGGGGGCGGGTATCGGTCCGGCGACTGCCTTTCTATATTCGGGACCGGGCATTAATGTTCTGGCCATCGTGTTGACGGCAAGGATTCTGGGTTGGCAACTGGGCCTGGCAAGGGCTATCGGTGCGATCGGATTTGCCGTCGTCACGGGCTTGCTCATGGCCTTTATCTTCCGAAAGGAAGATGCCGCCCGTACTGCCGGGGAGATCCATCTTCCGGATGAGGAAGGGAGGGGACGGAGCCTGCTCCAGGATGGGCTTTACATGCTGACCATGGTCCTGATTCTTGTTTTTGCTGCTTTTGCCAAACCCGCAGCAGGGTCTACAGGGCTCTGGCCGGCCATCTTTGCTGCCAAATGGTACATCACCGTTGCCCTGCTCATTGTCCTGGGGATAATGCTCAAATCATGGTTTACAAAGGATGAGTGTGCCACCTGGGTGCAATCGACCTGGGGATTCATGAAGCAGATCTTTCCGCTCCTGGGCGCAGGCGTCCTGGTGGCCGGTTTCATGCTGGGCCGCCCGGGCCACCCTGCCCTCATTCCCGAGCACTATATACAGAGCCTGGTTGGAGGAAACTCGCTGTGGGCCAATCTGTTTGCCGCAGTCTCCGGAGCGCTGATGTATTTTGCCACCCTGACCGAGGTGCCCATTCTTCAGGGGTTGATCGGCGCGGGCATGGGCAAGGGGCCTGCCCTGTCGCTGCTTCTGGCGGGTCCGGCTCTTTCGCTGCCCAACATGCTGGTCATAGGAGGCGTCATGGGCGTCAAAAAGACGGCCACGTTTTGTGTCATTATTGTGATCCTCTCCACGATTGCCGGGATGGGCTATGGCTGGATAGCAGGATAGGGGAAAGTAAATAATCAAGACCCAGAGGACCTGGCTTTTCAAGATGAAACAAACGGTGAACTTCTGCAAGGAGAAGCCATGTCCCAAGACGAGGTGACCAGGATAAGAATCAACAAGCAATCTATTGGTATTATCGGTCTGACGCGCGTCATGCAAGAGATGGGCAAAGAATATGCAGGCAGGCCTGATAATGAAGTTCAAACCGAACTCGCAAGAAGAATCTCAAAGAGAAACTATGTTCCGGGTAGTGCCAAGGAGGTTTACAGCAAGTCCCTTTTGCGGGAATTCAACAAGTTTCTTGGAAGGCCGTATGAAGAGGATGTTTCAGAAGAACTGGAGATCAAAGTCCTTGGACCCGGGTGTGACCAATGCGACAGGCTGGAGAAAGAACTCATGGAGGCGTTGGCCGAAATGGATTTGTCGGCCGACTTGGAGCACGTCAGGGATCTAAAGGAGATTGGCAGATACGGTGTGATGGGGACCCCTGCCGTGATTATCAACGGAAAGGTCAAGTGTGTCGGCAGTGTGCCCCATAGAGAGAAGATCATTCAGTGGTTAAAGGAGCTATAAGGGAGAGGGGTAAGATGCGAAAGCATGTAGGTTTTGTAGCAAGCCTGAAAGATAATGATAAAGCGGATGTGATAATTCGGCCAGGTACCCCTGGAATTCCCAATGCTCCCGAGGTCAGCAAGAAGGTCTGTCACACTCCAACCGATGGCTCGACCGTGAACGTTGAGGCATGGAACAGGGCTGGGGCGCAAGCAGGCGATTGGGTTTCGGTGAGCCAAAGCCCCGGAGTTTTGAGAAAGAATGCTGTCACACTCCTGGGCATACCTGGCATGGGCCTAATATTGGGAATTGTGGCGGGTGCGGCCGTCTACCAGAACTCTGGCCTTCATCCAATGGTTTCGGTCATCGTGGGCGCATCCGTGCTCTTGATAGCAAACTTAATCGCCGCAGTGAGGTACAGACGCCGGGCGGCTGAGAACCCGCCCGTGATAACCCGGATCATAAAGACGCATGAGGAGGAGTGAGAATGGAAATAAAGGTGTTAGGCCCAGGTTGTGGAAGGTGTGAACTGACAGCAAAGAATGTTAAGGAAGCGGTTGCCGAGGCAGGCGTAGATGCTAACATTGAAAAGGTAACCGATATTATAGAGATCTCCAAGTACGGTGTGTTCGGGACGCCGGCTGTAGTCATTGACGGTGAGGTAAAGAGTGTAGGAAAGATCCCGGAAAAACAAGAGATCCAGTCGTGGCTGGATAAGTAGCGCAAACGATTTGCGCCCATAGAAGCTGACTTTTTCTTGATGGAGTGAAGTCATGGCAACTGAAGCGTGTGTCACCAAGGAAGCGAAAGGGCTCAGCCTTTTTGAGAAGTATCTTTACGTCTGGGTGATCCTTTGTATCGTTGCAGGCATCATCCTTGGAAAAGTGGCCCCTGGATTTGCGAAGTATCTGGACGGATTGGCCATCTACGTTGGGGAAGCCCCTGTTGTGTCGATCCCCATTGCCATCTGTCTCTTCTTTATGATGTATCCGATCATGGTGAAAATCGATTTCGGAGAAGTTGTCAAAGCAGGGAAGAACATGAAGCCGGTAGGCCTGACCCTTTTTGTCAACTGGGCGATTAAACCTTTCACCATGTATGCTATCTCTCTCTTCTTTCTGGGCACGGCATTTTTGGCCTTTATCGGGCCTGAGGCAATGGACTATGTGAAGATGCCCCTTGGCCTCGACCTTGTCTTAAATGACACGCATGGTGTGGGGAAGGTAGTGATACACAACGGGGTCAAGATGCTGGAGGTGCCGCTATGGCGGAGCTATCTTGCCGGCTGCATCCTTCTGGGGATCGCCCCGTGCACGGCGATGGTTCTTGTTTGGGGCTACCTGGCCCGAGGAAATGATGGGCACACGCTGATTATGGTGGCCATCAACTCCCTCGCCATGCTTCTTCTATACGGTCCTCTGGGAGGATTTCTCCTTGGCGTTGGGCGGCTTCCTGTTCCATGGCAGGCCTTGGTACTTTCCATTGGTATTTATGTGGCGCTTCCGCTTGCCGCTGGTTATATTTCCAGGAAGTCGATAATCCGGATGCGTGGTGAGGACTGGTTCCGGGAGAAGTTTCTCCATATTTTGACCCCCATCACCATTGTGGCCCTCCTGATCACGCTCGTGCTTCTC
This sequence comes from Desulfobacteria bacterium, assembly GCA_030145395.1. Classification (GTDB taxonomy): domain Bacteria; phylum Desulfobacterota; class Desulfobacteria; order Desulfobacterales. The sequence continues at coordinate 22,531 of JAQYVR010000218.1, forward strand.
TTCTCATTCAAGGGAGAAGTCATTCTTTCCAACCCGCTCACAATCCTCTGGATCGCCATTCCTCTTTTCATTCAGACGAATCTTATCTTCTGGTTGACCTATGGTTTGTCTCGTCCGCTCAGGCTTTCCTACGAGGACGCAGCTCCTTCAGCCATGATAGGGGCTTCTAACCATTTCGAAGTGGCAATTGCTACGTCAACCATGCTCTTTGGACTCTCATCCGGAGCAGCTCTGGCAACCGTTGTGGGCGTGCTGATTGAGGTGCCGGTAATGCTTATGCTGGTAAAGATTTGCCTCAAGACTACTCACTGGTTTCCGCGGGAGGTTTCCAGGAACTGAGATGATCATGGGAGGAGGAACACCTGTGCGGAAATTCGGATGTCTTTGCCAGGATCAAGTGGGGTTTGCATGAAGAAAAAAACAATGTGGCTCACCGCCGCTTTTCTTCTTGCCGGTGTTGTTCTCGTTCAAGCAGAAGGTAGTCAACCGAACCTGCCCGAGGTGCCCGTGAAGGGCATGGTAACCATGCTCGATCTGGGAGCCAAAAAGTGCATACCCTGCAAGATGATGGCTCCCATACTTGTAAAGATGGAAAAGGCCTACAAAGGGAAAGCGGCTATCGTCTTCATCGACGTCTCGAAACACCGGGACCAGGGTAAGAGATTCGGGATCCGGGTTATTCCCACCCAGATATTCTTCGACAAAGATGGTAAGGAGGTGTACCGCCATTTTGGCTTCATGAGCGAACAGGCGATAGTAGCACAACTGAAAAACATGGGAGTGGATCAGGACAAGAGTGATGCACCCAAAGAAACCAACGCACATCGTGGATCAAATTGAAAAGAGCCATTTATGCTTGAAACATTTCTTCTGACTGTCAATGAATGGATCGCCGGAGGTCCCGCTATTGCCGCCGCGGGTTGCTTTGTGTGGGGCATGATCAGTGTGGTACTAAGCCCCTGTCATCTGGCTTCCATACCCTTGATCGTAGCCTATGTGGGAGGCCAGCAAAGGATCCTAAGACCGAGAGAGGCTGGCTACTACGCGGCCGCCTTCACCTCCGGACTCTTCATCACCATAGCCCTTGTCGGCATCATCTGCGCTCTCCTGGGGCGCATGCTGGGCGACGTAGGTAACTATTGGCAAATCCTGATAGGGTTGATTCTGATCTGGGTTGCCATGGGCATGTTTGGTGTTGAAAAATGCGCAACATCGGCAAGTATATTGTATCGCCTTAATCTTAGAGGTTTTCTTGGGGCCTTTGTCCTGGGTCTCGCCTACGGCGTGCTTTCCGGGGCGTGTACCTTTGGTTTTATTGCGCCAATCCTTGCTATCATTACCATCCAGAAGCAAGTAACTACGGGAATTCTTTTCATTCTCCTGTTTGCTGTCGGGCACTGTCTGCCCATCGTTGTGGCAGGCAGCTCTGCGGCGGCAGTGAGAAGAGTCCTGGAAAACAGTACGTGGCAAGGGGCGGGGAACTGGTTCCGCAGGGGAGCAGGGCTACTTATCGGTGCTTTGGGAGCTTACTTCATCGTAAATCCGTTCTTCGCGACCTGAAGACATTGAAGAGATCAAAGTAAATGAGAAACAAAGATAGACTTAGGTTGGCCGTGATCTTCTTAGCCATTTCCGGAATCATTCTGGGGGGCATCAGCAATACACAATCAAAAGAGGTCCCGAAAGTCGCGAGCGAACAGCAAGGATCTGAGACAATCCCGGAAAACAACGCGTCCGGAAGGGGAATCATCGCATACTATTTTCACGGGACCTACCGGTGCCCTTCATGTCTGCAAATAGAGGATTGGTCGTTTGATGCGATACGAGAAAGGTTCGCCCCGGCACTGGAACAAGGGACGATCATATGGAAAACGATAAACATTGATAAACCGGAGAACCGCTATCTTGTAAAAGCGTATCAAGTCTCAACCCAGGCCCTGATCATCGTAGACATGACCGGCAAGCAGCCAAAACGGTATAAGAACCTTGAAAAGGTGTGGGAGTACCTGCCGGACCAACAAGCCTTTTATGACTACGTAACACAGGAGATAGACAGATTCTTGAGGGGAAGCTAACGTTCAGGGGCGAACAAAGAGTGCCATTTCCGCTATAAGCTAATATCGTTGCATTCCCGTTTCCGGGAAAGAATCCTTGCCGGACTCGAAGATCATTTCGCCGGGGTCGTCAAGCTTGGTTCAGATTGAAGCTCGTTGCAAGAAGCTGCATGGTTAGAACTCACTATTCGAGTCCATTTTTGATGATCTCCTGTCCTTTTCGAATCTGCGGTCTCGACCGCTTCTGCGTTCGGGTTTTTTGTAATTCGGGTCCTTAAACTTCCTGCGAGGCCCACCGTATCTTCGTTCTCTTCCCGACCGACGTTCTTCCCTTACCATAAAAACCTCCTTTCCTGATTGACGTATGTCCTCACTGTTGCGCAAGAAAATAGGGACCAGCCTCTATCCCCCCACTATCCGAGATAGGCTTTCTTGACTGCGGGATTGTCGAGAAGTTCTTCAGACTCTCCCTCCAGCACAAGGTTGCCGTTCTCCAGAACATAGCCACGCTGAGCGAATTGAAGTGCCATTCGAGCATTTTGCTCGACGAGTAGAATAGTCGTCCCTTCCTGATTCAATTCCTTGAGTGCTTCGAACACACTCATCATCAACAAAGGGGCCAGTCCCATGGAGGGTTCATCCAGGAGCATCATTCTTCTTCCGCTCATAAAGGCCCTCCCAATAGCCAGCATCTGCTGCTCGCCACCGCTCAGCGTTCCGGCCTTCTGTGCTTTCCTCTCTTCCAGACGCGGGAAGATAGAGAAGACTCTCTCTAGATCTACCTTAATCTTCTTGCCATTTTTTCTTGCAAAGGTGGACAGCATGAGATTCTCCATGACCGTCAGGTTGCCGAAGATGCGTCTCCCTTCGGGAACGTGAGAGATGCCAAGCTTGCTGACGACCTTGTCCGCGGGATACTTGAGCAGGTCGCTTCCCATGTAAGTCATTTTGGTGCCTGCTTCGACTGGAACCAAACGAGAAATCGCTCGCAATGTAGTGCTCTTGCCTGCGCCATTTGCGCCGATGATACACACACTTTCACCTTCATCAACCCGGAAGCTTATGCCGTGCAGGGCTTTAATCTTATCATAAGAAACGCGCAGGTTTTCCACGGATAACGACATCAGTGCACCGCTTCCCGGCCCAAATAGGCATCAATAACCTTTGAGTCGTTTTGAATCTCTTCGGGTGTTCCCTCGGCAATGACCTCGCCAAAGACCAGGGCCTGTACGATCTCGCACAGTTCCATAACCATCTTCATCCTGTGCTCGATGAGAAAAATGGATAGACCCAACTCCTTATGGATCAGGCGGATGATCTCCATCATCTGAACCAGCTCTTCCGGGTTCATGCCTGCGGTAGGTTCATCCAGAAAGAGTATCTTTGGTTCCGTAGCCAGTGCCCTTGCCAACTCCACCCGCCTCTGGGCACCGTATGGCAGGTTCACCACAACCTGATCCGCAAAGCGGCCGATCCCCATCAAATCGAGCAGGCCACGAGCCTTCTCTTCAATCTCTTCCTCTTCCCTCTTGCGCCTCGGTGTTCCGAAAAAGGCCCCGATCAGACCATAGCTAATCTTTGAGTAACGGGCCATCTTCACATGCTCAAGCACGGTCATATGTCTCCACAGCCTTAGATTCTGGAAGGTCCTGCCAAGGCCCATGGCGGCAATCTGATGGGGCTGAAGGCCCACAATGCTCTTGCCATCCAAGACGATACTGCCTTCCGTGGGGCTATAGATGCCGCTGATCAGGTCGAAGACGGTAGTCTTGCCGGCTCCGTTGGGACCGATCAGCCCTCTAACCTGGGTGGATTCGACCTCCAGGTTGTAGTTATTGACGGCCCGCAGACCGCCAAAGTCATGGCCCATTTTTTCAACCCTAAGCAACGCCATATTACATCTCTTCTTCCCTTTTCTGTTTCGGCGCAATCAGATTCTTGACGTTGAACTCCTTGAAAGCAATCAGGCCTGTTGGGCGAAAAATCATTAGCAGGATCAACAACAAAGGAATGATGATCCACTTCAATATCTCTAACGGCCGCAAGGCTTCACTGAGAAGACTCAGGCCGACGGCCCCCACAATAGACCCATACACGGAGTTGAGCCCTCCAAAGTAGACCATTGCCAGAACTTCAGCCAGTTTTTGAATGCCGAAGGTGCTAGGATTAACGTACCTGAGCACATGCGCAAAGAGACCGCCGGCCACACCCGCCCAGAACGCTCCGAACAGAAATGCAACCATCTTGGTCCGTCTTGTGTTCACTGTCATGGCACTGGCCGCCGTCTCCTCATCGCGCACAGCGTTCAGGGCCTTGCCAAGGGTGGAACGCACAAAATTGTTGATGATCCATACACAGGCGACAGTCCATAAGAAGACCGTGGGCAGATTGGCGCAGTCAGGCTGACTACTCAGACCGCGGGGACCACCGACGACCTCCAGGTTCTCGATCATGCTCTTGACAATGAACATGAACGCCAGAGAAATGATGGCCAGATAGTCGCCTCTCGTCTTGAAAGAAGGGATAGCAATGGCAAGGGCTCCCAGGGCCGCAACCATTCCGCCCACTATCAAAGCCACGGGGAACATGAACGGTGCTAAGGCAGCAGGGAGAAGGGAGGGCCCGAATAGTCTGTCGTTGACGAACAGGACCACAGTGAAAACCGAGGCTCCGTATGCTCCCAGGGCCATGAATCCCGGGTGTGAGCAGGAGAACTCTCCCATGTAACCGTTAATCACGTTCAAGCTCAGTGTAACCATGACGGCAATCAATGTGAGCTTCAGCGTGATAACCCGGTAGGCACTCATTCCGGACCACATATGCAAGGTGGCATAAAGGAGACCCAGGTGGACTGCTACAGAGAACCACGGCGGAAGGCTGAGAAGTTTGGCTGCCAGTCTATTTGCCGGGGATGCGCTCAGGCGGGCTGTCACACCTATTGACAAGAAATATATCAGCAGCACATAAAGGATAGCACCGGGAATCAGTACTGGTTTCTTAAGCATGATGACAAAGCCGAAAAGGACGGGTATTTTGGGCAGCCCCAGAGCCAAAGCCAGCGATGTGCCCAAAAAATGTTCGAGGGACACCGCTATCGCAGCTCCGAGAAGCCAGCCCAACAGGGGAACATGGGAGAACAAATGCCAAAATCTCTTCATGCGCTTTTCAGTCTGTGGAGAAGGCTCACAGTTCGTTGTTCCAAACACCGGCTATTGGATGCTGGATGAAACAATATCCGGTCAGTTTATCGAGTATCTGCCGGTTAACGCCAAAAACACCTCGCAGAGCCATACACGGCCATCTGCAAAAACAATATGTCCCGCAAACACTCATAGCCTCAAACGTGCACTGTACGGCTCGCCAAAAAAGCCATGCGGCCTGAAGGTCAAGATGAGCAGGATGATGGAGTAAGCGATCAAATCCCGCAGCGTGGAAGGGAAGATCATCGCCACGAAGATTTCGATGAATCCCAACAAAAAACCGGCCAGTGTGGCACCGAGTATAGAGCCTCTCCCCCCAAGGATTGCAGCCACGAAGGCCTTCCAGCCGAATACAATACCCATGTACGGGTCAAGTACTGGATATGCCACGCCGAAGAGTATCCCAGCCGCCGCCGCCAGACCCGAACCCACAGCAAAAGTGAGAGCTGCGATGGTGTTTATCGGTACGCCCATCAAGGGTACAATGGCATAGTCAAAGGCCATCGCACGCATCGCCATCCCCCATTTGGTCCTGCGCACAAACTGATCCAGGGCAAGCATTAGCAGCAAGGATACGACGACGATCATGATCTTCTTGTTGGTCACGAACACGCCACCAATGTCGTAGGTGGTCGACTCGATCAAGGTCGGGAACCTTACCCGTCTAGCCCCCAGCAGTGCCAGGTTCCCCGTCTCAAGTATGATGCCCACCATCAACCCGGTGATTGCAGCAGAAGCCCTAGGCGCTTCTCGTAGAGGGCGATAGGCCACCCTTTCAACCATCATGCCCACCAAAGAAGTTAGGAACATGGTGATAATTATGGTCAACACCAGAATCAGCCACGTGGGCAATGCAAGTGCCCCCATTGAGGCGAGCGCTACCAGGCCGGTTGCTACACCAAAGCCGATGTATGCCCCGACCATGAAGATATCGCCGTGAGCAAAGTTAAAGAGCATCAGGATGCCATAGACCATGGAGTAACCCAGTGCGATCAGGGCGTAGAAGCTACCCCACTGCAAGGCGTTGACCAGATTTTGGAAGAAGAATACCACCAAACCTCCTTGTTACTAGAAAAAGGCGGACTCAGGATCGGGCTCTTCGCCCTGCCCTGGCCCGCCCTTGTGTGCGCCGGGACGACCTATCCGTGCATACGTTGTCAGGAAATCTTACTCCTTCACCTTGATCGGTTCTACCTCAAGGACATACAGACTTGTAAAACTCATACTCGCCTTTGTCACTGATCTTGACGATGACGACACATTTGATAGGATCGCCGTCCTCAGTGAATGTCATCTGGCCTGTTATGCCGTCGAATTTCTTGATCCGGGCCAGGGCATCGCGGACACACCGGCGATCTTTATCAAGATTTCCAGTAATCGCGCCGCAAGCCTGGATGGCCTCTTGAACGATTAGCAAAGAGTCCCAGGTTAGGGCAGCCACATCATCAGGCACGTACCCATGCTCCTTCTTGTAGCGATCAATAAAGGCCTTGGTTGCCCCTGTTGCACCGGCCGCAGCGTAGTGAGCACTGAAGAAGAGCCCAAAGCATTCTTTGCCGCAGAGTTGCACCGTCTCTGCCGAGCCCCAACTATCGCTCCCAACAATCGGTTTATTCCATCCCAATTCGTGGGCCTGCTGAACTATTAAGGCCACTTCGTTATAGTACTGAGGGGTAAATAATACCTCCGCACCTGATCGTTTGATCTTCGTCAACTGAGAACTGAAGTCGGGGTCTTTGGTGGTGAAGCTTTCAAAGGCCACCACAGAACCCTTACCATGCAAGCCTTCCCAAGCCTTCTTGAAGAATTCCGCCAGCCCTTTGGGGTAGTCACTCGCCACGTCATACAGGACTGCAGCTTTCTTGAATCTGAACTCCTCTGTGATGAAATTGGCCAACACCGGCCCTTGAAAGGGATCAAGGAAGCACCCGCGGAAAACATAGGGGCGATCCTTGGTGGTATCCGGATTGGTAGACCACGGAGTAATCATAGCTGTCCTGTAGTTGTTGGCCACATCGCCAGCAGGAACCGCCTGTTTGGAGGCCTGGGGTCCAACAATGACAAGCACTTCGTCCTCGGTGATCATCTTGATATTCACCTTCACAGCTGATTCCGCTTTGGACTCGTTGTCCTCGATGACCAACTCGACCTGGTACAATTTGCCCCCGACCTTGAGGCCACCTGCGGCTTTGATGTCTGATAGCCACATCCGGGCCGCAAACTTTGTCCCCTCGCCTACCTTAGGGATATCGCCGGTCATCGGTGCGTTGATACCGATCTTGATCGTGTCTTTCCCGCACAACGCGGCGGGAGCAATAACCCACGTAGAGAGAATAAGGAGTAAAACAATCGTCAACCGCTTGTTCATGCTGTCATCCCCCTTCAATTTCTGATCTCTTCCTATACTCAAAGATAACTATCCGATATTTAATGCGGACGAATGCGTTTGCTTAACACAGGCCGAAGGCGTTTTCAACGCTCATATGGACTCCGGATCCACCGTCTGCCAAGTTTGTCGGAGATTGAAGCTCTCAGACCTAAACGTCCGAGAGCTTCCCGGTAAGGAACCTTTCTGATTTTAGATAGCTTCTCATACGCCCGACCAAGGTCGGGCGTATGAGAGGCAGGCCGGTCACGGCGGTGGGTGCGCCGACGTACTAAGGTACTTCAAGCGCCCACCAACAAAGAAGATCCGGTGAAATCGACAGACCCGAAGGGACAAAAAAACGAAGGAAAGAATAGCCTTGCAACTAACTAGGCAACGTGACAGATTTCGACGGCCCCGCTCTGAGATAACCCGTTGCAATGGTATCGATTATTGTTGGTGCTTCGTTTTCTTGGCGGTGGATTTGGGGGACATAGTCAGATCCCTATCGTCGCCCTTTAATTGACACGACTTCACGGCTCGGCTATATTTCATTCTTCTGAGGTCAGGTATGTAAGAACCAGGAAGTGACGGCTTTATGAATAAGAAAACTCCTTTCAAATCCGGATTTATTGCCATCATAGGGGCGCCCAATGTGGGCAAATCCACCCTGCTGAATCAGGTGCTGGGGCAGAAGATCGCCATAACGTCGGAAAAACCCCAGACCACACGTCACCGCATCCTGGGTATTGCCCATTTGCCTGCGGCCCAGCTGATTTTTCTAGACACCCCGGGTGTTCATAAGGCCAAGGGACCTTTGAATGTACGTATGGTGGAAGTGGCCTTAAAGGTCTTGGGTGACGTGGATCTGGTTGTATTCGTGGCGGACGGGACTTCCACGGACAGTTTTTCAGATGAGATAATCCTCGAGTCTTTGAAGAAAACAAACTTGCCCTCTATTCTTGCCATTAACAAGATCGACCGGCTGCAGAAGGAAGAACTCCTTCCCCTTATAGAGCAATGGGATGAGGCCTATCCTTTCCGCGCCGTCGTGCCCATTTCGGCCCTGCACCGCACCCAGGTCGATGAATTGGTGACAGAGATGGTTACCCTGCTCCCTGAGGGACCACAGTACTATCCGGAAGACATCGTAACGGACGTGCCCGAACGCTTCATCGCAGCAGAAATGATCCGGGAAAAGGTGTTCCGTTTGACGAGTCAGGAGATTCCATACGGTGTGGCTGTGACGGTGGAGTCCTTCAAGGAGCGTTCCGAAAAGCACCTGATCGACATCCAAGCCACTATCCACGTAGAGCGGGAATCTCAGAAACCGATGATCATAGGCAAGGGAGGGAAAATGCTAAGACAGATCGGGGAGCAGGCCAGGAAAGACATCGAACGCATGGTAGGATGCAAGGTATTTTTGAAGCTCTGGGTCCGGGTTCAGAAGAAGTGGACCCGGGATGAAAAGGCGATAAGGAG
>JAQYVR010000225.1 GCA_030145395.1 Desulfobacteria bacterium
AGGAGAATCAGGCGTAATGAGTTCGGGATTCTGCGTCTCCAGGTCAACAAGCTCACGCATAAGACGGTCATATTGATGATCTGAAATCTCTATTTCACTGTTATCATAATAGAGAAGGCTGTGGTGATGAAGGGTCTGACGAAGTTCCGCTGCCCTCTTTTTGACATCTTCGTTCATGGGCTTGGGCACTAGCAAATACAGTCCAGTCTTTCTTCAGATCTCGGCGAGATTGCCGCATGTTGAACACACGATCTCCGCAGCCATTTTGCGCGACTTTTTGAACTTGCTGCTTGAGAATCCTGGCTTCCAGTCGAGTGAGCCAAGTTCATCTGAAACCACAAGCAGAGCCCCGATCTCAACGCTCCTGAATCGTGCTGCTGCGAACAAGGCCGAAATCTCCATGTCCACCCCGAGCACTTCTTCCTGTTGAAGCGACAGGACCTTCTGTCTGGTCTCTCGATATGGAGCATCTGTTGACCACACGAGACCTTTGTGAAAAGGGATGGAGCATGCTTCAAGGCTATCCTCAATGGCTTTAACGATCCCCTTGGACGGCCTTGGATCCACATTCCCTAAAGCATAATATCCTGACGTCCCCTCCCCTATCATTGCCATGTCAGGCACCACTATGTCCGCGATCTGCACGTTTTCTTGGACTGAACCACACCACCCCAGGAAGAGTATCTTCTTCGCACCCAGCACAATGAGCTTTTCCAGAATCATCACTGCGTGTGGAGCGCCAAGCATAGGGCCAACTATGGATATGCTTTGGTTACGGTGCTTCGCCTTGTATAAACTGCTGTTCATTATTCTACGTGTCGGCCTGCCGCGCACGCCCATGTATCGACGCACCAAAGCCACATCTGTTTCCATGGCCACCATGACTGCCACAGGCCCAATCGTGGGATCCTTCTTATCTTTTCTCGCGTAAACAATTTCCTGGCGCATTTGAAGCCTCCCCACTTTTCCGGGCGGGGATCATGCCGGTCAACCTTCACTTCTTTCTATTACTTGCTGTTTGTTCGACAATCTCGCGCAAAAACGGAAGGGCGTCCCTCCGGCAAACAACGTCCCAAACATATTTGCCCATCACGTTGCGAAACATTGTGTGGGTGTCTGTGCGCCCCAGGTATTCCATAATCCGTCCGGCAATAGCAAGCGGCGGTTCGTCCAGTCCGAAAAAGCATACCCCGTCTCCGACTTCTCGAAACGGTCCAATATCGGAGCAAGCAATAGGCAACTTGATCATGCCCGCTTCTAGAAGCGGCAACCCAAAGCCTTCATCCTTGCTCGTCATGAGCAGGACGTCTGCCATGAGATAGAGGTCGCGGATGAAGATGCGATCCGGAACCAGCTTTGTTCTGTCCCGAAACCTGTATTCCGCCAGAACAGCAATATTGTCCTGCAGTTCAAGCTCATTGATCCAGTACTTTAGCCTCCGGTAGTAGGACACAGCCTTTTGTTCGTGGAAATCATATGGACCTGTCAGAATAAAGAGGACGTTATAGCCCAAGAGTTTGAGACCTCGGATGATGTGTATGGAGAGCTCCAGATTCTTTCGAGGTGTAATCCTTGCTGGTTGCACCACAACGAGGTCGCGGGCAAACAGATCAAGCTCCTCGGACAGTCTCACAGACTTTGGGTCAAGGTAAAAAAAGCGCACCGGATCAATCCCGTTGCGAATGACATGCCAATTAGTCTCTCCAAAGTACTTCCCAAAGAGCCTCTTTCGATAGCGCGAAATGGTCACATAGCGTATGTTCGGATGGGGCTGGGAAAGGATTGTCCATGGGGGATTCATAAGGTATTTTGCCGGGTTTGCTTCGAAGTAGGGCGAATCATGGGCCCAGCTGACGACTGTCGCGCCATTCGCTGAGTCTACCAGGCGTTGCAAGGCCAGGGTTAGAGGAAGGTTGAACGGCATGTGGAGCACGTTGTGCGCGAGGACAACGTCAAGCTTATGAGACCAATCTTTCAGGATTTTGTATATCTTGTTTGCAGACCGTTCTAAGGCGTCCTTATGACCCTTTTTGGCCTCTTTGTGGGCTTTAATGATACTGGGATTCTTGGAACCCAGCACCGGTTCTATACGTACGGGAAAATCCTCTGTGTAGACCTCACCCATCCCGGCAAGAACCGAAATCGAGTGGCCCATCCGGTGAAAAATGGAAGCCTGCTGACTCAGGATCTCTTCCACACCGCCAACAAGAGGCGGGCAAGAGTAATGCAGAAGTCCGATACGTAAAGGAGTATCCATTGTCCCGCACTGTCCTTTCAAGACGTTGTTGGTCAGCTGAACGATTCGACTAAGGGCAGGAGTTTCTTCTCCAAAACCTCGTATGAGAAGTACCTCCTCCCTAGCTCATAATTCTTCTCCACAGCCTTGCTGAGGGTTTCTGGTTCCAGCAATCGTCTTATCCGATCCACGACCTCGGAGGTGATAAATCCTTCAAAGGGTATCACCTCGAATCCGCAAGGCTCAATATCCTCTACAAAGATCGAATAGCGGTTCAGCACGATCGGCTTTCTGAAGTAGATCGCCTCGATAAAAGCATTTCCGAACCCTTCATACCCTGACGGGTATGTAACCAAGTCCGCATTGTGGTAGGCATCGTCAATGGTATATTTCCTGTCACATCTGGCCTTAAAAGAGTGAGCAGTGCCCACCTTC
>JAQYVR010000048.1 GCA_030145395.1 Desulfobacteria bacterium
CGGTCATGAGAAAGGGGCCTATACCGGTGCCATCAAAGAAAAAGCAGGTCTTGTGGCGGTAGCCGATGGAGGGACAGTCTTTCTGGACGAGATTGGGGACATGCCCCCATCCATGCAGGTGAAACTCCTGCGGGTCATCCAGGAAAGAGAATTTTTGCGCGTTGGTGGGGTTGACCCCATCTCTGTAGATGTCCGGTTCATCGCCGCGACCCATCGGGACCTGAAGGAAGATGTGGAGAACGGACATTTTCGGCAAGACCTCTATTACCGTCTCAATGTAATCAGCATCCACGTTCCCCCTTTGGTCGAGCGAGACGGAGACGTTCCTTTGCTGGCCCATCATTTCTTGGCTCAAAAGAGTCAGGCCACGAAAAAAGACGTTCACGAAATTGATCGGGATGCCATGGACTTGTTATGTAGGTATAGCTGGCCTGGGAATGTCAGAGAACTGGAAAATGTGATCGAGAGGGCCGTGGTCTTACAACATGGGCCTGTGATCTGCAAAGAGGATCTTCCGGAATTCATCCGCGACCTCTCCATTGAGACTTACCGTCAGCACTCCTCTGAAATACCCACCATTGAAGAGCAGGAAAGGAGGTACATCAAGTGGGTACTTGACAAGTGCAAGGGGAACAAGACCAAGGCGGCAAAAATCATGGGGATTGACCGTGTGTCCGTCTGGAGAAAGCTCAAACGGTACGGAATGGAGGAGTCTGGATAGCGGAACGTATTTATGACAGTTACTATAGATGGAATAAAGGGTGCGGGAGTATTGGATGAAATGGGGTCTTGGATAGGATATTATAATAGGACTGCCCTGCCGGTATGCTTTACCGATCAGACATCATATGTGTCCCACCCAACCAACCTTACCAGTACATGGTGAACAGCATCCCCTAATCCGGGGAAGTTCTGGTGAGACAAGCCTCACACTAGCGGCCTTGTACAACATAACCTCAAAAATTGTAGAACAACTGCGCCGGCCATGGCAAACCCACGTCTATTGGGATGCCGGTGTTGCCGTGGTTTTGTAACGGGTCTGAGACCCGACGGTTGTTCTTACAGCACAGACCTGGGTGACGACATGATGTCGGCCACTTTGACCGCACGGATTCGCTCTTCATGTTCGGCTTTTCTTTCGTAGGCCTTCTGCACTTTGGACACCAGATCTTCTGTTTCACACGGTTTCATAAGGTAATCGGAGGCACCTAGCTTCATCCCTTCGACGGCTGTCTCCACAGTGGCGTTACCGGTTAACATGATCACTTCGGTCAGGGGCTTTAATTTTTTGATCTCACCAAGAGTCTCGACGCCATCCATTCCGGGCATGAGCACGTCCAGTATGATAACATCGAAGTTGTACCCTCTCACCGTCTCAATGGCCTCTTTTCCGCTGAAGGCAGTGGTCACGTCATATTCGCGGAGTGTCAAACGCTGGGCTAAAGTCTCCACAAATTCTTTTTCATCGTCTACAATTAGGATCCTCGGCTTCATGTTCCTACCTCCTCTCAGACGCTATATTATATATAAAATAACTCAAAAAGCTACGAACCGCAAGAGCGAGAGCATTCCCAAATCCACCGCCCCAATTCATCCCTATATGTCGGGATTTGCCGGGACTGCGAGGAGCTTCAATCGACCTCCTTCGATCCGAAAGCCTTTGGCACACGAATAACAACTTCGCCCTCGTTCCCCTCAAGGTCGACCGTGATACCGAGTTTGTCCTCCAGGACAGAAATAGGCGTCGGCATGGTTTCGGCCAAGCGACCCTTGGCGTCGGACAAACCGGAAATTGTAATTTTTCCGGCATCCCCCACGTCCTTGAGGTCGATTTGCATCTCTCCGTTATTTGAGGCGCTCATGGCGATATCAATGAAATAGTACATAATGTACATCAAGAAGAAAGGATTGCTTTCCACTTGAAGAGGGCTAGTCGGCAAGTTCGTCTTGACACGTAACCCTTTTGCGGACAACAAACGCTCGGGAATGACTGCAATTAGCGCCACAATTCCGTCGAGATCTACGGTACAACACGGTGTGTCCACGCTATGGGCTATCCGGTTCAAGTTCTTCACGACCTGGTCTGCACGCTTAACCTGCTTTATGATGTTCTGAGCCAGCTCCTTAACCATATCCTGGTCCAGAGGGCGACCCTTCTGCTCCGCTATCATAAGCAGGTCTCCACACAGCCCGGCCTTTTCATTGATGATGGCAAGGTAGTTCTTTATATCGTGAGAAATACAGGCTGACATCTTGCCGAAGAAAGCCAGGCCCGCTGTTGCCGATTCTCCCCAATCCACCTCTGCCACAATCGCGTCCTTTCTATTCGTAAGCTGTCCCCAAAACTTTTCGATCTTGATCGGCTTGAGGAGGTAATAACGGTGTCCTAACAGCTGCGACCGGTCATGAAAATGAACTTCACGTTTGAATCCCTCTTTGCGGATACCCTCTATGACGTACGAGCCGCAAGAAGGCCTTTTAGAGCTTCACAGGCAAAGTAATTCTAAAGCTCGTTCCCTTGCCTACCTCACTTTCCACACTAATGTTCCCGCCCAGTTTCTGAACCAGGCCGTACGTGATAGAGAGCCCAAGGCCCGTCCCTTTTTCGCCTTTTGTTGAGAAAAACGGTTCAAACACAGTCCTGAGGTTCTCTGCCGGGATACCGGATCCGTTGTCCGTTATGGTCACGGATATCTTGTCAACAGACTCGATTTTCACCGATATGTCGATTCTTCCCCCGTCATCCACAGCCGCGAAGGCATTATTAACAACATTCAAGAAAACCTGTTGCAGCCGCCCCCTATCACTCTTAACCAAAGGTATATTCTCAGCCACATCCATGTTGACAGCAATGTTTCGGTATTGGGCTTCCTTGCCTATGAAACCTAAAACTTCTTCAATAAACTGACTTATGTCAATCGTTTCAGCGCGAACGTCAATATGCCTCGCAAAACCCAACAGGCGATGGGTTATGACACTGCAGCGCTCCACAGAATAGATGATAGAGTCAACCAACCCGATGAGCTTATCCTTTGGAGGGAGCTCCGAAGATAGCGATAAAAGATCTTTAAGGAGCCCTCCCTTTTCATTGATGATGGCCAATGGATTGTTGATCTCATGGGCAACACCCGCAGCCAGCCGCCCAATAGACGCCATTTTGTTTGTATGCTCAATCTTGTGTTGCGCAGAGGTCCGAGTCAAGTCTGCTTCATAAATGCGATTCACAAGGTGTGTGGCCGCGCCCAGAATGACCAACAGGATAAGGGCAACACTCAGAGCCAGGAAAAGGCCGAGATTCCTGCGTAGCTTTGCCACACCCATCATGAGTTCCTTTTCCTGCTTTAGGACTACGAAAATGAAAGGGGTCTCTTCAATGTATGCATAACCCCTAATAAGCGGTCGCTCTTGATCGTCCTTGACTTCCTGAACCTGTGTTGCGGTTGTGATTGGGGGAACCGGGAAGTTTATTTTCTCAAGGGTGTTGCCATGAAATCGGGACGGTGTTTGAAGGATCCCTCGGCGGTTAATCAAGAAGGCATCGCTGAGGGGACGGAGGTCCAGAGCACTTATCAGGGCATTAAACCTGTCTGTGTCAATGGTTGCCCGGAGAATCGAAAAACCACCGTCGTCATGATCTTGCTTCACCGCTATAACAAAATGTGGAATATCGCGAAAGCCGCCGAACACATCGCTGATATAAACCCCTTTGACTATAACTTCCCTGAACCAGGGCTGTTCATGGTAATTCTTCCCGGTGAGGCTGTATGGACCGACGTAGGCCCTCTGAACCCCATGGGAATCGATGACCCCCAAATCAACAAATCCTCCATAACTGTTTTTCAGGCGGATGAAGATTCTACTCAAGTTCTCTACACTGCATTCAGAATTAAAGCCTTTGGCCTCCACAATAAAACGCAGGGCCGATCTTCGCTCGTGCAAAAAGTGGGCAACGGTTCGCTTGGTGTTCGAGACAAGACGTGTTACAGGGGAAATGAGCTCGGCCTTGAGTGCATTCTGGTACTGGTTCATGTTCATGAAGGTCATTGCAACAAGAGGCAAGACTGCTACAGTGGTGATCCCTACCACCGCAACCTTCCAAATGCGTCTGTAATAGGAGACGTTTTGTTGCTCGCCGGATAGGTATACCTGCGCGTTCCAGAATTGCGGTCGTATCTTTGACCAGAAAGCCACGATCTACACAGACTCCTCTATACTAATACTGGCACGTGGATTCAGGTTTCCACTCATTTGCTTCGCGTGCCATGCCTTTTTCCGCTCTTGCGTGAGCCGCATGCAAAGCCCTGTTTAAGAGCTCAATATCCACTGGTTTCTCAAGATAGGCAAAGGCCCCTAGTTCCTGGCATGTCTCTTCCTCCCTCTTGCTTCCGTGTCCGGTCAAAATGATCACTTCAACATTCGGATAGGTCTCCTGGACGTGTCGCAACACCTCAATGCCGTCCATCCCAGGCATCTTCAGGTCCAAAATCATTACTTCCGGCTCCTCTTCTTCAAGAAATGAGAGGGCCTGCTCCCCATCGTAAACGAAGGCAGTGCCGACGTCCCGCAAGAGGAGCCTTTCAGACAAAGTCTCCGCAAACGGCTGTTCATCATCCACCACGAGGACCTTGCACGGAGTTCCAAAACTGTAATGCCGATAGACATCAGTCTCGCAGAAGCCCAGCCCGACCGTCGTTTCAACTTCTGAAACTCCGGTAATCTTTACTACGATCTTCTTTAGTTCTTCTTCGAGTCTGGAAAGCATCATCGCGTGCTTATTAATAGTCAGCAATACGCGCCCATCTCTTGCTGAAACGGAAACATCATGCCCTTCTTCTGCGAGCACGACCTCAATCTGAGAGCCAAGGACAAAATCTTCCACGGCCTTTGCAGATTCTTCGTTAGGCTGGAAAATATTTTTTTCTACATGGTCGCATATTAAGGCGGCAACCTCGTCCGTTGTCTTCTCATCCATGCGAACGACCATATCATAAAGCGATGCGTCCCACGGGTGTTTTTGGAAAAGATGTGCGGTCCACCTTGTCGATCCCATGTCTTCCTTATGAATGGATTCGACGGCCCGTTTTTCCGACATGCCGGCTTCCTTCATGGCCTGCTCCGTCCGATATTGTGTACTAGCCATAATGCAAACTCGAAGGACGTGAGGCATGTCTCTGGGAATAAGGTGCCCCAAAACGCCTAGATAAAGCCGCTTGCCTCTTTTGAAGGCATCTGCCAAAAAAGAATTAAGAAAAGCTATATACCGCTGTCTCTCGTGGGTGAATTCGTTGTAAACTGATGTCTTGCCGACCACAGCCTTGATGAATTTCTCTTCTGCAATATTGAAGCGTTTGCTTGTCTCAAAAATCAGGTCCTTATCTCGCACGACCTCATATTGCAGAGATTCGGCCACCACGCGAGCTATTTCATCTCCACGGCAATAAATGCCACCAAAAACAGTTATGGCAGACACAATCCGTTCCTCATTAAATTACCAGGGTGCAAACGCTGATCAACCAATAAACCTGTTTTGTCATATTGCGCCGTGCGTTGGGCGCTGAGTGATTGAAATGCTATCGCCCGGAGGGCAATGATACGCCTTCCTTGAACTTGAATCCCTCTGCAGCGGGAAACGCTTTTCAAAGGTCTCTGCATCTAAGAGGTGTCAGGCACCTGTTTTGTGGGCAGAAACAGGACGGTCCGATTGATATCATTTGCGATTGCATTCATTTGCAGACGTCCCCCAAGATCGCCCACGACTTGTTCCACTGCCGGCCAGTATGGGTTCCCCTGCTCGGAAAGCGATGGGGCCTCGGGATCAACGGTGCCGTGCCCTTCCACCTCGATCACCACTCCTTTTTCTGCTGACTTTGTACGCAGTATTACCTTGCCGCCCCTGCTCACCCTTTCCAACATACTATCGACCAGAATCGAAACAAGAAAGTGAATTAGCATAGGATCACCGTGAAGACTTGGTGACATTTTAGCGGCTTCTTGCGCGAGGGAAACTCGGCGCAAACGCGCTAAGCGGGTGGAAAAGGACAGAGTCTCTTCAACAAGCTCGCCAGCATCAAAGGTGGAAGATAGTGCACCCGTCCGTTGCGCAAACCGATTAAGGTGCTGGCTTTTCTGGGCCAAAATATTGACGTGTCTTTCAATAGTCGACAGAATTCCGGTGAACGTTTCCCGATCCTCTTGGGTCGATTCGCTTGCCTGCCCCACAAGGTCGCCCAACCGGCCGGTCGACTCCTGAATGTCGGCCAAATGGCCCTCAATTTTGTCACTGAAACCAGCTATCACCTTACCGATAAGGGCCAGTTGCCTTTGGCGCAATATCTCTTCCTTGCCCGGCCCCAAAGCCATCTTGTTGGGCTCAGCAACATCTTCAATCGAGTCCACGTGTCTTCCTGATATCCTGGATCTTCTCCGTAAGGTGCTTGATATCGAAAGGCTTCACCATATGGTCAGTGGCACCGGCACTCCGTGCTGACTCCCCGACTTTACTATCTACCGACCCGGTAACCATAATCACATCAATGGAAGGATCTTTTGCCTTGATCTGTTTCAAGGTCTCCATCCCACCCATTCCAGGCATTTTCAAATCGAGCAGAACGATGTCCGGGCGTTCCATTTGGATCAGCAACATGGCCGCCTCTCCGCTCGTAGCAAGCTTGGTATCATAGTTGCGAATACGCAGGCGCTCAGCCAAAGCGGAAATAAAATCTTCCTCGTCGTCTACGAGCAACAGCTTGGTTGGAATTGTCGTCATTTTCCTAAAAGCCCTGAATGTTTTTGCGAGACCTATGTCTCGTTTTTGTCTTCATCCTCGAAAAGTTCGCCGGTGGTCTTCAGTGGCTCCGCGTCTTTGGCCATCTCTCTGGCCGTATCGAATTCACCCGCTTCTGCAAAAGCCGCGGCTGCCATAGTCTGTTCCAACCTGAACTTGTATGCACCCCGAATCCGGTCAGCCAGTTTATCGATGTCCGTAGGCTTTTCCAGATAGTCAAACGCTTTCAGTCTCTGGGCCTCGTCCTCATCGCGATCTGTGCCGTGCCCGGTCAGGATTACCACCTGGATGCCAGGATTTGTCTTGCTCAACTGGCGCAATACCTCCATCCCATACATCCCGGGCATCTTGAGATCGAGAACAATGACATCCGGCTCCTGTTCTTTCACATAATCCAGGGCATCTTGCCCGTCATGGACCACATCTGTCTTTATACCCCGCATCCCCAGTCGATTGGAAAGAGTGGTTACGAAGTCTATCTCATCGTCCACAAGCAACACTTTCATTTCTTTTCCTCCTTGCCTTTATATGATTCCCAAGCTTACAGTGCTTTCGAAAAACAGTTATGTTCTCGCTACGGCCAAGGGAAAGGCCAGAGTCGTTATGTGGTTTCCATCACCAGACTGCTTCCAAATCTGCCCGCCCAGTTCCTCTACTATAGTCTGAGAAAAGTCCTGACCATCAGGGTCCCTCAAAGGCAAACCCAGGGATTCTGCTGGGCGTGAACTTGTCAGTTGTACCTGATATCGTCCCTCCTCTTCACCAGCTTCCAACATAAGCCGATCTCCGCGTTCCAGGCCATCCATGATCTGCTCCACACCACAGAAAACTGCCAACTGAAAGCCGGGCGGGTCGGTTTCAATCATAGGCGCTCCGTTGGCCAGCTTCATCTCCAGATGGATACCTTTCTCTGCGGCCTCTCTCAACAGGACATCCCCGATTTCCTCCAAGGCCTTGTTACCAGAAAAGAGAGACGGAGCCTCTTCCAGGCGGTGGGCGAAGCCACCTATCCGCTTGTTTAAGATCGATCCTTGACCGATCTCTTTTTGGATCGCATCCAGTGCAACGCTAAAAGGTCTGATGTCATCGCTGTGACGTTTACCAAGTCTAAAAAGACGGCTAATCCAGCCGAATCTCTGTTTATTCTTCAGGGTCAGCAGGTCTCCCATCCAACCGGCGGACTCGTTAATGGCAGCCAGATGGTTCTGGATATCGTGAGCAACGTTTGCCAAGGTCCTGCTTAAGACCTGCAACTCTGCATCCCTCAAGCCAAGGGAAGCTTCCACATCCCCAGCCCCTTGAACTGTGCTCGCCTGCCCTGTTCCATGACCTGCCTGAGTCTCACCCATACAAACTTCCTTGTCACAGATCTAAGAAGCGTGAAGCGTAAGCATATCCCAAATCTCAGAAGTCTCCTATATGAATACGACTCTTTCCGAGCAAAGGGCAAAACCGATTTGGCTCTTTTCTCACATTTGTTAGTGAGAGTCAAGGTTTAACGCTTGTTTTGCAGAGTCTCTTCTCAAATTTCCTTCGTAAGGTGAGAAACACTTCAATGTGTGAAAATCTTCTCCAGAACTCTGCACCAAGGTCAACAAAATGGGAGGACCCAATACCAATAGAACCCCAGGGGAAATCCAGTAAGGTGATTGCCCCTTGACAATTGGCACGAAACGGGATATTCAAACGCGGTCCAAAGACGAGAGGCTCCGCTCATTTCCGCTCGTCGACGATTTGAGCGTTCGAGAAGCAAATATATTGGAGGGGAAAAAATGCTTATGTCGAGAAGATTCTACGGTCTTTTGGTTGCAAAGTTAGGGACGCTGTCATTCTTATTGTTATGCAGCAGACCCGTGATGGCGACTGCAGAGGGGGTCATGACCGCGGGCGCCCAGGACCACGCATGGTGGTTTTGGCCTCTTGTTCTGCTTGTCGTCACGTTTGTGATGGGCATTTTCGCTGTGTTGGGAGGGGTTGGAGGCGGTGTCCTCTTTGTTCCTATTATTAGCGGGTTTTTCCCTTTCCATCTCGATTTTGTCAGGGGTACAGGGCTCCTTGTGGCCCTCTCCGGTGCTCTCGCGGCAGGTCCCGGACTTCTCAAAATGAACTTGGCAAGCCTCAGGCTTGCGATCCCGGTGGCCCTCATCGCCTCTGCCTGTGCGATCGTTGGTGCCATTATCGGATTAGCGCTGCCCACCCATATTGTCCAAACCGCACTGGGGGCGACCATTTTAGGCATCTGCGTACTCATGTTGACAGCCAAGAAATCGGAATTCCCTGATGTGCAGGAGGCGGATAGGCTCTCCTCGGCTCTCAGGATCTACGGTGTATATCAGGAAAAAAGTACCGGCAATGTCGTAGACTGGAAGGTTCACCGGACCCCCTTGGGCCTGTGCTTGTTCATCCTGATCGGAGTTATGGCCGGCATGTTTGGTCTGGGCGCAGGATGGGCAAATGTTCCGGTCCTGAACCTGTTGATGGGGGCGCCCTTGAAGATCAGCGTGGCCACCAGCAAGTTTCTCCTTTCCATCACGGACACTTCTGCTGCCTGGATCTACATCAACAATGGATGCGTCATCCCGATGATGGTCGTTCCGTCCCTGGTGGGTATTATGCTCGGCTCCTTCATAGGCGTCCGACTCCTGGCCGTTACCAAGCCGACAGTTATCCGATGGATCGTTATCGGCATGCTGGGCTTCGCCGGTACCAAGGCCCTCCTCAAGGGCCTCGGTATTTAGAGAAACGACCGTATAAAGAGACCATTTCTCATAATAAAACAAGGCTGCTCGTTCAAGAAATAAGGAGGAAACATCATGCCAGATACACAGAAAACCGGATTGGAAGCCGGACCGGAGCAGATCCTCTACGCTTCCATTCTTGAAAAGGGGATGTTCGTGGGCTTGTTGATCCTTTTCATCACCTTTGCGCTTTACGCCTTCGGTATTATGAAACCCTATATCCCGCTGGATCAAGTCTCTCAATACTGGGGCATGCCCGTTGGCGAATACCTGAAGCATTTGCACATCGGCACGGGCTGGAGCTGGGTCGGGATGATGCAATATGGCGACTTCATCAATTTTATAGGTGTGGCCGTCCTGGCCGGTGTCAGCGGAATCTGCTATCTGGCCATTATCCCTCTTCTTCTCAAGAACAACGACAAGGTTTATGCTGTTCTGGCGCTTCTCGAGGTCTTGGTTCTCAGCCTAGCGGCCAGCGGAATTCTCAAAGTCGGGCACTGAAGCCGTTCACCATCTTTCTTGGCACCAAAAGGAGAATGACATATTTGTCAGAGACCTGTTCATCCCTGTCAGTTGCTGTGCAGTGAAATCGAAGAACCGTACATGAGGTACCCATTCAGCCTGGATTTTCGGCTTTTCTTCTAAGCCTGGCACTCCGGCTTCTTGGGGGCCACCTGTAATACGCCTCCCATATACTGTTAACACCTTTGATACCTCAAGTTCGTTTCTTTCAGTCAGGAACAGCCGTTGGTTCCTCCGTTCTTTTCTCAACATTTCCCGGTATCGCTGAAAACAGATACCGGGGTTTACCGACCGGCTTTACCCCTATTACTTGACGAATCTCACAATATCAGTTACATAGCCAAACAGAAATCTTCTTGTTGATGGATTTTCATCGTGGCAGGCCAGTCTTGGATATAGATTGAAGCTCTCTGCCTTCACCATAAGACCGGGAGTGAAATAATGTGCCGGCCGTTGCAGTTCAAACGTGAAACTTATAGTCAGGAGAGATAACCATGGCAGTTGAAATCTTGGATACGCTTGGCATGAAGTGCCCTCAGCCTGTTCTAAAGATAGCTGTTCGGGCCCCAGACATGAAACCCGGTGATATCTTGGAAGTATTGGGAGACTGTCCGACGTTTGAGAAAGATATTCGCATCTGGTGTGAGCGACTGGGTAAGGTCTTCCTTTCCGTAAAGGATGAGGGAGGCGACAAGAAGGCAATCCAGATACAGTTCTGAAAAGCAAATCATCACAGTCCCGGAAACACGGAGGCTTGGGTCCAAAGATTCCGCGCCCACCTGGAGACCGCGCCCACCTGGAGACCGCGCCCGGGGGAGCCGAGGATCATTGATCGAAAAGCTGAAGTAGATGGAAGGTGTTAGCCTGTGGCGTGTTACGCCGCTTGTGAACCGGCTTGTTCGCAGAAAAGAGGATAGAGAGTGATGGGGAAAAAGATCAAGTGCTGGGAGTTCTTCGAATGTAACGAGAAGGAATGCCCGGTTCTTAAGACCCAGGAACTGAAGTGCTGGCTAGTCCCTGGGACTAGCCAGGGACCCACTGTCGCCAGGATATTCAAGGGCTCTTCTTGGAGAAGATGGAGATGTGCCTTGAATGCGAGCCCTTTAGACAAAACATAGATGTCGAGTCAATGGAAGAGACGCTCACGGTGCTCAATCAACAGTTTCTACAGTTCAGGAACATGGTTGAGGAACGAGACAACGAGTTGGAAGGTATCAGCATGGAGATGGCTCTGGGCTTGTCCGAGGTCTTCGAAGCCATGAGAGAGATTTCTACGGGAGACCCATCGGTCAGGATACCTGAAACCTCGAAACTGGAGTTGATCGGCAAACTGAAAAACATCGTCAACCGGACCGCCCAAGATATTGCTGAGATTGTCGATCTGTCACATGAGTTTGCCATTGGTCTCGCCGAGCACTTCGACGTTTTGGACAGGGTCTCCAAAGGCGACTTGACTGCCCGGATATACGGGTCTTCCAATGTAGAACTCTTGGATTTGTTAAAGAAGGTGACGAACCAGATGGTTGGAAGTGTCTCTATAGAAATCACTGACCGCAAGGCAGCCGAGGAGCAGTTGCGGCACCAGACGGTTGAGCTGCAACAAAGCAACGAAAAACTGGAGCAATTCGCTCATGTTGTTTCGCATGACCTGCAAGAGCCACTTCGCACGATGACCTCTAATTTGCGAATGTTACAGCGCATTTGCAAAGGAGACGGCAGTGCCGATGAATACATCACCTATGCTGTAGACGGAGCCAACAGGATGTCCATGCTTATCGATAACCTGTTGGCTGATGCCCGTGTTGGCCCTGGTGACCAACACGAAGAACCGGGTGACTGAGTTGGCAAGACTTCCGGGAGGAGATCATGGGCTTAGATAGTACATCGGCAGACCTTCGGGTCCTGTTGGTTGAAGACGACAAACATGACAGGACAGCCTTCCGCAGAGGCTTTCAGAAGAGCGAACTCTCCTGCGAGATCACGGAATGCGAACGAGCCGAAGAAGCTTTGGAGCGACTTCGCACCGACGCTTCGTTGTTCGATCTGGTAGTCATAGACCATGGCTTGCCCGGAATCTCCGGCTTGGAACTGTGCAAGGAGCTTCTCGATGAAAAAGTCCCCTTGCCATTGGTACTTCTGACAGGAAGAGGGTCCGAAGAGCTTGCCGTTGAAGCCCTCAAG
>JAQYVR010000083.1 GCA_030145395.1 Desulfobacteria bacterium
AGCGCATGGAGGAGGAGCTTTCTATTGCGCGTGATCTTCAGACCAGCATGCTTCCAGCTACCTGCCCGGAGATCGAGGGGTTCGAGATCGGCGCCATTTCTATCCCCGCCAGGGAGGTGGGGGGCGATTTCTTTGATTTCATTGACATGGGGAAAGACAGGGCTGGGCTGGTGATAGCCGATGTGACCGGAAAAAGCGTTTCAGGGGCCCTGGTTATGTCGGCTTCCCGGAGCGTTTTCCGCATGCTCTCCGAGGAGAAATTGACCGTCGGCGCGATCATGAATCGGGCCAACCGTCGGATAAAAAAGGACATCAAGAGCGGCATGTTCGTGGCTTTGCTTTATGCGGTGATCGATGCCAGGGACCAGATTTTGAGTCTCTCCAGTGCGGGTCAAACCCAACCCATCCATGTTTCTGCTCAAATCGGTGAGGCCAGGCTGGTGGAAACGGAAGGGGACACCTTTCCACTGGGCATTCTCGATGATGCCGAGTATGAGGAGACCCGTCTCAAGTTGGCACCCGGTGACAAGGTGGTTTTCTACACGGACGGAATTGTGGAGGCCATGAATGATAGAGAGGAGATCTTCGGGTTCGAGCGGCTATTGGAGGTAATCCAAGGTGGACGGTCCCTGAGCGCTGATTCGCTTCTGAAGGAGGTATTGGACAAGGTTAACGAGTTCGTTGGTGGCGCCGCCCAGCACGACGATCTCACAGTAATTGTGCTGGGTGTATCCGAGTGAGATCTGAAATGTCGGTAAACGTTAAAACAAGATATTTGTTAAATGGAGTGACCGAAAGAATGAAGAGCAAGATCTTGAGCCTTCTGTTTCCTATCTTCGCGACTCTTATATCCGCAGTTCTGCTGGGTCTTGCCTTCCCATGGAATGAAATGGAATGGTTGGGGTGGATCGCAGTTGCTCCTCTCCTTATTGCCCTCAGCGGTAGGAAGCCAATATATGGCTATTTATTGTCGCTTATCTGGTGCTTCATCTTTCACGCTAGTATCGGCAACTGGCTTTTTATGCTTCAAAGGTACAGCTTCCTTCACCATGCTCTCTTTGGGCTCTATTTGAGTGTAATTTGGGGATTGTTTGGGCTGACTTTCAACACCATCGAGAGGCGGCGGGGCGTCATAGCTGCGCTTTTAGCGACACCTTTCATCTGGGTCTCACTTGAGTATATGAAATCTAATATTGGTTTTCTATCGTTTCCTATGGGCTTACTTGCTCATTGCCAGTACCAAAATCCACCTATCATTCAAATTGCCTCTTTCACAGGGACACATGGGGTGAGTTTTCTGCTCGCTTCGGTGAATGCCGCCTTCGCTGCAATCATTCTATTTCTGGTGCAAGAAGGAAGGACGCACAAATCATCTTTACCCCCCACTATCTCTAAGCGAGGATTGATTTCAGTAGTAGTCCCAGCTGCTCTTTTGACTAGTCTTACCCTGTCCTATGGATTCAAGACTATTTCCAGGTCAGTCACGGGGGAAGCGATCAGGGTATCTGTTGTCCAGGGCAATATTGAGCAGGTCAAAAAATGGGATCGAAAATACGCAAAGTTTATCATGCAAACATACGCTAACCTTACTCAAGAAGCCTCGAGGAATGATCCGGCGCTCATTATCTGGCCTGAGAGTGCCACACCTAAGGCTATAAGCAAAAACCGCATGCTCTATAACGAGGTAAGGCGCATCGCAAGCGCAAGCGGAACGTATCTTTTATTGGGCAGTGCCAATCACCAAAAGATCAGGGGCAAGGACCGCATAGAGATTGAATATCGAAACTCTGCCTTTTTAATCCATCCCAATGGGAAGGCCAAAAACCAGCAATACGATAAAATTAAACTATTGCCGTTTGGAGAATACCTTCCCCTGAAGGAAATAATCCCCTGGTCTTACGTCAATATCCCGGATATTAGCAATTATGTCCCCGGGGAGGAATTCACGGTTTTTAAAGGTCCCACTTTCCATTTTGCAGTTACCATCTGCTGGGAGAACGTCTTTCCCTACCACGTCAGGCGATTCGTTAATAATGGGGCCCAGTTTATAGTCAATCTCACCAATGAAGCTTGGGTTGGAAGGACCGCAGGCCCTTACCAGTTCTTGTCCACGAGTGTTTTTCGTGCTGTGGAAAACCGTCTCTACGTAGTGCGCAGCGCCAACACCGGGGTCTCATGCTTCATCGACCCGTACGGTCGGATAGTCGATAGGGTAAAGGACACAAACGGTCAGGATATCTTCGTTCGAGGTGTACTGACTGGATCGGTAATCCCCACGGAGACCAAAACGATTTACACTCGATATGGTGATTGGTTCGCCTGGTTGAGCATCTCGTGTTCGGTGGTCTTTTTATTCGTTGCGTTCTTGAAGAAAAAACATGATTTGCGCTCAATGTCCTAACTCAGTGCAATCGGTCACCGGGGTGAAGGAAGGAGGAGGCAGCAGGCACAGCCTACTAGGCACTAGGAACTAGGCAGTAAGCAGGCAACACTAGAAACCTTTTGATGACTTATGGTTAAGGCCTTTGCGTTGAGCTGGGGACGGGGGTTCTATGAAGAAGAAACTATTAATCATTATCTTTCTCAGTCTCTTCTTTGTTGGACTGGGCTGTGCATCTAAAGAGTTATGGAAAGGCCATCCATATAAAGATGCCGATGGGGATGGAGTCTACGTCAAGGTAGACAACTGTCCGGCTGTATCCAACCCTGATCAGTCCGATACTGATGGTGATGGAGAAGGTGACGCCTGCGACGATACTGCAATGGGTCAGGATCCGGCTGACAACCCAGCCGGGGAATGGGTTCCTGCGCATTTGAATGGAGAGTTGTTCCTAGATGTGATAGTCACACTGAACCCGGTCAACTGGGACGGGGAGCCAGGGCTAGACGATACCACCTACGTTATACCGACTCAATATAATGTGATCCCAGAGCTTTCAATAGATTCTGAGATACCTGCGGACACGATCCATTGCGGCCCGCCCATTACTATTTCGGCAGATTCGGAAGATCTAGTCCTGGTGACCGCTGCTGGTGGGCCCCAGGATTTCCGCGTCCTGTTCCCCCTGGAAGAGTGGTGGACAGAACTGGTGCCGGGGACGACATATTCAACGCTTGTAAGATATGTGAACCATGTCAAGGATCTGGGCCCATATCAAGCTGAACCTGAGCCGATCGAATATCCAGACATCTGGCAAGGACAGCAGATTCTGGAACCAGGGGACGTTTCTATTGGTAACCAAGTCGGTGACCAATGTGCGGACGATAATATTGATTTGGGTCAAGGTGCTCTCGGCACTGGCTGTGACAATGCGGTCGACAATTCTCTTGTTATGCATACCATCTACATTGGCAAAGCGCCCGCCGGTGAGAAACCCTCCAGCGAGGAGCCGATCTCCGGTGGAAGTGTGCACCTGTTTGACAGGACTAATTCCAAGTTTAAGGCGCTGTTTGGGAATAAGCTCAAGGGGGCTGACTATCCTCTAATATATCGAACCATAACAAGTGCAGAAGACGGTTTCCTTGGAGCGTGCATCACTGATGACAATGGTGAGTGCCCCATCGGGGTGGATGAAACAGGCTATTATCTGGCGATCGCTCAGTATTATGATACGGAAATGGAGAAAACCGTCTATGTGGGTCGACCAATGGACCCCAGCGACTTTGTAGACGGTATCGCAGAGAAGGCATTTCAGGTCATCAAGGCGATAAAAGGCGCGACGGTCATATTCAAGGGAGGCAGCAAGATTGCGGCGACAGGCTCCCTCCTTGAGATCATCTCGCCCCAGAGCGGGATCTGGGAGGGCACGCAAACGCTCTATCCATTCATCTTCACATCTGACAGTGACTGGACGGTGGATGTGTGTGCCGAGGTGCCATCCGGCTACAGCATTGTGGGTGTGTACGATGGGAGCGGTGACCTCATCCCATCAGCTGAGTGTGTCCAGACCTTTGTGAGTGGTGAGACCAAGGCCGTTGCCTTTGAGGTGGAGGAGATAGGGTTACCGGAGCCTTGGCTCGAAGCGACGCTTGATATGGTGAGCCCGAAGGGCAAAAAGGTGAAGAAGAAGGTAAAGGCTGAAGAGATTCGCAAGAAGACCTTTTACAAGAAGCTTAAAAAACTTAAGGCAAACAAGAAGAAAAACAAATAATGGAGATACAATCATTGATGTGCCCTGCGAAGAGATCTTGGACAGGTTGAATAGGTTTCCTCGGTAGTGCCGTCCAGTACAACGATCTGACCGTGGTCGTACTAAGCGTGGGTGAGTGAATACCACCAAGTCACGAAGGCACAAAGGAAAACAATAATAGTTGGAAAAGATTTAACCACCAAGTCACGAAGGCACAAAGGAAAACAATAATAGTTGGAAAAGATTAAACCACCAAGACACAAAGACACCAAGAAACTGAAGCTAGCAGCAGGCAGTTAGCATGGGGCATAGGGCATGGAGCGCGGAGTGCTTTCGACGATCTCAACTATGCTAACACTCATAACGATTTAACTAATTAGGGCCCATCCGGAAACCGCGTTTATGGGTGTCATTCTGAGGAGTCCCGCCGACGGCGGAGGACGAAGAATCTCATGGGGAGAGGGACTCATGCCTAAAAAAATCATCGTCATGGAACATCATGACGATTTGTATCATTACTGGAAAATCC
>JAQYVR010000085.1 GCA_030145395.1 Desulfobacteria bacterium
GTTTATCCCATTCGTCCTTCATTCTTGCCCTGTCCAACGCATGAGCTTCTGAAACTAAGTGTGCAGCGGCATAATTATTTTTCGTGCACCTTGACCGGTGGATGTGTTATGCTTTCCGCAATTCATAAGCCACGGCAGAGGAATAATTCCGGTTTAGTAACTATTCCGGATCCTTCTTAAAACACCAATATTCTCATTAAGGAGGTATCAATGGCACAGTTCGCAGAAACGTCGATGGGCGCGATCTTCCAAAACAGGGCCCGGCTTTACAAAGACAAGACCCTTGTCCGTTTCAAGAACAAACATGGCCTCTGGGAAGATATCTCATGGAACACATTGAACGAGATGGTCAGGGACCTGGGGATATTCCTCATCAACAAGGGAGTACAACCCAGCGACAAGGTGGCCCTCTTCTCGCCCAACCGTTACGAATGGTGGGTCGCAGACCTTGCCATCATCTCAGTGGGCGCGGTGAATGTCCCTATCTATGCCACCAATTCTGCGGAAGAATGCCGCTATATCATCGACAATTCCGACGCAAAGAAGTGCTTCGCGGGAACAAAAGAACACTTGGAGAAGACCCTCAAGGCAAAGGAGAAACTTCCTGACCTGGGGGACATCGTCATCCTGGACGATATCGAGAAGCCCCCTACCGGCGTGATCACCTTGAAGGAAGCCCTAAAGCAAGGCAAGGCCGCCACAAACAAGGACGAATTCGACAAGAGGCTTAAGCTCATCAATATTGAGGACGTTGCAACGATCGTCTACACCTCGGGAACCACGGGAAATCCCAAGGGTGTGATGGTCACGCACAAGAACTTCGTCTCCAACGTGAACCAGGTGCAGTCGGTCGATCCTGATTTTTTCTCCGGGGATCATACCTTCCTCTCCTTCTTGCCGCTGGCTCACGGACTGGAAAGAACCCTGGGCTACTACTACCCGATCTTCCTGGGCCACAATGTAGCCTTTGCCGAGAGTGTGGACAAACTGCTGGAGAACTTCCAGGAGATCAGACCCACTTTTCTCATCAGCGTTCCGCGGATCTACGAAAAGGTGCATTCCGGCGTAACTGCCAAGGTGGCTGTTGCCCCTCCGTTGAAGAAGGCCATGTTCAACTGGGCCATGCGCGTCGCCCGGGGGAACCTCCCCTACATATGCCAGAACAAGCCGAGGAAAGGCTTGTTTGCCGTAAAGTACAATCTTGCCGACAAACTCGTCTTCTCAAAACTCAAGGTTTCCCTTGGCTTGGACAAACTGCATGCGGCCATCTCCGGAGGTGCTCCGCTATCGGCTTCCGATGCCGAGTTCTTCCTGGGGATGGGCATCAAGGTTCTCGAAGGCTTCGGACTCACAGAGACGACCGTTGTCAGCACCGCCACCAAACCCACACTCATCAAGCCCGGCACGGTCGGCCCTGCGGTGAAGGACACGATCGTCAAGATCGGGCCGGACGGAGAGATACTCATCAAGGGTCCGCAGGTCATGAAGGGATACTACAAGAATGAGGCAGCAACAAAGGATGCCATCACCGAAGACGGATTTTTCCAAACCGGCGACATCGGTGAGATCGACGGGGACGGTTATTTGAAGATCACTGGTAGGATCAAGGATATCATCGTAACCTCAGGCGGCAAGAACATCTCTCCACAGAACATCGAAAACTCCCTCATGGCCTCTGCCTTTATCGAGCAGGTGGCCGTAATCGGCGACAACCGGAAGTATCTCTCCGCACTCATCGTGCCTTCATTCATAGCGCTTCAGAGCTGGGCAAGAGAAAAGAACATTACCTTCTCCATCCCCAAGGACCTTATCTCCAACGCCGAGGTCCTCAAACTCATGGAGCAGGAGATCGCGGAACAGACAAAAGATTATGCCAGGGTAGCGCAGATCCGGAAGTTCAAACTGCTGGAGAAGGAATGGTCCCAGGCCACCGGTGAGCTCACCCCCACCATGAAGGTCAAGAGAAAGGTGATCAACCAGAAGTATTCGAACGAGATCGACTCGCTGTATCCTGCCGAGTGATGTTACTGTGCACCTAAAAAATGCGCACAGCCGACACAATCACATTAAGAAAAGCTAGTCCCTGGAATTTCATATTGTACGCACACCTACGGAACAAGGTCAGAGGCTATTCCGCTTTATATTTCTTCCGTTCATGGCCCCCGGCAAGTCTCCCGACGCGTTTTTCGTGTTATGATTCGCGCATCTCACAAACCACTACAGGGGAATATTTCAAGGTCATATGCCCTGAACGGTATTTGCGTTGACACATTGTCTTGCGGTTAACCCCCCGAACTAAACCCGAACTAAACATATCCGGCATAACTGCGACCCAAGCTCCGAAGCCCTTCAGTTCACGATTACCTATGGAGATATTGAAGAAAAGCCCGTTCTCAGGATTCCATAGAATACGCACATATACGAAACTGGGTCCGACGTTCTTCGACCGACGATTGCTGTTTGAAATGTTTAGTGGGAGTACCGACCCTCCGCACT
>JAQYVR010000149.1 GCA_030145395.1 Desulfobacteria bacterium
GGCAACTACAAAGTCAGGGTGCATACCCAGGGAGGTTTTTCTACTGCTCAAGTCATCACGATCTATGACTGCATTAGCCCGCAGGAGATCCTTGTGAACAACGTCCTGCACTCGAGCGGTAATCCTTATTTTAATGCCGGCGTGTGCACGAACACCATCACGCTCAAGAACGGAACGGGCGGAGGCCTGTTCGGCGCTAAGGACCAGACTGCAAAGGGTATTTACCGCGTTGTGCAGTTCTCTGCTTCGCAGGGCGACTACATTGTGCTGAACGAGCTGAGCCCGCCCGCCGGCGAGATCAAGTTCAAATTCAAGACCTTCTTTGAGGACTTGGATGGCGACTTCTTGCAGGATGGCGACGAACCGACCATTATTAACTGCTCTGACATGGCTCTGGGTACGTACTCGGTGTACATCAAGTACATCTTCTATCTAGATGATGATACGAGTGTAAGCTATACCGACGGCGATACCATGACCCAGGTTGAGACCAGTAATCCGGTCACCTTTGAACTGGAGAACACACCTTACATCA
This sequence comes from Desulfobacteria bacterium, assembly GCA_030145395.1. Taxonomy (GTDB): domain Bacteria; phylum Desulfobacterota; class Desulfobacteria; order Desulfobacterales. Next base: position 536 of record JAQYVR010000149.1, read on the forward strand.
ATCAGCTCAATCCGAAGCAGGTGTCCAAGTTCAGGAGACTGAGAGTAATCGGTCAGAACTTTGGTCCTACCCAGACCACAGGCAACGTGTACGTTGGAACAGCGAATCACTACAACCTTATGGTGGCTACCCCAACAGTGGACAAGGGTAAGATCCAGGATAAGGTGAAGCTGTGGAGCAACACCAAGGTCGTGGTGAACTTCCGCGTACGTAATTCCTGGAAGGGCACTAAGAAGAATGTCTGGGTCGTCAAAGACGACATGGTCAGTAACAAACGAAAAGTGGTGATTTTACCTTAACCGTTTAACCCCCTTTCCTTTATACAAAAGGAGGGGGAGGGCCGAGCCCTTCCCCTCCTATACATAACTTGAAGGAAAGGCGGAGGTTGGGAGAAGTTGTCACGATGAACATAAACAAACCCTTAAAGACTATAAGAAATATAAGAAGGGAGGGAATATAGAGTGAATTTTAATATTACTCGAAGGCAATTTATGCAGTATTGTACGGCATCTGCAGCTGCCTTGGGCCTGAGTCAAATGGACCTCCTAAAGCTGGAAAAGGCTTTGGCAGCACCGCAGCCGGCTACGAGTCAGCCGTCACCTTCGGTGATCTGGCTTAGTGCCCAGGCGTGTTCGGGGTGTCCGGTGGCGCTGTTGAACAGGGTGAATTCGTATGATGGCAATCCCTATTACGATGCTGACATGCTGAATGCTCTGTATGGAACGTCGCTGCCATTACCAACCGCCCTCGGCAATGATGCGGCAGGCTTGCCGCTGCAGGTCGTTAACGATGCTGCCGACCTGCTGGTCGGTGACGGAGTGAGGGCCTTGGTACCTGGACTGACGAGAAGCAATCTCTGGGCAGACGACATGAGTGGTGTACTGCCCGGCACCTTGTTGGATGCCTATGCAGGAGCATTCCCCACGGGGTATATCACCCTGGACTGGAATGCGACGGTTATGGCTTCTGGCGGGACCGTTGCGGCCAACCACCTGAGGAACATTAGAGAGGGTGGTGGTATCCTCGGCGCTTTCGTTCTTGTGGTAGACGGTGCGATCCCGGCTAAGGACGAAAACTTCTGTTACGTGTTTGACAATGACGACGGAGCGGGTGGAAAGGTAGTCTATGGTACTGACGCGGTAAAAGGCGGAGGTACTCTTGGCACGAGTCCCGCTTTGGGAGCCCCTATTTCAGCCAATTTAGCAGTGGAATGGCTGGCAAACGCACCAGGCTGTCTGGCTGTTGTCAGTGTGGGCACGTGCGCATCCTATGGAGGCATTCCGGGTGGCGCAGGGAACAGGACCGGTGCCACTGGCGTGGCAGATTTCCTCGGCAGCGTCGGCGTTAGCACGCCGGTGATCAACGTGCCGGGTTGTCCGCCCCATCCTGACTGGATCGTCTATCCTGTGGCGCATGTACTGGCTACTACGACGATGAGTCCTTTCGTCTTAGGCGTACCCGCACTGGATAAGTGGGGCAGGCCGGAAGCGGTGTATTCAGGATCGCATTACGTTCCTGGGGATAATGAGTATGAAACCTTCTGCATGGACTGCCCGAACAAGGATACAATGGGCACACCCGGAGCCGCGCAGGAACTTGGCGACGCTGGATGCCTGGGCGCTCTTGGCTGCAAAGGACCCTATACCGTTGGTGATTGCCCGATCCGCGGGAAGAACACCACCGATGATGGACTCAGCATGAACTGGTGTGTTGGCGCTTCAGGACAGAACAGCGCCGGCGGACCAGCTGTTTCTCATATTGGTGAAGCCCGGCACCCCTGTCAGGGATGCATTCAGCCTGATTTTCCTGATTGGGCGGGGCTCACGAGCAATGGTGACAAAACAAGCAAACGAGTCAAAGGATTCTATAACGAATAGTCTAATAATAATTAGGAGGTGACAATAGATGGGTAATTTTAAAGTAGCACCTGTCGACCGACTTGAAGGTCATTTGGATCTGGATGTGACAACTGCCGGCGGTATAGTAACCGACGTGAAAAACATGGTTGTCATGTTCCGGGGCATTGAGAATATTATGATCAAGCGCGACCCTAGGGACGCGCCGATCATCGCCCCCCGAACCTGAGGCGTCTGACCTATTACACATGGCTCGGCGAGCCATAAAGCAGTTGGTGAGGCCTTCGGGTTCAAGGTCGACTACAGTCATACGAATGAGACCGGCTACAAAGGCGGAGTCAAGGCCACTTTAACAGAAGACGTACCGGACAACGGGCGTCTCCTCAGAAACCTGGGTATGGGCTGTAACTATCTCATGTCCCACATTCTCCATTTCTACCATTTGTTGGCTCTGGATTATGTGGATGTGAATGGCACGGGTCTGATCCCGAAAGGGTTCCTGGCTCCGAACTATGACAGTAACTACTATGCCAGAGGTATTGACCCTGTGCTGCAGACTGGTGGCCTCGGAGCGCCGGCGTACTCGGTCAATGCACTTAATTACGGTACCTCAACCTATAAAAACAGTGGCGGGGCGAATGGTGCCCCATTGGGGATTCCCGGTATTGACTGGAATGCCTCCACGCTGCCTCCGGTACTTGGCGACCTTACAGCCTATCTTGCTGGCCAGTACGTGCGCGCTTTGAAGTTCCGGCGCATGGCCCAGCAGATCGGGGCACTCTTTACCGGCAAGATGCCGCAGGCGTCTTCCTACACGCCTGGATGTGTGACCACCAAGTCATATGATCCCGCACCCGGTGGCGCGGATGCAGCCGTCGTGCAGAAGATGCATGAAATCATGTACGGCGGGCCCGCGTTCGATCCGGCCGCAGACGGTGCTGCAGCTGATGGCAGCGGCGGCGGTACGTCCACACTGAGTATCTCCAACCCCCATCCAGAGAGTCTCCTTGGCTTCATTGGGAAGCCGAGTAACTTCTGGACCTGGGCAAATGGCGGTTTCTCGCCTGGCGATCTGCCTGCTTGGGCAGTAGCTGGCGTTCCTGGCGCTGGTGCCACCTGGACCAATGTCAGCGGCAACTACCTCTTTGACACGGTGTTGGCGGCTCATGCCTTCCCAGAGTACTTCTGGCTTGGCTCAAGCTATGGCCGCACCCTGGCCTGGGGTATCTTTGAAGGCGCTGACGGAGAGGGTATCGACGCTCTGTCTTACCCTGACAAGAGGCTCATTACCAGGGGACGCGTGCATACACCTATAGTTCCAAATGGTGTAGCGACGCCGTACACCTACACGCACCTTCCGGCGACACACATGGACGCCAGGGAGTTTACGAAGCACTCCTTCTACGATGACACGAAGGGGGACACTGTTGGACGCCACATGTGGGCAGGCAGGACCAAAGCGCTGCCTTTCTCAGGAAAGGCTGCCGCCTACACCTATGCCAAGGCGCCTCGGTATTTGCAGACCACTGCTGAAGGCGGAGCGGATGACTATGTGCCTTACGAGGTCGGCCCGTATGCCAGAATGGTCTCCAATGCGAGCATCATCAACGGTGGCCCTGCAACAGCGGGTCAGGTAGTCCTTGTAGACCAAGGAAAAGTGGGACTCTACTATCCGGGGATGCTTTCGGATGTGGATTCAGTCCTTGGTGCCGTGGGCGTAATGCCAGCATGGGGGACGAACCTGACAGCCCATTTGGCCTGGGCGCAGACAGTGATACCCGGCAGCCCGGTCTTCTATCTGCCGCCGAATGCTGTGCATCTCGGTGCAGTGACCAATGCGTTTGGGAATGACTACTGTGGTGATGCGACGCTCGATCGGGTCGCATGCAGGTCCCTTGAGACGTACTACGTGGGGATGCAGATGATGGGCTGGTTCAGCAAGATTAATCCTGCTAACCCGTCCAACAAGGAGCTCTCCTTTGCCTGGGGCGCTGCCAGAACGGCGAAAATTCCCAAGAACAGAGCCAAGGGCGCGGGTCTGACCGAGGCGCCAAGGGGCGCTTTGGGCCACTGGATCAAGATTGGTAAGCCGAACAAGTCAGCTGCCTTTAAGAGATTCAGAGGCAAAGTGAGCAACTACCAGATCATTACGCCGACCACGTGGAACATCAACCCCAAGGATCACAATGACGTTCCTGGCCCGGCAGAGCAAGCCATTCTTGGCACACCTGTGGTGGCCGATGCGGAACCCATCGAGGTCCTGAGGGTGGTCCACTCCTTTGACTTCTGCTGCGCTTGCACGGTTCACGTGTTTAACGCAAAGAAGGAGAAGAAGTTTAAGGGCAGTCTGGAAGCTCTTCCGTAAATCAACGATCAGTCAAGGCTGGCCCTTAGGGGTCGGCCTTTGGCTGGCCACATAAGATTGAAACCTCTAACAAAAGGGGCCTTTTTCAAGGCCCCTTTTTTTGTGACTTGCAGAAGGGCCCGTAGCTTTATGCGAAGGCCGGGTCTGCGATTTCATAATCATGAGTCTTGATGATATGAGTTCATTGTTGTAAGATAACAGCAGGAGTCTTAGATGGAGATTAGGGCAGTGGAAATCGAAGGCGAGGCGTTGTGCCCTTGTGGCAGTGAGAAGCCATACAAGGACTGTTGTGTAAGGGAAGGGCGCACATTCGGCCTGATTGAATACGAAGGCAAGAGAATTCTCTTTGATGTGGATGAGACAGAGCAGCAGATTGAAGAGCTGGTGCGTTTCTGTTCAGAGAATGTACTGAACTTGGTCCATGATCAAGGGGCACCCATCGATAAGGAGAAAGCCCTGAGAGATTTAAGGACCATTTATGAACTGACCGACAAGGCCCTGGAGCCTTTTGTTCGTGGGAGCTCGTGCGAGAAAGGATGCAACGCGTGTTGTTATCTGATTGTCGACTCGGCCGCAATTGAAGCCGAGATGGTCCGTCGATACATGGAAGAGCACTTTGATGAAGAGGAGAGATTGCACGTTTTGAAGAAGATCAAGGAAGCAAAGCGCCACTATCCTGATTCAGTGAGTATGGATGGGGAATTTCCAGATGCCCTGGTTGAGAAGCACTTTGCGTTGAACACGCCATGCCCTTTTTTGTCCTCAGAAGGGTTGTGCACGATTTATGAAGTGAGACCCATAAACTGCAGGAAACATGTTGTGTTTTCTGATCCTATGCAGTGTAAAAAGATGGCCGCAACTGCCAGTTACGAAGCAGAGTACTTCCTGCAGGTCGAACTGGCGCTGAATTGCCTGTCGGTCCTTGTGTATCCGAAGTTCAACTACAACAGACACTTCCCCGACTGGTTTGTGAAAGAGTTTGACTTGTAGTGAATTATGACGGACTTTCACCGCCCACTCGCTACACTCGTTCGAGACGCGGAGAATGCAGAGAAGGGGTCTCTCGCCCGCTATCGCTCGAGCTCGCGGAGGCCGCGGAGATGAGATAAATAATTTGTCTGATTCCTTGAGAGGAGGAATCACACGAAACGTTCCGTCCGCCGTTGGCGGAAAATGCTTATGGCCAATGGACCTACCATCACGTAAGTTGAACGGCAAATCAGTTGTCGGGAGGTACGACGAGGATCTCCCGCGGGAGCGGGATAGCACTTTGATCAGATTTGCCCTCTCAGCAAATCTGATCAAGAAACTCTGTGTTCTCGAGAGCTCTGCGAGAGACAAGCCAAGACTTTGCGCGCTCTGCGGCTCGAGTGAGTGAAACGAACGGGCGGTGAACCTTCTGTCTTCTGTACTTGGATAAGCGAATGAATAGATGCGAGTTACTTAGCAATGCGATGCGGGGTGAGGGATGGTAGAGAAGAAACCGATTCTGGTGTTAGGTGTTGGCAACTTGGTGTTGACGGATGAAGGGGTAGGGGTCCACGTGGCCCAGAGAATGCAGGAGATGGATCTGCCGTCCCACGTTGAGGTCGTGGACGGGGGGACCATGGGTCTTGACCTCCTGGATGATATTGAAGGGCGCAAGAAGGTGATCATTGTTGACACAGTTAAGGGCGGAGGGCCCCCTGGTACCCTTTACCGAATGACAATCGATGACATTGAAGATATCCCCAAGTCCCGAGTGTCACTGCACGACATAGACATGACCGATGTGTTTAAGTTAGCGGATCTGTTTGAGATTGAAAAGCCGGATATTGTCATCATCGGGATTGAGCCCAAGGATATGGAAAGCGCAAGCATGGAGCTTTCGCCGGAGATAGAGGCCCAAATTCCTAAGGTGATCGAGCTGGTTAAGAAAGAGATTAGTGAACTGGAATAGCGAGAGCTATTTCAGTTAAACCTCTGTGTTCTCTGAGAGCTCTGTGAGAGACTATCATTAATTATGTGCTCTTTGCGTTTCTGCGGTGAGTCAACCGTGTAGGAATCAGAATGGATATTGAAGCAACAGTCATAGCAGGACAGGATATCTGTCCCTGTGGAAGCGGAGAGAAATATGGGGATTGCTGCCTTGGGCAGGGGATCAGCTACGGCTTGTTTGAGTGCGAAGGGAAGAGGGTCATCTTCAACGTAGAGGAAACAAACCGGGCGATTGAGAATCTGCTTAGATTCCTCTCCGATGAGATATCAGCGTTGTATGACGATGGGGAGATGCTCCACATCGAAAAGGCCACGGAGAAGTTGGGAACCGTCTACGAACTGCTGGCAAAGAGCGTGGCGCCGTTTGCCCAAAACAGTCCGTGCCAGAAAGGGTGTACGCCATGTTGCCATCATATTATTGAAACGACACCTGTCGAGGCGGAAATGGTGCGCAGGTCTATCGAAAAGCACCCTGATCATTCTGCCATGATGAGTCTTGTCTCAAGAATAAAGAAGAACAGGCAGCATTACCCCCCTCCTGTGACAGGAAACCGGAAATACGACAACGATCTCCAGGCTAGTTACTTTGAAGCCCACATGCCGTGTCCTTTCCTGTCTGAACAAGGCGCATGCATGATTTACGAGGCCAGGCCCCTTTTATGCAGGATGTACATGGTGTTTTCCGATCCCGAGCTGTGCAGGATTGGGGATGGCATGGCAACTTATGAGGCAGATTATTGCTCGCAGGTTTACACGGGGGTCCAATCGCTGTCTCTTCTTGTTTACCGGAACCTGAAACACAGGAGGCATTTGCCGGACTGGTTTGTCAATGAATTTAACTTGATGGGGTAGTTCTCAGAGAAACAGTATTCGTGTCATCAAAATCGAAATCCGACGGGTTGTGACTACGGAGAAGATTCATTACTCATCATCCTCATCCTCCTCCTCATCCATGTCTTCATCCTCATCATCATCTACGTCCTCGCTCTTATCTTTGGCAACAGACCTGGATTTAGACTTGCCTGCAGCTAAACTCCTGGGAAGAGCTTTTTTCGGTTGGCGGCCTTGTCTTCGATAACTCGGGGGCCTTGGAGTACGGTCCCCGCGGGCAACCCGATTGTTCGACCCAGACTGTCTGTTGGTGGACAGTTTTTTAGATGTGCCGCTGCCAGCACCAAAGAAACAAATGCCAATGGATTCGAGCTGGTTTTTGCCGTAATGCCACACCAGGGTGTAGTTTGTGCCTCTGAGAGCATCCCTGATAATATGCTCTATGGTTTGGTCTTCGTAAGCCCTGGTAATGCGCTCCATATTCGGGGTTTTGTTGGTGT
>JAQYVR010000171.1 GCA_030145395.1 Desulfobacteria bacterium
ACCAGATCATCATAAATTAAGGGAAACACAACAAACATAACCATGAAAGCGGGTCAGTGAGGATTGCGCTGTTTCTTGGACCAGGCGACTATGCCAAACAGACGATATAAAGGTTAACTCTGCGTCATCCGTTAACCGATAACGCAAGGGTAAAAGTATGCTGTCGGATTGAAGCTTAAATAACAGCCGGAGATGTCTAAAACCGGTACTTCCCCTCAGTGATATTCTTATAGATTTCCTCGGTCAGAGGAATGAACTTCGACTCGCCAGGGAGAAGTACATACAGCGGGTCAGTGATTGTATTGATATCGAACCCCTCCTTCTTCAAGGGACCTTTCATTATTTTCATTGTTCCGGTTGTTGGCAGCTCTGATGTAATTCTCAGGAGCTTGGGCACTGCGAACTTTGCAAGGCCATTTAGTAGAGTCTTGGTGAACCCACCCAAATCGAAATCCTCGGGCTTTGTATTTAGTGTGGCTACCGAAAGCATACCTGCACGGCCATCCATCATCGGTATCTTCACGCCATAGGCAGCAGAGATGTGTACCTGATGAAATTCGGAGGCGATAGATTCGACCTCGGTTGTTGATACATTCTCACCGTGCCAACGAAATGTGTCCCCAAGGCGGTCAACAAACTGGCGATGACCAAATCCAATGTCCCTCAACAGATCGCCCGTATTAAACCAAGCATCTCCCTTCGTGAACGCATCACGCATAATCTTCTTCTCCGTTTCCTCTTTACTCGTATACCCATGAAAAGGCATGAATTCCGAAATCTCAAAAAGGCATAGTCCTTCGTCGCCTACTTCAACTCTCTCCAAAAATCCGTCCTTACCCCTCACAGGTTCCTGGGTTTCAGGATCATGCTTAACAATCTCGTTTGGGAAAGGAGAGAACCCGACAGTGCAGTCGAAGTTATATTCATTAATAAACGCATTCCTCGATTCACTAGCTCCATAAAACTCCAAGACCTTCGGAATATCAAAGCGTTTCTTAAAAGCCTTCCATATTTCGGGACGAAGGCCATTACCAAAGATTGCTTCCACAGGGTTAGCAGCGTCATTGGGTTTCTCGGGCTGGTTCATGAGGTATTGACACAGATCCCCAACATAGCCAAATTTTCTGGCGTGGAATTTCCTTGTATCGTTCCAAAAGCGGGAAGCACTGAACTTTCTTCTTATAGCTATCGCTGCGCCCCTATACATGGCTGGTGCCCACGCTCCCAACAATGCGGTGACGTGGTATAGTGGGAGAGGAATATAGACCGTATCGCTCGGCTGCAAATCGAGCATCTCGGAAAAGACAAACGCAGGTGCAACCATGCTACGGTGAGTTAGGATCGCTGCTTTTGGCATCCCGCCAGTTGTGCCTGAAGTGAATATCAGGAAGCAAGACGAATTGAACTCGACTTTGGCACTTGTCGGAGGATTATCCAAAGGGAAATCTCTTGCTGCTTCCTTTAAGTCAATGAAAACTTTGGGTGCACTTGTTTCTCCTTTGTCTTTCATATAGAAGAACTGCTGTTCCTGCACGGGGGTGATCGTGGATTTCTTCTGCTGGAATTTATCGATGTGCTCTTCACCTACAATCAACATTCTTCCAGGGTTAAGATTGAATCCATGAGTCAGCATTCGAGGGGGCCAGTTTGTGTTCATCAAGCACGAGACCGCACCAACCTTTGCAACGGCCAGATTCACTGCACATAGTTCCATTCTGTTGTCAAAAAGAATGCAGACAATATCGCCTGTCTTTAGTCCCTGTGAGATGAAATAGTTGGCGTATTGATTGACTAGTTCATTCAATTCCTTATAGCGTATGTTCTGCGTGATTACCGGTTCGTAGTCGTACAGGAGATCATCGTCATCCCATTTTATAGCGATTCTTGTTGGATGTTTTTCGGCAGTATCCTCAAGTATGGTTCCCCAGCTTATACCACCTTCGCTATTTCCTTTTGCGGACAGCTCAAGGGCTTTGGCGATAAATTGCTCTTCTGTCGTTAATCTAATTGAATCTATGAAAGCCATTTGGCGATCATATTGCTCCTGAGTTATGGTGTATTTGCTCTGTGGGTGTAAATTCTCTGACATAATTACGTCCTCCTTATAGGTAGCAGAGTGACTTGTGCTCAGTCTTCGAAGTCAAAAGCGAATTCCCCCTTACACCTGCCAGTCTGAGCCATGATACAAAGGTCAAGCTTAGGGTTGACCATATAAGGAACCTGCAAGCAATCCAGCCAGCACTCAATGCGGTAGATGACCCCGCACACATACTTGTCTTCAAGTCCAAGCCTCTTCATCCCTTCATACGCAAAGCACTTCCCGTCTTCCCATGCCCATTGAATCATGTTTCTTGTAGGAGCTGTGAAACTTGAAGCTGAGAGTACGGATTCCGGTAAGATAGCCTGGAATGAGCCGTCCATGAACTCTTTGACCTCAGCAAAAGTTTCCAGTTTATTCTTGTCGGTTCCCATGAGCTTCCTGCATCTGCCCACTTCAAAGGGTGCCATGGACTGGATCGCTGCCCTGTTGAGTTTATTGGCAATATCGATTCCGTATTCCTGATAGACGTTGAAGAACCACATGCCGTCGTGAGTTAGCCAGCTCTTACCCAGGAACTCTTTTATGTCTTTGGGGGCTATTCCTTCAAGACCAGCCATTCTCGGTCTCCTGAATGCGTGGGGATAAGGTCTCATTCAACCAAGCGGAAATGAATAAAATAGTAGAAAGATGCTGGACGAAGATCATCGCTGCGGTCTGCAAAGTATCGCTTCTGTTGTTCCGTTGGCGGCAAATGTTCTACCAACTCAAACCGTAAGTCACATACTTCATGTGGGAGCGTATGAGGATCAAAACTTGACACCAAAGGCTCCCCACGACGAGCCACAAAGCGTTCGATCTTCATCATCATCTGCATATCAAAAGGATCGAGAAATTCCTTTGGGATCATATAGTCGAAAACAATTTCGGAGTTGGGCTTGGCGTACGCTGCAATCGACCTGAGGGTGCTGAAGATCGCCTCTCGTGTGAGGTACATCGTGACGCCCAACCAGGAGAAGAAGCAGGGCCGTTCCTTCGAGTAAGAGGATCTGGCCAAGGCATCAGCCACACTCTCTTTCTCAAAGTCAATCGGGACAAATTCAAGGTTCTTTGGCATATCAATATTCAATTTGGCAAGCCGGGAACGCTTTGCCGTCTGGCTCGCTGGGTGGTCCAACTCATAAACCTTGAAGCTAGAAGGTAGGTCTTTTCGACGCAAGGCGAACGAATCTAACCCTGTGCCGAGCAGTACATATTGATCGATTCCAGCCTTTATCGCTTTCTCTAACTGTTCCTCTGTGAACCGGGCTCGTCCCAGGATCTCAGCCCTGAGTGGATATACCCAGTCGAAGGTCTTGCTGGCAAGCATCAGCCAGTTAAGCACCGGACTCTTGAGGATCACCTGCCAAGTGCGAGGCGTAAATTGGATCGCAAAGGGATCCCGAAAGACGATGGGGGTTTCGTGAAGGAGATGCCACGCCCGAGCACCGGCAGCAACTTCTGCGGTTCTGCTTCTATGTTTGTCTCTCATTCGGCGTCAGGACTCCTACCTCTAATCTCCCAAGTCAGCCAATTCCTTCCTCACCTTGTCCGGCTCAAGCAGCGTCCCTAGCCGCTCGAAGATCTCCAGAGCCTTGGTCAGGTACTCGCGGGCCTGTTCCGTGTTCCCCTGCTGCTTGTGGTAGCGGCCCATGCCTGAGTAGGCGAGGGCCAGTTCGTTTTCGGCCCCGGTTTCTCGAAAAACTGCGATGGCTTTCTCAAAATGAGGTGCTGCCTCGTCTGGGTTGGTTTTGAGGGCGACCTCGCCGAGGAGACGCTTGGCCCACCCAATATAGTACTGCGCGCCACATCGTTCGGCGATTTCCAGAAGCTCTTCGGCTATCTTCCTTGCCTTGTTGTGCTGCCCCGCCAGCCAATACCCTTCGGTTAAGTATGGGGTAAACAGAAGTACTGATACTATATGACCTCCAGCCCGAGACACCTCGACGAGCGAGGCCAAGGCCTCAACTCCCTTGCTCGGCTGCCCTCTTCGGCACCTGGCCCACCCAAGGAATCCCTGTGCCCACATTCTGTCTGCAAGCGTTGGAGCCTTCTGGAGTGCTAACTCTCCATAGTTGACTGCCTGATCAAGATCCC
>JAQYVR010000226.1 GCA_030145395.1 Desulfobacteria bacterium
ATCTCTTACTAGGCTATGAAAGCGATGATCAAATCCTTGGAAAACAAATAGCTTGTGGAAGATCCCGTTGACTTTCACGGGGAACCCTTGAATCCTGGATCCCTTGGACCCTTTCTCCTAACTAATTGGGAGAAAAACCCTAATTTCACTAACGAGAAACAGAACATGAAACGAGGTCCCTTTACCAGGTTCATTATGGACTTGGATATCTCTATATCAGGCCCTTGCTTCTTAAAAACATTTTTGCTACATGGGTTGGGCTCTGCCCTTTTCCGTCAACTTCAAAATTCAGGCGCTGCATATGGGCATCATCAATAAGACCTCCAATGAGGGATAAGGCATTACCAACTTCCGGATAATTCTGCACAGTTTCTTCTCTTATGATGGGTGCCGCATAGTAAGGAGGAAAGAAATTTCGATCATCCTCAAGGGGCCTTAGGTTGTACAATGCAATACGGCCGTCTGTGGCAAAGGCACAGATCACATCCACTTCCCCTTTGGACACGGCCTGATACATAAGAGAAGGGTCAAGATCGCGGGTTTTTCCAAACTTCAGACCATAAGCATTGCGAAGTCCCGGATAACCATCCGGTCTTTCTGCGAACTCGGCCGTAAACCCGGCTCGAAGATTCGGGGATTCCTTTTTAAGATCGGAGATCCTCTTCCATCCTTTGCTTTTGGCATCGTTTGCGCGAACTGTAATGGTGTACGTATTGTTGAAGCCGAAAGGTCTGAGCCACCGGATACCGAATCGCTCATGATAGATGCTTGCAACAACCTGAAACGCATCTTCCGGTTCTGATATCACCGGCTCTTTGAGTATGGCGATCAGACCGGTTCCCGTGTATTCAGCATAAAGGTCGATCTCTCCGTTAACAAGCGCTCCGTGACAGATCATGGTGCCTCCCAGGTTGAAACGACGTTCCACAGCATGATCTGTCCTTGCTTCAATGAGTTGCGCCATTATTTCGCCGAGTATCACCTGCTCGGTAAAGTTTTTGGATCCGATCCGGATTGATTGGGTTCTGTTTCCCGATGCAATTGCGGGCCCGGACTGGATAGACGGCGTTATAAAATAAGAAGCCACACCTGCCAGGATCAATATAAAAGGCATCATGAACGCCACAGGCCTAATAAGGGCCTTAAGGGAACCTTTCCTATCTCTTTTTCTTTCAGGCCGCAGCCCCCACTCAAAGCCTCCGATAGAAAAATCTACAAGCAGCGCCAGTATGGCAGAAGGAACAGCTCCCAGAAGAATGAGCCTTGTGTCGGACAGGGCGAGTCCTCTATTGATGAACTGCCCCAGTCCTCCGGCGCCGATAAAGGCGGACAGGGTAGCGATGCCTACGCCTACGACTGCGGCAGTCCTGATGCCGGCAATCATAACCGGGGTGGCCAGTGGTATGCGGACTATTCTGAGCTGCTGATATTCTGTCATCCCAATGCCCCTGGCCGCTTCCATCAATTGAGGGGACACCCCCTCAAGACCTGTAAGGGTATTTCTTACAATAGGCAGTAGCGCATAGAGGGTCAGGGCGATGAGGGCGGGCGCAGCGCCGATCTTATTCAACAAGGCCAGCAGGAAGGCCAGCATGGCCAGGCTCGGTATGGTTTGAAGGGTGCCGATTACACCCATGACAGGACTTCGAATCCAGGAGTTCCGAAACACAAGGATGCCCAAAGGGATGCCTATGAAAAGCGCAGCCATTGTGGAACAACCGGTCAGTAAGAGGTGTTCCCCGGTACGCAGCCAGAGTTCGGGCAGCCGGTCGGTAATATACAGTATCATGGAATCAGGTCCCATCACAGGCTATCCTTGACAAAGGCCAGCTGCCGGGCCGGTTTGGCAAAAAGATCTCGAACGAATTCCGTAGCCGGCTTGGCCAGAACTTCTTTTTTTGTGCCGATCTGCTGGAGCCTTCCCTGGTGGAGGATGGCGATACGGTCGCCTAAGAGGAGTGCCTCAAAGATGTCGTGAGTTACAAATACAATGGTCTTTTTGAGTCTTTTTTTCAGATTTATCAATTCCTGCTGAAGGATTTCGCGGGTAAGGGCATCCAATGCCCCGAAAGGCTCATCCATAAGCAAATAAGGAGGGTCTGCTGCCAGGGCGCGTGCCACCCCTGCCCGTTGCTGCTGCCCCCCTGAGAGTTCATCCGGAAACCGTTCAGCATAATCTTTGGGGGCCAGACCCACGAGTTCCAGAAGTTCGTGGGTACGCCTTCGTTGTTTATCAGCGGTCCAGCCGAGGAGCCTGGGAACCATTTCCACATTCTGCTCAATGGTCATATGGGGAAAGAGCCCGATCTCCTGAAACACGTAGCCCATGCGCCGGCGCAGGTCTACAGGCTCCTGGTCTTTGATGTCCTTTCCGTTTACCTCAACAGTACCGGAAGAGGTTTCAATTAAACGGTTCATCATTTTCAGGGTCGTGGTTTTGCCGCAGCCGGAAGAGCCCAACAGGACCAGGGTCTCACCTTCATCCACATGGAAAGAAAGATCCTTGACTGCAAAAGAGCGGCCATCATCAAATGTCTTTGAAACATGCGTTAGTTGGATCATTTATTGTTCTCTAGGTTCAGCGTTCACAGTTCCCGGTTGAAAAGCCCTAACTGATTCATATCAAGAGGAT
>JAQYVR010000253.1 GCA_030145395.1 Desulfobacteria bacterium
TGTTGAGTTCTTTCATCCACAGTGCCCAAAGCTGCCACGACCGCCGGGGCGTTGAATCCCAGATGTTCTCGAGAAGGGGTTCCCTCGGGGAGGTCACCGCACAGGGCGAGATATATCTCTGCCACCTCATTAATGGATATAGGGCAGGATTCACTATGAGCACTATCCTGACCAACAGTCTCCTCGGGTGCCTCAATAAACTTATGTATCCAGGCTCTTTCCGGCAATGACAAGGCAGTCTTGAAACCACGTATTGGCCGGGTCAAGGTCAAATCGATGTGTTCCCTGTATGTAGTCGAAAGGAACGGAATAGTCCTGGTAGTGTAGTCAAGTATGTGTTCAAAACTCTCGTCTCCCCAATCTTTTATTACTTCTGTCATGGTATTCAAACATCGATCAGACAACCTATTGTACCCGGGTTCACGAGATTTAATGATCATGCAAACATTTGAATATACTGGATCCGTGGATGTACGAGATTCCTCCAAGTGTATGGCATTGCTTTCAAGTTGCTCCTTGATCGCCAATCTAATAGTTGGGGCATGCGGACCATAACTAAGACTGAAGAAACGAGTCTTGTTCAAAAGATCGCCATAATTTGAATAATGGTACAGCTGGGCAATATAGATCAGCTTCTGAAGCTTAACTTCTGGGAGATGAGACACCGAGCAGGCAAGATGCGTGATGAGATCCTTCAAGGCATCTTGTTCGTCTTCAAGTTGAGCACGATTGAAGTTCATCGCACTACTATCCTCATAGTATTTTCCGCTAGTGTTGCGTCCCGAAAATGGTCACGGAGTAAGGAAAATGGCTTGATGGCGAAGCCATACTTTTTGAACAGACTTATGAGACACAACACTATGTTACCTCGGATTCACGAGGCAGCCAGATGGTAAAAAGGGACCTCTTTCCACGCTCAAGATCCACAGTTATGGTCCCCCCGTGCTCGTGTACTATCTTCTGGGTGACCAGCAGGCCCAAGCCGGTACCTTTTGAGCCCTTGGTGCTGAAAAAGCTGGTAAACATTTTCTTTCTCACTTCCTCATCCATACCGCAACCATTGTCAGAAACCTTAAATGTAAGCACTCCATCACTTTCAAGGCCAGTGGTCACTCGTACCAGGTGATCCTTACCCTCCGCCTCATCAGAGATACAGGCGTCAATGGCGTTAGAGACCAGGTTAAGCAGACAGCGATGAATGCCTTTGGCGTCCAAGTATACCTCACCAATATTTGAATCAACATCCCTGTCAATCTCTATGCCGTATTCCTTTGCCTTCGACTCCATAAGCCCACACACCTCATCTGCAATGACATTGGGTGAGCATATTTCGCGTTTAGGCCTATCTTCATTCGAGTAGCTGATGAGATCCAGCACCAGATTGGAGATTTTACCAATATTACTTTGCACTGTATCCCAGCCGGTGCTGAGTTTACGCATGTCATCCTTTTTTAGTCCCTTGTCGACTACATAGACTCCTCCCTCAAGACCGAACAAGAAGTTCTTGATGCAGTCGGCAAGACCAGCCACGGTTTGCCCGGTGGCAGCCAACCGTTCTGACTTGACCAGTGCGCCTTCCAGTCGCTTTATCTCTCTTAAATCGTGAAAGAAAGCCACGCTGCCAATTACCTCGCCATTTCGATGGAGTACGCCTCCTGAAAACCTTACCGGTATACTGTCACCGCCTTTCCCTAAAACGAGAGTTTCCTGCCAGCCGCTCATTCCCTCTCTTTCGCGTTCTTTGCTATAAAGACTCTGTCTGATTTCTTGGGCCATCTCCGGTGGATAAAGACTCGAAATATCCACCTTCCCCACGACTTCATCCTTAGAATGTCCAAATATTCTCTCAGCGCCTTGATTAAAGGTAACTATGTTTTCATCTTTATCGGTGGCGACGATACCGTCGATGGAATGCCGGATCAGGTTGCCCTCAAACTCGTACCTCTCTCTCAGCTCCGCTGTTGCTTCCTTTACCTTGTCTTTCAGATTCTCTGTGTATTCCTTCAGTTTCCTTCTGATATCCATCCTTTCCATAGCTCGGGTCAAGGCAACCGATAAAGCTTGATCGACAATAGGCTTGGTAATGAAATCGGAGGCGTCAAGTTGCAGTGACTGGATGGCCATATCCATATCTCCGTGCCCGGTAATTACGATTACCTCGGCTTCGGGGTTGATCTCTTTAATCCTTCTCAGCACCTCAATGCCGTCCATGCCGGGCATCTTTATATCGGTTAA
Organism: Desulfobacteria bacterium; assembly: GCA_030145395.1. Lineage (GTDB taxonomy): Bacteria > Desulfobacterota > Desulfobacteria > Desulfobacterales. The sequence continues at coordinate 2,236 of JAQYVR010000253.1, forward strand.
CACGATAGTGGGTCGTTCTCGCTGGAATAGTTCTATTCCCTGTTTGCCGTCCTCCGCGGTTATCACTTCATAGCCCTTGTGGGACAGAGAGATCTTCAGGACCTTCCTGATACTCTCTTCATCGTCAATGATCATGATCTTTGACATGGCACTATCTTCCTATCACAAGCAGAAAAGCTTATCGGGAGATCCCGGGCTGTTCGGCACTCAGTGGTCTATAGTCAAATAGCGTGTTTCAAAGATAAACCACTGCGTTCCCGCCTCTCTTGGGGCTGGCGCGGCTGCCTGCTCTACAACTGCGTTTCGACACTAGAACCCATCTCAAAAACAATCTAAGTGCCCATGGCGGCGTTCCGAAACGGTTCAAAATGCTCACATACTATCGTGTATGCTCCGCTTTTTCACCGTTCCGCGTTTGCTGAGAACCTTTATCTTATGAATAGATCCGAAGTCCCGCCGTTAGGCGGGGCCTTGAACCCTAACCTTATTCTTGAGATAGGTTATAGTTAAAGGTTACAACTTTGGCACAGCAAAGTCGATTATGTTTGACAGGATTGTCTGATTGTAAAGACCGATCAGAATAATGGCCACGGCTATTGCGATAGTAGGAACCAGCATGCTGAGAGGGGCTTCATCAATCGCGGTGTGTTCGGCACCGTTTGCATGTTCCCCGTGAGAAGCCTGGAAAACATATCCGATTTCAATAATACGAAAGAAAAGGACCACACTGACCAGACTGGACAGGAGTAATGCCACCAGAAATGCCCAATGCTGGGCTATCACGGCTCCATGGATAAGATACCACTTGCTGAAGAAACCGCAGGTGGGCGGGACACCAATGATGGACAAAGCGCCGACCACAAAAGCAGCCATCGTGAAAGGCATTTTCCTGAAGAGGTCTTTACAGTCAGATAGGTCGTGACGGCCCGTCTTATACGCGACAATGCCGGCAACCGTAAAAAGCCCAACAGTCATCACCGCGTCATTCAGGATGTGGAGAATCGCCCCCTTGATCGCTGTTGCATTGGCCAATCCCACGCCGCCGACAATGTATCCGACCTCAGCGACCACAATATAGCACAGCATTCTTTTGAGATCAGTCTGGGCAAGGGCCATGGTTGCGCCGCCCAAAATGGCAATCACACCTGCCCAGACCATGATGTCGGCGACCGGAAGCAGATCTATGAACAACGCCGGCTTGAACACGGTAAAAAGTACCCTGATCATGACGTAGAGTGATATCTTGGTCATCAAAGGGGCGATCAGGGCGCTTGCGGCTGAAGGGGCTTTTGTGTAGGCGTCCGGCAGCCAAACATGGACAGGGAAAAGGGCCATCTTCACGGCCAACCCTGCAAGCAGGAACGCAACGGCGGTAAGGACAACCTTTGAATGATACAGGTCCGGCAGGATTTGATACACATCAGCCATATTGAGAGAACCCGTACTCACGTAGATATAGCCGACTCCCAACAGGTAGAAACAGGCGCCAATGGTACCCATGACGATATATCTAAAGGTGGCCAGGGGCGCGCCGTCCTCGCCAACGGCAACAAGGGCATATCCGGCCAGAGAGGCGACTTCTAAGAAGACGTACAGGTTAAAGAGATCACCGGTTATTACGATCCCCACGAAGCCGGTCACCTGCAGAAGGAATATGGTATAGAAGTACACGGCCCGGTCAGGCAATTCCTGTTCAACGCTGCGTTTGGAATATATCGCTACGATCAGGCTGATCGCAGACACGACAACCAACATCATAGCGTTCAGGTGATCGATGACGTATTCTATCCCAAACGGGGGAGCCCAGCCTCCCATACGATAGTGTATGGGGCCACCCTGTATTACGGCAAACAGGGTGTCAATCGATGCCAGGCTGCACAGTGAAAGGGCGAGAACTGACCAATAATAGCAGAGGTCCTTTCTCCACAGTCCTACAAGCGGGGTAAGGAACGAACATAACAAAGGAATAACGACAATAAAAACGGGGATCTGTGCTGTCATCACATCAACCTCTTCGCACCAACTTCATGATTTCGTCTTCCTCCAGTGTGCCATATCTCCTGTAGATCAGAATAACTACGGCTAGTGCGACACCCAGTGTGGCGACCATCACCACAATGGCTGTGAGCATGAGCACATGCGGCAAAGGATTGGCATATTGCATCACGTCAATGGCATTTGCCCCATGCTCAATGCCGTGAGTCGCATGGCCATGGGCATACTCCAGGATGGGGACAGTCGCGCCCCCCTTCTTGACAGACGTGGAGATGTAGAAGAATATGATAGCGGATTGAAATATGTTCATGCCGATGATCTTTTTCACCAAGTTCCTCTTTGCCATCATGGCATAGAAGCCGATCATCATCAGACCTATGTACATCCAATAGTTGTAGTAGTTGACTATGAATTCAAACATTTCACTTCCCCTGTCTCTTACGGCCTTTTCCCAACAAGAACAGGCACGCCATTCCAGCGGTGAAGACTACCGTCGTCTCCCCGAGCGTGTCATAACCCCTATAGTCAGCAAGCACCGAGGTGACCACATTGGGGGTCGCTGTATGCTCTATGCTGTGCTGGAGGTAATAGGGAGACACATGCGTGGAAGCGGGAGAATGAGGGTCGCCCCACTTGGGCATATCGAGGGACCCGTATACAAGTGCCGCCCCCATGAGCACTCCGGCAATAATGCTTAGAATCTTCAATCGTTGGACCTCCTTTTTGTTTTGCTCACGGCTCCAATCATCAGCACCGTTCCGATACCTGCACTCACAGAGGCCTCTGTGAAGGCAACATCGATAGCGGCCATTTGAGCCCAAAGCAGGCACATGAAGAAGCTGTAGGCGCCAAGAATGACGACCGCGCTGAGAAGATCTTTTATGGTTATGGCGGCAATGGCACATATGTAGACAAAGAGAACCAGTATCAAATCGAACGGCAGGATCATTTTTCGCCTCCTTGTTCCACGGTGTCCTCGTCGAGCAAAACTGCGCGCTCTAATGTCCAAGGCCGAACCCCACATCTAAAGGCTGCCCTTGAAATAGCGTGGGTGGCTGTGGGTTGAGCCAGAAATAGAAAGACAGCAATAAAGACGATCTTTGCGCTGGTTAACGAAAACCCGTGGTGTACGGCAAGTGCCACCAGGAACCAAAGGGCCGCTAAGGTATCTCCTTTTCCGGTAGCGTGAAGCCTTGTGAAGAAATCAGGTAAACGCAGCAGACCCAGGGTGGCTGTGAAGAACAAGAAGAAACCACCCAGCATAAACAATATGACTAAGACGTCTTTGACTATCATCACACTTCTCCCGACCTCTCAAGGTATTTTGCCAAAACCACAGTCCCTATGAAATTTAAGAGAGCGTATACCATGCTGATGTCGATAAACATGTCTATCCTGTCGTATATAACACCCATAAGGAGTAAAATAATCAACGTCTTTGTGCCGATAGCCGAGATGCCGGCCGCTCTGTTTAAGATTGTGGGGCCAAACGTGGCACGGTACAGACAAAGTAATACCAAGACGCACATTCCAACACCTATAATCATGAAGAATTGTGTCATTCTAAGCTCCTGTAATCTTCCGGAGATTCTTCTGCTGTAAATATGGCAAAGAAGACGGTGCACATGACAGCCATGACTGCCAAGGCGACGCCAATCTCAACACCCAGGATTCCGAGTGATCTTGCCTCGGCCGGTGTCACCCGAAGGATCTTGCCGAGCTTGGCATAATCGAGATAGTTCCCACCAAGGATCAGGCAGAGGGCTCCTATGCCTCCATAGATCAACACCCCGATGCTACTGAGGACCATTGCAGCCTTTTCAGACATCCGCCTCCTGGTTTTTTCCAGGCCGTGGCTGACACCCAACAACACAAAACTGGCTGCTAAGATCACTCCCCCCTGAAAGCCGCCCCCGGGGCTGTAATGGCCGTGCATGACCACATACAGGGCATAGACCACTATGAATGGTACAAGTAACCTGGCGACTGCCTTTACAATGACATCATCGCTCTCCTGAATCATTCTGTTTTCTTCTCCCTCATAAGGATTCTAGACTTGAGTTATAACAAACCATTGACAGCCCACGATGACCCCACTTACTCACGTACGAAGTGTTTGGTATATGCGTGCCGCATCAAGTACATCCTCTACATACAGATGATCTGCCTCCATGAATATGTGAGCCACTCTGTCTTCCATATCACCGGCATTCAGCTCGTTGGCAACTTTCTGGCTCACCGCGTGAACATAGAAGACCCCATCTTTTATGTCCATGGTGATCGTCCCGGGAGTGAGGGTGATGGAATTTGCCAGGGTCACGCAGGAGATATCGGTCTCCAATTTTGTTTTGAACTTCACGATCTGTGGATCTATGGGCATCTTGCGGCGCAGCACTAGAGAAGCCACATGGATATTGGCCAATATAATCTGTTGAATCAACCACGGAATATAGGCAATAAACCTGGCAGCTATCACCCGCATGTCTCCGACCCTCACGTTGGCAAATAGTAAGTCGTGGAACAAGTAAGCCGTCAGGGCACAACAAATGACCCCAAGCGTGAGATGAAATGCGTCAAATTTACCTGATAGCAGCATCCAGAATGCAAGCAAGATAATGGTGGTCCCGACAATGTTCTGAAATTGGGTCTTTCTCTTTTGGGTGCCCGTAAACAGGAGCTGCCCCCTTTTTTCTTGACGAAATCTGGTCTGCTCTGCCGTAAACTGAACGGCTGTGTCCAACAGGCCTACCGCATGCTCCCTCGCCCGCTCCATGACCCTGAAAGCGTTGTCTGTCGACTCAAGTAACAACGTGACTTCCATCTCCATACTCCTTTTTGAAAATGCTGCCCTATGTCAAGGGATGACCAAGATGGGCACCACCGACGCTTCTGTTATCCGACAGAGGGAACTTGGTGACCAAAGGTTCTTCAGGGCAGACTTGCCGGTCGTTCCCATGACGATGCAGGTGGCGTCATAGTCCTTAGCTGCAAGCATGATTTCCTCTGACGGTTCACCCGCATAAACATGGGGCTCGGCATCTATGCCGTGATCCGTGAACAACCTGCGCGATTCCTTGAGCTTGCGTTGGAGGCTGCGGATATCTCTTACAGACAGTTTTTTGTCTATGACGTGGACGATATCCAGAGTCTCGGTGATCGTTTCAAGATCCAGGCTGAGGAGGTAACGCAAGGCCTTCTCCGATACAGCTGACCAGTCTGTGGCAAATATAAGGTGAGCAAACAGGTCACTTTCCCCGGATCCCGGTGCCTGAGCATCTTGGGGGAGGATGAGCACCGGTAAGTCGGATGCCTTCACGAGCTCCGTTGTCAGGGAGCTGCGGAAAAGCCTTCTGCGTCTGTTCAGGTTGGCCGCAATGAGTGAAACGCCCTCTCCATGGGCAGCATCCACGATGGCAGGCACCAAAGGCCCATCCACTGTGCGTGTCTTTGCCCGCATGCCTTGGTCGGTGAGCCTTGTTTCCCAGTCATATGCCCTGATTGTATCCAAAAGGATGACTTCATCAAGCCCTATCGCGCGAAGGGCCAGCAAGCCCTCAACTTCAGCAAAGCTCGGCTGTCCGACGTCCGTAACATAAAGTAATTTTTCCACTTTCCTCACTGGACTACTCCGTGGCTGTCGTCGAATGCATAAAGAACCCTAACCCAGGATTTTGTTTAAGATGTCTTCCAGGCGTTCCGGTGTCACCGGCTTTTCTATATAGGCATCCGGTTCCGGTACACTCTCGCCACTAGTCTCCGTCAGGGCTGCCTGCGCCCGGAGGTATGTTCTCCTGGGCAATCCGGAACACACAATGACGGGAATGTCCTTGAATGACTCGGTACGCTTTAACTCTCGATACATCTTGATGCCGCTTTGCTTTGGCATCATGATATCAAGGATGACCAGGTCCGGCTTGTTTTGCCTGATGATCTCCATGGCTTCTTCACCGTTTTCGGCCAATACGGGAGTATAACCGTTTTCTTCCAACACGGTAGAGACAAAGTCTCTCGTCTGAAGCTCATCATCAACTGCAAGTATTGTCTTTCCCATAAATAATCTCTCCCACCATATCTTGCTTCATGACCTCTTCAATGCCCGACAAGTGAAGCAACTTTCGCTACGTCAGAAAGACAAAGAGAACAAACAGCGAAAACAGAAATACAATGCTTATTAGTACCGGCACCCCCATGGGTAGCAGGGTGGTCGCCTCCGGTCTTGTATCCCCCTTAAGATCTTCGATGACAAGATCCTTCTTCCCCGTTGCCTTTACATAGAGCGTAAGCAGAGAAGTCACCGGCGTTCTGCTTAACTGGCCCAGCCATACGGGAATTGCACGAGCGATCAGGCGGTCGGAAATCGCGTTGATCCTGTTTAGAACCGTATCCACGACGTTGTTAAAGAGCCGTCCTCCCTTGCGGTAGAACCAGTCTGTGTCTAGATTAATAGCTCTCATCTCCGGTGGATAGTACCCCGAAAGGATGAGAAGACAGAAAGCCAGGGCACCGAACATCAGCAACTGCAGTTGACCCACTACATGAGCACCAGTGTACGGCACATAATGAACCGGGTAAGGGAGAATATCGTAGAGCGGCTTTGGAAATATTGCAATCGCAACACAGAAAAAGGCAGCGATCCCCATGGCGAGGAGCATATTCAGCGGGGGTTCTTTCGTCCTGATGCCGGAGTCATGGCCAAAGAATGTGAAGAAAGGCACTTTTATGCCCGCATGGTGAAAAACGCCTGCTGAGGCAAACTGCAATATGAGCCAAACAGCAACTAGTTTTTCATGGGACGAGGCACTGACTATCATGGACTTACTTACAAAGCCGCTAAAGAGAGGAAATGCGGAGATCGATGCTGCACCTATCATGCAAAACAGGCAAGTCAGCGGCATGGTCTTGTACAGACCGCCCAGGTCTGTACACCTTATCTTTCCTGTCATATAGAGCACAGACCCGGTAGACATGAAAAGAAGCGCCTTGTACAGGATATGACAGAAGGCATGGGAGACAGTGCCGTTTATCGCCAATGCTGTCCCTATTCCGATTCCACACATCATGAACCCGACCTGGTTGATGAGGCTGTAGGCGAGAACCCTCCTGATATCATTCTCAAGAACCGCGTAGAAAATGGGTATGGCGGTCATCAGGGCCCCGATGTATATGAGCAGTTCAGTGCCTGGAAAGGTTCTTGCCATGAGGTACACTGCACTCTTTGTGGTAAGAGCGCTCATAAAGACCGCACCCGTGACGGTGGCTTCGGGATAGGCGTCCTGGAGCCAGGGATGCAGCGGCGGGATCGCGGCGTTCAGGCCGATACCGATGAATATGAACCAGGAAGCCATCCCGTCCAGTCCTATGTAAGAGAACTCTATGGTGCCCTTATTCTGTATATAGATGATTATACCCGCCAGGAGGCAGAGACCTCCGAATATATGAACCAAAATATACCTGAACGCCGCATCTTGCGATGCCTTTGTTCTGCGGGCCAGGATAAGGAACGTAGAGGCTATGGCCATTAGTTCCCAGAAAATATATAGAGAGAAAAAATCTCCCGCAAAGGTAACGCCTATGGCGCTGCCTGCATAAACCAGTGCTGAAACATGCTGTAAGTCATCTTCTACCTTTAAGGCAAAAAGGACTCCAATAAAGCTTATTATTGTGAATATGTAGCCAAAGACCATACTCAGCCTGTCCACCCTGCCAAAGATGAGGTCGTAGTCTAAGACATGGACGACCCAGTATTTTCCAGCGGGCATCTTGAGAAGCATTACGAATGCCAAAACAGGTAGGAGCAACAGGTATGCGGATTTGAGCTTTCCCTTTATCAAGGGGACAAAAAGGGCACCGACAATGAGTATTGCTGGCGGAGGAATCAAGTTATTCATAGTGGTTCTCGTCCCTTTTGATAAGCAGACGCAATATTTTTGCTATGAAGATGAGGCTCACGCACGAGACAAATCCATACACCGCAAAAAAGTCAGGGATGTTTTCCCATGGGAAGTCACCATGTTTAGGTATAAAGAGGTCAACAATAAGGAGCACAACAAGAGATATGTAGAACGCAGTCAGGAATTTTTTTACGTTTTCGGGTCTGTCAAAAATCTTCAACTCTTTTTTCATAACCCTGCCACCTCTTTTTGATACGGAAGAGATTCAATGAAAACGAGGAACAGATATCATGAACATGACGGCAAGAATCACAACAGCTACAAGAATCGTTACGTGAAAAACTTTCCTGTATAACGGTATAGGCTCATGAGACAGTATCATTTTTTCTTCATCCATAAATCTATCCTCCCAACATACCTGCTACGGTCATGCGGGCTAATCTGAGAAATGGCTGGGGGTAAAAGAACAAGACAATAGAAGCCACGGCAGTCAACACAAGTGGGGCAACACACCATATTGGGGCTTCTTCCACTTTATTCTCAAACATGGCCTCTTCGGGCGTGCAGAAGAAGGCCTTGTAGACTATGGGGAAGAAATATGCGGCATTTAGCATGGAGCTTCCAAGAAGGACAAACAACATAACCATTTGATCGGCCTCGAGCGTTCCTAACACGAGATTCCATTTGCTTATAAAACCACCGCATGGCGGGAGCCCGATCACACTCAGGGATCCAATGAAAAAGGCAATCATGGTAACCGGCATCCTCTTGCCTATGCCGACCATTTCACTGATGTTCTTCTTGCCCGTGGCAACAAAGATGGCGCCGGCACAAAAGAACAGGGTGATCTTACCGAAGGCGTGCATGGCGATATGTAGCATTCCGCCTATCATGCCCTTAGGGGAAAGGAGTGCAACCCCAAGCACAATGTAAGAGAGCTGCCCGATGGTCGAAAAAGCAAGACGCCGTTTCAGGCCGTCCTGTGAAAGGGCAATGAGTGAAGCGACTATGATGGTAAAGGCGGCAAGATAGCAGACCAGGGTGCCAAGATGAAGAGAAAGCAACATGTCTGTCCCGAAGACCCCGGTTATGACGCGAACGACGCTAAATGCTCCGACCTTCACAACTGCCACCGCATGCAAAAGGGCACTGACCGGGGTAGGGGCCACCATGGCAGCGGGAAGCCATGAGTGGAGAGGCATGATCGCGGCCTTGGCAAAGCCCAGGACCATCATGACCAGAAGAATCGTCATCAGGGATTTAGAGCCGGCTCCGGCCATGAAGCCCTGTTTCCCAAATTCCAGGGTGCCCGTCAGGCTGTATGATATCAGCATTGCCGGTAGGACCAGCCCTACAGAGGTGCCAACGATGTAAAGGAGGTATTTTCGCCCTGAGCTCCGTGACTCCATGTCCTGATGGTGGGTGACCAGGGGGTAGGTCGCAAACGAGAGCATTTCGTAAAAGAGATAAAGGGTCAGAAGGTTGGCCGAAAAGGCCACTCCGACCGTGGCTGACAGGGCCAGTGCGAAGAAGCAGAAATATCGGGTCTGGCTATGTTCTTTCAGACCCCGCATGTACCCTATAGAATAAGCGGATGTGACGATCCAGAGGGACGAAGATACAAGCGCGAAGAGTAGTCCGAGGCTGTCCACCCTGAACGCGATTCCAATGCCCGGCAGCACATCTATCAGGTTGTAAACAAGCTCCTTACTCCCCAATACCGCAGGTATCATGGAAGCAACGATACCCAGTTTTATGATAGCCGCCAGAAAGGTCGAGCCTTCCCTAAGGTTTGGTCGCTTCCTGTTGGCAAGGATAAGAAGTATCAAAACCAGAGAGACGGACACGGCAAGAACCGGTTTGATAGACGTGATTGATTCCATATGCTTAACTCACATTCCTATTGCTGATTGCACCATCTGTCTTACTTCCTGTTCACTAACCGGCTTGTGCAGGCAGCCGAATGCTCCGATAGCCATGGCTTCCTTGATTTCTTGTTTCTTGTTGGTACGTGGCAAGTAGATCACTTGCCACGCGGGTGCTTCATCAAACACCATCTGGAAATCCATCAAATGCGGCTGAGAGCAAATGTGTCCATCGATAACAACTACGCCACGCTCGTTACCTCCAAAATCTTTGAGAAAATCGGTGCAGTCCTCACAAAGAGTCAGTTCGTAGCCGAGGTGGTTTGAGACCCGTCTCATGATCTTTTCAAGACCCCGGTCCTGTGTCACCAGAGCTAACCCGTAACCCATCTTGTCTTTTGATTTTTCTCTCATACACTCAAGGGTGGCGTGTGTGCAGTGTAAGAGGCAAGCCGACTGTGCAGCGGCACGGTTGCCCCCGGTTGGCGGAGAACGCTTCGCTCAATCAAGTTCCATATCTCTTTGGCAACAAACCGGACTTGGATTTCATTGAGCGCAGCGAACAACAACGCTATACTCTGTACTCAAGTTGTGTGCCAGAGCGGAAAAGTTCTTTGGGAAAGCGGGGCAGAGATGAGTAACCAATGTAATTTATTGAATATTATCAAGCTGTGTGGCAGGCGGGAAATGGGAGAGGGTTGTCAAACATACGTTAGGATTGTTCAGTATCCGGCCCCCTTTCGTTTTCAACTGGCAGATTCAGCGCTGAAACGCTGGGTCAACCAGCCGTCTATAATTCAACCCATCGGAGGCCGTTTTGTCTAAAATACAACCCAATCAGGCTCGGTTTCTAAGGCTGGATATCATACCTCTTGAGCTTGCTATAGAGGGTACCTCGGCTTATGGCCAATAAGCGGGCCGCTTTATGTTTGTTCCAATTGCATTCATGCATGACGTTCAGAATGAGATTCCTTTCGTTCTTTGCCAAAGAGAATTCTTTTGGAGTCCGCTCGGGCGCTCGCATCCTCATCGGAAGCGCATCAACGCTAATGCTCTTTCCAGCGGCCAAAACCACGCATCTGGCCACAGTATTCTGGAGTTCCCTCACGTTACCCGGCCAATCATAGTCCATCATAAGTTTCATAGCTTCTATATCAAATCCCGTGACTTCTTTGCCTTCTATCAAGCAGTAGGTTCTCAGAAAATGATTGGCAAGCATGGGGAGATCGGCAATACGCTCTCGCAATGGAGGCAGCTTCAAGGGTATAACGTTCAGACGGTAGTAGAAATCTTCGCGAAGGCGACCTACTTCCATCTCTTTTTCGATATCTTTGTTGGTGGCGGCAATGACCCTGACATTGACCTCGACAGGACGTTCGCCTCCAACGCGTTCAAAACTCTTATCCTGCAGGAATCGAAGCAGAAGCACCTGCGTTTCCAAGGGCAAATCAGCCACTTCGTCCAGGAAAAGGATTCCTCCTTTTGCCCTCTCCAAGCGTCCCAGCTTGCGGGTAGTGGCCCCGGTAAAAGCGCCTTTCTCATGCCCGAAGATTTCCGAGTGAACCAGGGTCGGAACAAACGAAGAACAGTGGGCAGAGATGAACGGGGTGTCACGGTACTTGCCTGCCCGGTGAATGGCATGGGCCACAAGCTCCTTGCCCGTGCCGCTTTCACCTGTGATCAGGACGGTGCTTGCTGAGTCGGCTACGGCCTGGATCATCCGGTAGAGTTGTTGCATCTGTCGACTGCGACCCACAATCCCTATGAACTTATCCGGTCCGGTCAGTTGCTCTCTGAACGCCTCCTCCCTGACTTCTTGCGAAATCTGGTAACGGATCACCCCGGAAATCTGCCGGATCAGGGTCTCAACAAAGATCAGATCCGCATCCACATCCGTATCCACAGACGGTGAGCCGAGCATAAAAAGGCCAAAGCACCCGTCATCCAATGCAATGGGCACGGCCATCCAGGTGCGAAAATCAGCAGCAAGCGCCTTGATGACTGGCGGACAAGCGCCCTCTTTCGTCCCGGAGCAGGCCGGCCTGATGCCCTTCTTGGTCAGGCACTCCAACAGATCGTGTTCTAATCTGAGGTCCCTGATTTTTCTTTCGGCACGATCGTAGCAAGTCTCTCTGGCCTGCCCTTTTTTGGGACGAGGGAAATACAGACCGTCGCCGTTCGGGGTCAGCAGAACAATCATGGTGTCGAATTCGAGGAAGAAATCTTCCATTATATCCTGAAGGATCTGCCCCATTCCGATCAGGTTGTCCTCTTTGGTTAGTTGCCAGAGGATGCCGTTAATGGCTTCAAGTTCATTATGCCTTTTTTTCAGTTCTTTTTCAGTCTGCTTCTGTTCGGTGACGTCCCTGGCAACCTGAATGAGCCGGATGATCTCACCAGATTCACTTCTTAGGGGTATCCCGTAACAATCCCAGTAGCTTTCTTCACATCTGCCGGCAACCCTAGACTCATGCATGACAGCGTGTTCAGTCTGTCCTGTTTTCAGCGCCTTTAGGGTCGGGCATCCTTCACACGGCATGTCTCTGCCAATGAAAAGTTCGTAGCAGGCTTGGCCTTCTATGTCCTCAGGAGTCATGCCCAACTCCGCGGTTGTTGTCCGGTTTGCCCAGATTATTCTCATATCCGTGTCAACATAGCGAATCATGTCAATGGAGGCGTCAAGAATCGCCCTTTTCTGTGCCTCACTCTCCTGTAGCGCTTCTTTTGCACGTTTGTGCCGTGTAATGTCCTTCATATACTCGATAATGCTCACCACGTGGCCACGGGGATTCTTGAGCGCAGATGTGGAAAGATCAATCCAGTGTGTGGGATTCTCTTCAGAGGGATAGGCAACGACTTCATTGCGCGCCTCGCCTGTTGCCAGATTTGGCAGTGACGGGCATCCAGGACACGGGGTCTCCCGCTTGTGGTAAACATTGTAGCATTTCTTGCCGACGAGCGGCATTTGGTCGGAGAACATCTTTTCCATCCAGAGATTAGCCAGGATAACATTGAGATCACAATCCAAGACGGTGATCCCGTCCTGTATGGCATCGAAGACGGCTTGGAGGAAACGTTGTTTCTCCCGCACAACCTCCTCCGCGCGTTTGCGCTCAGCAACTCGTTGTTCTTCAATCTGAAACACGTCCCAGAAAAGACGCGCAGCGATATTGTCCATCAACCGGACGTGGTCGGGTTTTGTTCGCAAGATTTCATCCGCCAGGTCAACATCGCCGACAAGCTCGATGATGAGATTCAGGTCCTCAAGCTCATACAGATCATGATAGTCATTTGTTGTGTAGATCCCCTGCTTCCGCGCATACTGGTGACCTGGAGCACCCTGATCACTATCTGCCACACCAATGAGTTTCATATGAAGCCGGCTGAGCTTTTCGGCAAGTATCATGTCCATGATCGCCTTGCACCCTGAACCGCCGCCAACAATGGCCACGTTGAGAGCTTTGTCCTGTTTCATGCTTTTCTCCGTCTTGTTCGCACCAGAGGCCACCACTTAGGAAATAGGGTAAGAAATTAGACAATAAGGGGTCAATATCTGTACAATAACAGATGGTCAATTGTCAACGTCCGAGCCGATTAGGGATATTATGCCCCGCTGTAAGGGCTGACTCCTGCAAACCTCTATAAAAGCTAGTTCGTGCCCATCCACAAACAACGGAACAAGTGCTGGGCACGGGGAGAGTTTCCAATTCATAAATGAAGAGTTTTTCTGATGAGCAAGGCCGCACAAGGGTTTTCGTTGAGGCGTACGATATTGTACTCCGCAGACGGAAACCCGCGGAGAACGCCGCTCATCGGGAAAAGGGTCATTTATGGATGGAAACCAGTTCATCCAAGAATCAGGGAGGGGGAGGCGGACGGGTGTCTGCGGGGAGCATATCGGTCAATTTCAGCCGAGCAGTTCCGACCAGTATCAAAACGGGCAAATGAACGAGAACGGAAGGCAGAGGGGCCTTTGAATCGGAGGACTGCTCCACAACTCATCTCAAAAATGTGGATCAGGGTTCAGGGCCCCGCCTGACGGCGGGACTTCGGTTCTATTTATGCAATGAAGGTTCTCAGCAAACGCGGGACGGTCCGCCGTCGCTTGGAAAGCTATGGCGGGACAAGCGAAAAAGCGTAGCATACACGGCAGTATGTGAGTATTTTGAGCCGACACGCAACGCCGCCATGGATACTCAGACGCATTTTTGAAATGGGTTATAGTCTGTGGATCGGGGCAAGAGGGGCAACTGGATAAGGTTGCCAAGAAGGTGTTATGTGGTGTTAAGTATGCCTGACCCGGGAGAGGCAACAACTGTGTGGGCAAGATCCGGGTTCTGCCCACGAGCCTGCTTTCCGGAAATCAAACGCGGTGCTATTTCAAAACGTCGTTGATTGTTTTGATCAACCCATCCGGGTCGATCGGTTTTTCTATGTACCCGTCCGGTATCGTATATTTGGTTAATCCTGTGGTCTCAACGAATTTCTTCTCATCCCGTAAGGGCTGCTTGAACATGAAGTTTCTGAAATCAACGCCTGTTACCTCAGACACACCTGTCACCACGATGACCGGAATATTGCTGAGATTCGAGTCGCTTCTCAACTCCTGGAACATACTGATACCGCTTTTCTTTGGCATCATCAGGTCGAGCAATACCAGGTCCGGCTTTTCCTTACGCAGGAGTTCCAGCCCCTCAACGCCGTCTTTTGCACTTATGCTCGCATAGCCGTTCTCTTCGAGGACTGTGCTAAGGAAAGTCCTCTGATCAGCTTCGTCATCCACGATCAATATTTTCTTGGGCATATTCATTCTCCTTTCGATTGAGGTCCCTGCAAAACCTACTTTTTTGCTCAATCAGCTGAAGTGCCTGCGAAAGACTCATCCCGTAGCGGAGTATTCAACATACTCAAAATGATCGGTTTGTCACTATAGCAAATACATCAGAGGCCCAGGAGCTCTCCTATCTCAGGATGTTTCGTGATCACCTTGAGAAACTGGGCCGAGCGGCGTTCCAAGCGGTTTTCCAGAATCCTGGCTGCCTTCTGCATGACCAGGTATCCCATGGTATGGTCACCATCAAGAAGTCCCAGAAATTTGTCTCCGGGCACCATATAGACGTCGGACGGTTCAGCGCAAACGGCATATGTGGCGTACGAAGCCGGCGGACGCAACGCAGACCATCCAAAAGAGTAGCCCTGCTTGATAGAACCCAGAGCGATAATCACGGCCGGGGCAAGTTCTGTCTCAAGCAGGACTTTGCCTCTCTTGAGTGAATAGAATTGTTCAGCCGCCTTGCCTGTTTCGTAAATCATCTCTCTGTCGTCAAATGACCGCTCTTGAACCAGGGGAGCCAGCTTGTCAAGCATCCCGTCTGTCAAGCCTGCAAACAGCTCAATCCCTTTCAAGTCTTGTGCAGAAACCATAGTATATATGTCTCCTCTCCGTACCCGAATCCCAATTCTTTAAGCTTGCATCATAATAAGAGGAAAACAACGATTAAAAAAACGGTCGCAAGAGCTGCACCAATGCCCACCGGTGAGCTGCCGGTGTCCAGGGCAGCACGAGCTTTTGCGATCCTGTCTTGAAGTTTTTCTCCCGTTGTACCGGTGGCACTCCACAGAGGCACCAGGGTCCCGAGTGCAAGAATTTCTGGAGCGCGCCTGGACAGTCTGCCAGCAAATCCGGCCAACCCCTTGACAAAGATCTGATCTGAGAGTCTGTTCACACCATTGAAAAGCTTGTCGATGATGAAATAAAACAGGCGAGCGCCCTTTCGGTAAATCCAGTCAGCATCGATATTGACGCACCTCATTTCAGCCGGATAGATCCCAGCGAGCAACAGAAGCGTGAAGGCCAAGGCCGAGAAGAAAAGGATCTGGGTTTGAGCGACCACATGGGGCATCGTGTACGGCGCATAGTCAACAGGATAGGGAAGCAAGCTGTACAGGGGGCCCGGAAAGGACCCTATGAAGATGCACAGGAAAGCCGTAATGCCCATGGCCAGAAGCATGTTGAGAGGGGCCTCCTTCGGCCTCATGCCGGAGTCGTGACCGAAAAACGCAAAAAAAGGAATCTTGATACCTGCATGGTGGAAGACACCAGCTGAAGCAAAGAGCAGAACGAACCATACGAGCTTCATATTGCCTGCACCGGCCGCATCCATAACCATCGACTTGCTGACAAAACCGCTAAAAAGCGGAAAGGCGGAGATTGAAGCCGCCCCCACCATGCAGAATATGCAGGTGAGCGGCATGGTCCTGTAAAGTCCCCCGAGGGCAGTACCATTGATTTTCCCTGTGCGATACATGACGGCACCCATAGACATGAACAGGAGTGCTTTAAAGAGAATATCATTGAAGGCATGGGCAATAGCGCCATTCATGCCGAGGTGGGTTCCTATGCCGATACCAACCACCATGAATCCCACCTGGTTAATCAGGCTATATGCAAGCACTCTTCTGAGATCATTCTCAATGACTGCAAAGAAGATAGGGAAGCCGGTCATGATGGCGCCAATCCATATCAAGGCCTCTGTTCCCGGAAAGCCCCTTGCCAGGGCATAGACGGCGCACTTTGTGGTGAACGCACTCAAGAATATGGTTCCGGTAATCGTTGCCTCGGGATAGGCGTCAGTTAGCCATGGATGGAGGACCGGCCAGGCACAATTCAGGCCAAAGCCGAGAAATATGAGATAAGTAGCCGCCGTCCCGTCTAATCCGATGAATCCAAACTCAATGGAGCCGGTTTGATTCACGTACATGACGATGCCGGCCAAAAGGCACAGGCCTCCGGCAGCATGAACCATAAGATACCTGAATCCTGCGCTCTGAGCGGCCTTTGTTTTGCGAGCCCAGATAAGAAATATGGAGGCTACGGTGAGCATCTCCCAGAAGATAAAGAAAGTAAAAAGATCCCCTGCACAGACAACCCCCAGGGCACTGCCGGCGTAAACGAGCCCCGCCACATGCTGCACACTGTCCTTTACGTGGAGGGCATAGAGAATGGCGATGAAGGATATGATGTGGAAGATGTAACCAAAGATAAGGCTCAGCCGGTCCATTCTGCCGAAAACCAGATCCCATTCAAGGAATCTGACGACCCAGTGGGTTCCTTCAGGGATACTGATCAGGTTGATGAAGCCGACCACGGGGACGGCCAACAAATAGGCACTCTTCCATTTTCCCTTAATGAGAGGGGACAACAACCCCGCCACGATGAATATGAATGCTGGGGGAACCGTATCAATCATAGTAATCCTCTCGTCTCATCACCAGAGGGCGCAGGATGTATTTTGCCACAATAACGAGGACGACACAGGCCACAAACCCATACACACAGTAGAACTCGGCCCAGCCTTCCCAGGGAAAATGAGGGTGTTTCTTGGTAAATATCTCAATAATCAGGAGAATAACTAACGATGTAAAAAAGATCCCCAGAAGCTTCTTTACGCTTCCGGGCTTGTCAAAAAGATATTCCCTGTCGTCTTTGGGTTTTTCGTGCATGTCAGATCCCCATCTGTGTCTCGGTTCAAAGCGTTTTCAGAAGAATAAGGCCCAGATACAGACACCCTGTTGTTATGGCGATAAAAAAGGCGGTCTTGTAAGGCGGAACCGGGTCGTGACCAAGTTCCATCGCCCCTTCTATTTCGTCGCTTCTTTCCTCTGCCATTGTTTTATGCTCCTGTTATGCTCTGTACCATCATGCTGGCCAACCTGACAAAAGGTTGGGGATAAAACAGCAGAATGATGGAAATGATGGCGGTAACCACTAACGGCACCACGCAAAACGGTGGCGCTTCTTTGATGGTATCTTCAAACATGGCTTCTTCCGGCTTACAGAAGAAAGCCCTGTACACGAAAGGCATGAAGTAAGCCGCATTCAGCAGGGAACTGAAGAGCAGAACAACCAGGACAGGTATCTGGTGGGCCTGCAGGGCCCCCAGGACAAGATACCACTTGCTTATAAAGCCGCCGCAGGGGGGCATTCCGATAATGCTCAAGGCACCGATAAAGAATGCCGTCATTGTGATCGGCATTCTTCTGCCGATGCCGACCATGTCACTCATGTTCTTCTTACCCGTGGCCACAAAGATCGCCCCTGCGCAGAAGAAGAGTGTGATTTTGCCAAAGGCGTGCATGGCGATGTGGACCATGCCGCCCGTCATTCCCTTGGGGGAAAGGAGCCCGACACCCAGCACAACATACGAGAGTTGTGCGATGGTCGAAAAGGCAAGCATCCGTTTCAAACCATCCTGAGAAAGGGCAATAAAGGAGCCGACAAGAATTGTGACAGAGGCAGCAAAGACGATAATCGTGCCTAAGTCCAAAGAAAGCAAGAGATTGGTTCCAAAGACGCAGGTTATGACGCGAACGACGCTGAAGACGCCTACCTTTACAACAGCTACCGCGTGCAGCAATGCGCTGACCGGCGTGGGCGCCACCATGGCCGCGGGAAGCCATGAATGGAACGGCATGATCGCTGCCTTTGCAAACCCAAAGACGAGCATCACCATAAGAAGCCCTATCAAGCCCTTGGAAGCACCGGCTCCGGCCATGAAGCCCTGCTTCCCGAACTCAAGGGTACCGGTCAGGTTGTAACATATCAACATGGCAGGAAGAACAAGTCCTATGGAGGTGCCTACAATGTAGAGAAGGTACTTGCGCCCTGAGCTGCGTGCCTCCTTATCCTGATGGTGTGTGACCAGAGGATAGGTTGCAAAAGAGAGCATCTCGTAGAAGAGATACATGGTCAGTAAGTTGGCTGAAAAGGCAACGCCGACGGTTGCTGAAAGGGCAACGGCAAAGAAGACAAAATATCTGGTCTGGCTGTGTTCTTTCAGCGCTCGCATGTAACCTATGGAATAGGCGGTTGTCACAATCCACAAGGACGACGACACAAGGGCAAAGAGCATTCCAAAGGCGTCGACCCTGAACTGGATCGCCGCTCCCGGGACGAACTCAGCGATCGTATATACAATCTCGGTTCCCTTCAGGATAATCGGAAGCATGGACAGGACAATCAAGAACTTTACACCCGCCGCTACAAAGGTCCAGGCCTCACGAACATTTGGTGCCCTGCTGGAAGCCAGTATGGGTACAACCATCAAAGAGACCAGGACAGCCAGCAAAGGTTTTATCGATACGATCGTTTCCATTATGTCCTTATTCCATCCGTGTTATACGAGACCTTTTGGTATGGCAACATCGATAATCTGATTTACAATATCACCGGTATACAGACCAACCAGCACTAAGATCACCGCAATAACAAAGAGCGGCACCAGCATCGTGACAGGGGCCTCATCCATCGCCGGTTCGGGATGATGCCCGTGTTCATCCCCGTGCCCGTGATCGTCGCTGAAAGGCTCGTAGTAGCAAATCTCAAATATCCGGAAGAACAGAACCACATTCACCAGGCTGCTGAACACAAGGGCTACCATAAAACCATAATGGCCGGCCTGAATGGCGCCTGAGATGAGGTACCACTTGCTGAAAAATCCGCAGGTAGGGGGAACCCCGATCATGGACATGGCCCCGACCACAAAGGCCCCCATGGTGAAAGGCATCTTGCGGAACAAGCCCTGGAGGTCTTCAAAATCAGCCCCTTTCACTTTGTAAACAATGTTACCCACGGCCATAAAGACACACAGCGTCATCAAGGCATCATTGACAATATGGAGGATCGCTCCGGTCATGCCGACGCGGTTTCCAAGCCACGCACCGCCCACCATATAGCCGACTTCCGCAACGATGATGTAAGTCAACATCTTCTTCAAGTTGCGTTCTTTAAGGGCAAGGAGCGCGCCCATCACAATGGCAATGACTGCTAGCCAGACGATGGGTTGACTTACTGCCAGGATGTTGAAACTGAATTCCGGTGTAAAGACGGTCAGGATGAGTCGGATCATCACGTAGATCATCACCTTGGTGACCAAAGGGGCAACCAAACTGCTGGAAGCAGACGGGGCGTATGTGTACGCATTGGGCAGCCACGCATGCAGGGGGAAGAATGCCATCTTGATCCACACCCCGACCATGCAGATTATAAAGGCGGCCATGACTGCTTTTGACTGATAGAGGTCGGGCAAGATCCTGGCGATATCGACCATATTCAATGAGCCTGTCATAATATAGAGATACCCGATACCAAGCAGATAGAAACAGGCCCCAATGGTCCCCATGTATAAATAATTGAGAGCCGACAGTGGCCCGCGCCCGCCCCCCATGGCGATCAAGCCGTAGCCGGTGAGCGCCGCAATTTCAAGCAACACGTAAAGGTTGAATGCGTCTCCAGTCACAACGATACCCAAAAGACCGGTGACCATCAGGACGTATAGTGAATAGAAGGCACCTATGTTGTCCGGAAACTCATCCTCAATACTCCTCTTGCTTGCTATGGCGTTAAGGAACGCCACGACAGAAACCACTACCAGAACCAGCCCATTCAGATGATCAACGTAATAGGCGATGCCCATAGGAGGATCCCATCCTCCCATCTTGTAGACAATCACCCCTTCATTAATGACCCTGAAGAGCAGGCCGATAGATGAATAGGCTGAGATGCCAAGGGCGGCAACGGCAATCGGGAAACACCATTTCTTGTTAACCCACCCGGCGATAAACACCAAGAGGCCGGCCAGCAATGGAACCGCGACGATCAGTGCAGGATATTGTGAGCTCATTCTTCCCTTATCTGCGCTAAGATTTCATCTTCTTCAAGTGTATTGTACTCGTTGTAAACTCTTATGGCCAAAGCCAGCGCCACCCCAAGGGTTGCGACTCCCACCACGATAGCCGTGAGCATAAGAACATGAGGCAGTGGATTGGCATATTCCGCGGCGTGAACCACACCGTAGCCGTGGCCCCCATGAGCATGTTCCAAAATCGGGATAGTCGCTCCCTTCTTTACTCCAATGGACACGTAAAACAAGATGATGGCTGTTTGAAAGATATTCATCCCCACGATCTTCTTGACCAGGTTGTTCTTGGCGATAATGGCATAGAGGCCGATCATCATCAGAGTAATATAGATCCAATAATTATAGTTGGCGACAACGGTTGAAACTATATCAGCCATATCTTAAAGCCCCTGATTATATTTGCCCCCGGATGAGACATTGTTGTAAATCCAAATCATAGTGAACATGACCGCAATTCCCACACCGATTTCTACAATCAAAATGCCGTGGGATCGGGCCATAATAGAGTCGACATGGAGCACAGGCGCAAGAGCTTTGTAGTCGAGGAAATTCAGCCCTAATAAGAGACAAAGGGCTCCGGTGCCCGCATAGATGAGCACGCCGATAGCACAAAGAACGGCATCCATCTTTTCGGCCACACGTTTAACGGCGGTTCTGAGGTCGTGGGAGATTGCAAGCAGAATAATGCTTGCACCTAGAATAACACCGCCTTGGAATCCGCCGCCCGGGCTGTGGTGGCCATGGGCAATGACATACAGGCCAAAAAGCTGAATAAAGGGGATCAGCAATCGGCAGACTGTCTTGATAATGAGATCATGCGGTGTCCAGAAGCGGTCAATCCTTTCAAAATTATCGGATGGGGGCAGATCGGCGCCTTCTTTGATGCGCAGGGTGACGCCCGTGAGCTGATGCCGATAAAGCCTTGTTTGTTGTGTCTTGGGCCCAGAGGTTCGCAGGAGAAGAAAGACCGCAACACCGGCAGAAAAAATAACCGTGGTCTCAAACATCGTGTCAAAGCCGCGATAATCGGCAAGCACGGCCGTGACGATGTTGGGTACTGACGTCTCTTCGATGGTCTTTTCAATGAAGTGAGGAGAAAGGTACGTGCTGGCAGGAGACGCCGGGTCTGACCATGCAGGGAAGTCTTCCGCGGCATAAACAAGCAACCCACCTGTCAAAACCGCCACAATGAGTCCTATGATCTTCAATCCCTTGTCCTCCTTGATGTCCGGAAAACGGCTCCAACAAAAAAGACTGTACTCACACCAGCCCCGACCGAAGCTTCGGTAAAGGCGACATCCACCGCTCCCATGACGGTCCACAGCAGGCACATCATAAAACTGTAAGCCCCAAACAGGATGGCTGCTCCCAGTAGATCCTTGACCATGAGGGAGCCGATGGCCACCATGACGACCAGAGTTAATACAGCCAAATCTATCGGCCAGACCATCAGCTATCTCCTTTCCTCTCCCTTGGTCCAGGGAGCAAGCCCAGCCCTGATGCCCGCGTCAACAATAGCGTGAGTGGCAGTGGGGCTGGCCAGAAAGACAAACACGACAATAAGGATAATCTTCAGGCTGGTCAGCAAAGCGCCGACAGAAAAATGGTGGAGGTTATATAGCGCCAGCCCCGTCAAAGACAGGAGCAAGCCCAGTGTGTCGAGTTTGCCGGCGGGATGCAGACGTGAATAGAAATCCGGGAAACGCAGGATCCCCAAGGCACCCCCGGTAAAGAAGAACAACCCGGCAAATAAGAGCAACACTACGATTATATCCATCTGTTACAATCTCCCGCGTTTATGGCCCAACGCCGTCAAGGGATTCAACCTGCCCCGGCCGGACACCGCCAAGAGGCATTAGCGAAAGGGCCCCTCGTCGTAAAGCCCCTTTCGTTTTTGAAAGTATCTCGAAGCGGCCAGCACAGCAACAAAGTTCAGCATGGCATATGCCAGAGCGATGTCCACGAACATGTCAACCCGGTGGTAAAGGAGGCCGATCAAGATCAGCACGACAGTCGTCTTGCTTCCAATGGCGTTGACAGAGATCATGCGGTCTACGACCGTTGGCCCAAAAACCCCACGATACAAGGAAAGTAGCATCAAGAAAGCCAGGTACAAGCTGCTATACAAAAAGATGTGATCCATCATTCCTCGCCAAATGCTTTCGCAATCCTCTGTTCCATCTCGCCCGGCAGGGGGTCACCGGACGCCTTATCAATGGCATGAACCTTAAAATCTCCATCGAGAGAAACAGAAACCGTAATCGTCCCAGGTGTAAGAGTAATTGAATTGGCAAAAGTGACCAGGGCTAAGTCGCTCTTCAATTTGCTCCGAAACTTCACAATCTTCGGGTCAATCATATCCATCCCCCTGGGATGAAGAACGAGTTTCATGACATGAAGATTCGCCTTCGTGATTTCGACCATAAGCCACGGGATATATGTTGCAAAACGAACCCACTTGCTCAACAGCCCGGCTGGCTTCGGGGAACTGAACAAGAAATCGGAGGAAAAATAGGCAACAAGCGCGCAGGAAATAACCCCCAGGCTCATGTGAAAGGCATCAAACTTCCCGGACAGGAGGACCCAGGTGCCACACATGATAATGAAGGTAAGGATAAAAGGATAGAAGAAGAGTCTTCTGTTTCGGGGAGGTCCTGCTGATGAACCGACTTCATCGCTGTTCATGGAGTGTCCGCGGTCCATACTCTCCATGGTCTGTTCATTATCTTGAGCCATGATTTGAGTATCCTGCTATTCTATCGTCTATCATAAATGAGGATTCGAATGATAAAGACGACTCGAACCCCGATTGACATGCTTAAATGGATATCTCCCAAGAGAGAGGGTTCCTTACAAATGGTGTCCCCTTTAGTATTCTCTGCTAAAATTGTCAAGAATTTTTTCCGAGTCCCGCCACCTTGGTGGCTTCGGTCAACAGAATCAGTGAGACCTAATTCCTGGCGACCTCACGGGGTTCGGGCTCCCGGCCCGGACAAGTCAGGGTGAGGAATTATTCCATTTTTTGTATCCGCCTCTCGCGGGCCGTAGTCCCGATGGATTGGGACATGAAATGCGCTCGCTGTCGCAGTTCAACACACAGTTCTTTTAACAACTGGCCATGACAGGTAGCAAGGCGTTCAATACGGGGGCTTTGGGACCTATGCTCGGATCATTTGCCTCAAATTTGCAGAATAATCATTTGATGAGGCATTGTGCGATCCACGCAAGAGGGACGCCAGGTAAGAGCAAGGTGCTTGCACCTTAATTGAGCGTGAACAAAATGAAGAAACATTGGATCACATTGAAAACAAACCACATCCTTATCTCTATTTAGAATTTTGTATCTCTTCTATCCGTGGAATATGATTTTTCTTTTGGATCTTCATTTTGTTTACCCTTTGGGAAAGCCCGCCACCAGAGGCGGACAAGCCTATGATACCCCATCTCCCCGCTGGTGCGGGATCTGATGACCTGCGTTGTCAAGGGTTCGCAGTAGCTAACTACGGCTTCACCCTTGACGCCTCGGATCTGGAGCATCCTCGACTTTCGCTCAATTAAGGTTGCACATCATACCGCGCCGGAATCTCCCGGTTCTGAAACAATGTTCGAGGGCTCTTTGATTCTGTCATAGTAGAGTTTGGTAGAGCCTATGATGGCAAACGGCATAATGGTTAGACCCAAAAAGGGGATTAGAAGAGGGCATCCAAACCCCAACAGAATAAACTTGTACCGCCATACCGCCTTCATCCGATCTTTGAGGAGAGGAGAGTCCCTCGAAAGAGAGAAGTCTGTATAATCCCAGGCGATAAAGATCGCAGCGACAATAAAGCTTAATACCGGACCCACCACAGGGATAAGGAAGAGTGGCAGTGGGATAACCAACATCAGCAGAGCTTTCTTCACTTCCTCTTTCATGACTGTCAGCACTCCCTTTCTATGAGAGGCTGCCTGTTCCGGGCTGGCGGTTCGGTGATACATTTTCTCGTACTTTGTACTAATGTAGTCATAAATCGGTGAGGATAGAACGTTAGAGAATACGATGAATGTATAAAACATAACAACGAGGAATATCAGGTAAAGAAGAAACTTGACGACGTGTATATAGGTCCAGTAGAGCCACCCAAGCAGCGTTGAGGATCCGCCAGCCTCAACGTGCCAGATCATACGGAGCATATCATCTGCATGGAGGATGAACATGTAAAAGGCAAAGATATAAAGCGCCAGTGTGAAGAGAAAAGGGAGGACGGAGAGTATCAGGAAGGAACGGTGACTGAAGCCGAAACGGATTCCCCTGACATGAAATCTCCAGCCTTCAGCGAAGGCCTTAAGAGGTTCAAACATGCGCGACTCCCGGATGTGTATTGTGGATGGCCAAGTTAGGCAAGTTTGTCGGACAAGTCAAGGGCGTTGGTTCCCTCTATATGTATGCAAACGGAAAGCAGCGTCAAAGAGAAGGTTGCTGAAAGGGAGGTACATGCCCGAGCGGGAAAAGGTGGCCGGGTTCACCAATATTGCAGGACAGGATGTTGCAGTCACGTCAGCGGTAGTTATGGATGGCAAAGTAAGGCGTGTGGCTCAGTGCCAACGGGTGGTCCGCAAAGAGGTTGCGCGCATCCCCCAGTCAGAGGGGCTTAAGATCATCAACTCTTTCTCTCAGTTCCCTGCCACACTTGAAAAAGGGGAGTTTCTTCGGCGTCACCTGGATAGCTTCCCCAGTCTTTGGGTTTCTACCGATATATGCCTTGTATGTCTTTACATGGAAGGAGCAAAGTCCGCGTACCTCAACTCTGTCCCCACGGGCAAGGGCATCGGCCATTTGATCAAAGAATAGCTCTACTACCTGTTCGGCCTTGACTCTGCTGAGATCAGTTTCTTTCCTCAAAGCCTCCACCAGTTCTGCCTTGTTCATTGCTCCTTTCTCCTCTTTCCAGGTCCGAAGATTGACGGCTTCGTAAGAAGTCCATCTGCGGCGTTCCGGTTGTCTGCAAGCAGACTTAGATCAAAGGCACTGACGTGCCTGCTTGGTTTCACGGCCTCGGCCGGCAACCAAAGCCACCTGCTTCGCAGGTTGCTGTCTATGCATCTTTCGTCATTGCGACGTACGATAAGTACGCCTCACTCCTCAAGATTCGCGCGCCTTGCATCTGGAGCTTTCTACTATGCCGCCCATTTGATAGCTTTTTGCGAGTCTGTCAAGATTGAGTTTATGTTATTAACACTTTGTAGCAGGTATCATTCGATTAATCAAGTGATTAGAAAAAGTGGGGGGTAGTGCGTTTTTAGAGTTCATCGTGACCAGCTTTCAAGTGTTCCAGGACTTCGTCGAAGACTTTTTCTAGTCTCACGGATTGGTCAAAAATGATTCTTGTATATTGCCTCATCCTGTCCTGCGGGCAGTCTCTGCTGTGTGCGAGCCTGGCAAATCCGCCGATCGCCATGAGGGGATTTCTCAGTTCATGCATCAACTGAAGGGCAACTTTATTAGCAAAATCAAGCACTTGCTTGTGTTTCTGGGCCTCATAAAGCCGTCTCTTTTCTATAAGACGAGACAGACACATGGTAATGTCTAAACGTTTGAATGCCTTTCTCACAAAATCGTAGGCTCCGACCTTGATGGCCTGAACTGCCTTGTCATAATCTCTGCCTCCCGTGATCAACACAACATCCGACTCGGGATACCTTTCCTTAAAGCGTTTAGAGAATTCAAGCCCGTCCATGTTCGGTAAGCCGATATCCACAAAGGCAAAATCGTAATGGGTGCCATTCATGGACGTGAGAGCCTTCAGCGGATCCAGAAAAACGTCATGGGCAACATCCGATTCTTCCATAATCGAAGCAATGAACTCACAAACCCTGCTGTCATCATCCAAAACAAGGGCCTTCATCACAACCTCTTTCCGAGAGTTTTCCGGCGGCCAACTCTTTACTGCATCTAATTCAGATGTTCTTTATAGGGGCCGGTACCAAGTTCATGGACCCCTTCCCCGTCCAACTTCAACAGCCTCCAGGAAATGCCTTGCTCTTCCTCGATCTGTTTGCAGCGACTCATCAAATACGAAAGAGAGTTCGGTCTGTGCCCCACATGGTTTGGCGCAAACATCATTTGATTGTCACCGTATATGCCGCGCATAATGACTTCACTAAAAGTGCCATCACCGACCGGTACACTGAAAGCCGCCACGTAGAACTCTTCCACCCGATTGCTTTTAGGCCTGATTTGGGTTGTCTTTGGTTCCTCACGTAAATTCAGCATCTTTAGGCACCCCGCGTATCCTCGCCTGACGAGGAAATGATTTAATAGATAGATCTTAGTTTAGCTTAACATGCAAGTCTGGTGCCAAGATTGGAGAGGGGTAACATGCTGAAATGTCCGTATATTTTAAGCCAGAGGGCACGGAGTCAAGAAAATGACAACTATATGCGATAAAAAATGACACTTTTGTTGATCCTTGTCTTTCCATAAACGCATACTTGTTCGATTCTGCCCTGGTCCTACCTCTATGTTGAAGGTACCTGCAGTCCCGATAAAATCGGGACAGGGAATGTTCTGCCTGACGGCAGTGCTTCGCAGCGACTTTAAGGAATTTTACAATTTTTGAGTTCGCTTGCCGTGGCAATTCAGAGGTTTGTAGTGTCGTGTCCTAACAGTTCGCTCAAAGAATATGGTTAGCCATGAAGCCATTTTCTTTAGAGAAGACAGAAGCTACTATACGGAAGGATTGCTAACTATCTGTGCAGAAGATGTTTTGTCTTGGGTGAAGGGTCGGGTTCTTTCATGCCTTGGTCAGAGTCTCCTGTAGAAAGAGTGTCGCCAGGAAGGCAATGATTCCGCAGACGAAGAGAGCCAAGAAGGCCTCTTCGTATCCTGCAAGGGTGAAGGCACCCTCTATTCGGCCGTGGCGTTCCAGCAGGTATCCCAACACAGGTTGAAAAACCGCCCCTCCGGCAAATGGGAAAAGGTTGACCAGGCCCGTGGATGTCCCGGCCATTTGCACAGGGAAAAGTTCCTTGGTCGTGGTAAAGCCGATGACCACAACAGCGCTGGAAAAGATGCCAAGACCTAAGCTTATCAAGTAAAGACCGAGCAGAGGGATTCCATCCGTGTAAAAGGCCAGAAGGGCAGTCAGGCAAAGCACGACAAAGCTGGAGAGTACCAGTACAGGTTTTCGTCCCTGAAAAACTCGGTTGGAGAGAAAGCCGAGAAGAGGGCTCCCCACGATCATGCCTATTGCTATCATGGACAGTATCTGTCCTGCTGTAGCCTTGCTGAGTCCATAGACCTGCATCAGGTAAGGCCCTCCCCAGAGCCCACCAAACGAGAAAAAGACCGCGCAGTCAAAAAAGAACCAGATAGCCACAGGCCAGAATCTGGGGTATGTGAGGACTTTTTTCATCCCTTCCACAAGCCCTATCGGTGGCGGCGGGGGCCCCGAGGGTTCGGAAGGGGATGGCCAGCCGAGATCCGCAGGCCGGTCCCGCACAAAGAGCCAGACCAGGATGGCAAGCAGCAGAGTAAGGATCCCCACGATTACAAAGGAGAGCCTCCAGCCCATCCAGTTGCTCATCAGCGCAAGGGGGGTGGCAGCCGTAAGGGATCCCAGACCGCCCATGGCCATGAGTATGGCAGTCATGGTGACAAACTCCCTGATACGAAACCATTCTGCCAGCACCTTCATGGTGGGCACAAAGAGCATGGAGACACCCAGCCCGACCAGGGCGCGTCCGACAATAGCCCATAATAGAGATGGCGCAAAACCCAGCAGGAGAGAGCCGGCAAAGGCTATCGTGAAGAAAAGGGTAATGGTTCTCCGAGGACCCCAGGAATCGGAAAGTAGGCCAGCGGGCAGCTGCATGAGTGCATAGGGATAGAAATATGCTGAGCCCAGAAGGCCAAGCAGCGCCCCCCCGGCATGGAGATCACGCATCATGTCCACAGCTACCACTGCCGGGCAGAGCCGGTGGAAATAGACCAGGATGTAACCAAAGGCTAGAATCCAAAAGATAAACCAGCGGTAGCGCAACGCTTTGCTCAAAAGATCGGGCACTGAAGTGTCCTTTCAGCTGTGATCGATGCTTGTGATGACGCGCAAAGGCATGTCTAACAAAGGTGACGTCAGGGCTTCTGGCCTACACCAAGCATGCGACGGTTCATGAAGCCATAATCGCCGGTGTGTTGGTGAGGGGAAAAGTCAGTGTGGACGTTAACTCGCCTAAACCCTGTCTCGTCGAATAAGGCTCCAATGGTTTGCGACTCGTAAAGACGGATGGAGTAAGTACAGTCCCGAATCAAACCTTTTTCTTTGCTGACAACCATTTCACGGGAATACAGGGTATTCTCTTCCAAATCGCGATCGCGGCAGACCACGATATCCGTGCCGATCTCATGCCAGGCGGCTGGACTGAACGAGTCCTTAACTGCCGCTCCGTCGGTAATGTCAATCAGGAGCCAGCCACCCGGGCGCAGGAGGCGCTTTGCCTCGGTCAGGATTTGTCTGTCAGCAGCAGGCTCGGGGATGTAGCCCAGGGAATTGCCCATTATGAGCACATGGTCAAAACTCTCATCAGGAAGTCCCGTACTTCTCGCGTCACCCTGTATGAAGTTCATACGATAATTGAACTCGGTGGCGCAGGTTCTGGCGTAGTCGATTAGATACTGTGAATAGTCGAATAGAGTGCAATTGGTTATCCCCCGAGCGCATAATGCTAGGCTATGACGGCCGTGGCCGCCGCAGAGATCCAGAATCTTATGCTCGGGATGGATCGGGAGTAGTTCACAGATGAGGTCCACCTCACGACGGGTGATGTCTTCGTCGCAGACGGAACGTGCGTCGGTGAGGAGATAGACGTCATCAAACATCGTTTTCCACCAGTCAGAGTCCGCCTTGATACTCATGGTGCCTCCCCAGGGGGCATAAAACTAAACAGCCCGTCTGAGGCCAGTATGGCCGGCGACCCCCCCCAGGGCTGCGAACGCGCGATTTCGAGCTCTTCTTGCTCGATCATGACAATGTCATCCAGCTCGCCTGACAGCCACATTCTTTCCAGGGTCAGGCAGTCCGACCACATGGCAGTGCAATATTGCTTAAGGGCTTCGAGTTGTTGCATAGTGACCACTCTGGGTCTCAAAGCGATCTTGATCGGACCAAGCAAGTAGGTGAACTTGTGCTCCAAGGCCATTCCTTTTTGTATTTCGACAACTTGTGACAGGTCTCCGTAGGGTATGCTCAAGATGGCCTCATTGACACGATCCACCGCATCTCGCACACTCATGTCCGAGCGAAGCACGGCCAGGGGCTGCACACCGCCGCCACTTCCCACGTTTGTCGGCACCCCGCCAAACCGGCTCAAGAACCCGAACAGGCCCTTGGGCCCCATCAAGCAGCGGAAATCTGTCTGGCAGCGTTCTAAAGAGACGCCTTCTTTTTCGGGATTCAATGTGGGAATATCCTCGCCCCATAATTCCAGGGGGATCTTTTCCTGGACGATGTAGTTTCCCTCCTTAAGGGCTAGAGTTACGGCTTCATCAGCATCTTTGTTGACTTGCCCGACCCGCACCCCCTTACCGGAATAACCTCTTTCAGGCTTGAGGACCAGGTGGTCCCAGTGAGAGCGGGTCCACTCGATCAGATCGTCGATCTTTTCGTCCTTAGGTCCACTGGTTCGGCGCTGATAGAACTGTCGTGTCCAGGGGGTTCGCTGGACGATATCGGTGTGGAACCTTTTGTGACGGGGGCCCGTGATAACTTCAAACATGCTCTTGACGTTGATGGGTTCAGTCCCCCGGGGATTGATGACCCGTTTTTCTCGAACAGCCTTCAAAAGGGGGGTCAGGTCGTGCTTGCGATGCAGGTCCAACAGCACGTCCGTATTAAAATCGACAAAAATTACCGAAACGGCTTGACCTTGCCAGCTTACCCGTTCATCTTTCAATTCCAGTTCGTGAGGAGCCATCAACGCCCCTGAGATGCCATCAATGGTGCCAAGGCGTTCGGCCAGGTTCCTGTTTTCCGTCACGCTTTCCAAGGTCTCTTCTTCAGCCACCACTGCAATCAGCCCGGGGTTGCTTCCCTCGCGAGTTCGGTGTGCTTCAACCAGCATCTCCACAAATCCATACACCGGAAACAACAACGGGTGATCAAAATCGAGGTCGACGGCAATCGGGCGAATTTCATTCAGCTTTTGCCAAACGGCCTTGCCGATGATTTGGGTGATGCGCTGGTAGTCCCATCCGCCCGGGCTACCAAGATTCCATTCAGAGTGATATCCGAGAAAATCTTTCAATGCTTGCCTCCTATCTCATCTGTTGCAGCTTCTTACGAATTCAGGGATTAAGGGATATGCGATATGGGATAGAAAATCGCCCACGCCCATGGCACATCCGGCATCCAGGCCTTTATACGTTGCCTTGAAGCAAGGCCTCAAATCGTTTTTCAATCAAATGAAATGGCAATTCTCCACCTTCCAACAGTTGTTTGTGAAACTGATCGAGGCCCATCTTCATGCCATAAGTCTCTCTCAGTCGCATGATTTCATAACGGCCCAAGCTATAACACAATTGGTAACCGGGATTAAGCAGGAAATGGTCTATTTGGTAATTGGCCTCTTCAGGGCTAAATCCGGCAGAGGTCACCAATTCTGTGGCACCCTCCCTGTCAAGCATACCAGTGGTTAATCCCACGTCGATTTTGCACCGGGCGGCTCTCCAAAGCCTTCGCTTGCAGTCGACTAGAAAGTCCATTGGATCGTCCACGTAACCATACTCAGCCAAGAGAGATTCAGCATAGTAGGCCCAACCTTCGTAAAACAGCGGTGACTCAATTTGGCGTCGCACCGGATTTTCTATCTTCCTTCGAACACTGTCCAACAGATGGTGTCCCGGGAATGTTTCATGGGCAGACAGGAACTTGTATTCGCGATGAAGCCTCTTCCTGACATGGTCCGCTGCGTCCTTTCCTCTCTGTTCTTCAAGATGTGTGGTCATATAGAAGAAATCTTTTTCCCTGGCATCTGTGCTGAATGCTGCGCTAAATGAAGCAGAGCTTCGGACAGATCGCAGATAAGTTGGTGTTTCACAAAGTTCCAGCGAAGAGCTCAAATCAACGTCGCTGAAGCCGTGTTCACGGAAGAAGCGGCCCAATCGGTCTATTTCACGCTGATACAGCGGAATTGTCCCCGTCTTTTCAATATCCGAGGGAGAGTAGGTGTGATACAACTCCTTCCACGATCTGCCGGGATCTACGTTTTTTTGTAGCTGCTTTAATTGCTCCAGATTGCTCTGCCATTCATCCTCGGCGATTTGAAATACTTCAGTCAGGCTGCGGACAGACACGAAATGGTCTTTCAGCGTGGCTTCCAAGGTCGAAACAAATGATTGCTGATCAGCAATAGGAGATACTGCGGCCAGAAATTTCCCAAAGGCGTCCAGGGCCGACCAAGTCTGCTGCAACTCCTGAGTAAGAAGCCTTTCGCTCGTACCAGCATAGCGTTTGCTGATTTCAGTGAGGTAGTCCTTACAGTCACTCACCATGGCGAGCGCTGCCTCATGATAAGTCTTTGGAACGCTGTCAATATTATCCATGGCCTGTTGCAGCAGCTTGGGGATTGCTCGCAAGCGGGCCAGCACTCTTTCCAACTGTTCTTCTAATCCTGACGAAGGTTTTGTCAATGCATGATCAAGTCCTATGAAGGCTATTTTCAAATAGAGCAACGGATTGTGACGCCAGGATCCTTTCATCTCCAATTCTATCAGGATTCCGGACGCATTCGCCTTCAGCAGTTCAAGGTCTATGAGCTTTTCCAGATCACTCTCATAGGCGGCCATGAGGTCACATCTATTTTGAAATTTTCGGAGAGTGGAGAGACATTCGTTAATCAGGTCACCATCAAGATTGTCCAGCTGATCATAATACCGGCTGGCCATCTGGGCCCTGGGAAGAAAGTGGAATTCATCACTGGCACACATAACCGGAAAACATTTGGCTATGTAGTCAAAGTAGTGAAGGGTCAATTCGGCCTGAGGGTCGCTCATTGAGGAAACTCCATCTATTTCTTGATCGAACTGGTCGATTTTGATACCTGATAAAAGGTGGGGCGATAAACTCTAACCCCGGACACCATCCGCAATGTTCTGGTTCATACCATACTTGATACCAGGAGGCATCCATTGAAAGAAGATTACTGCGAACTGATAGAGATCAAGCAGAGAATCCCGGGTTTTGGTCATTTTATCGGCTCGTGGGTATATAAGGGAGACATCAATTTTGTTGTGGATGTGGGGCCAGCCAACTCAGTGAGTGAGTTGATTAAGGCCCTTTGGCAGATGAAGATGGAGAGGGTCGATTACGTGCTTCTCACACACATACACATAGACCATGCGGGCGGCCTGGGGCAATTCCTGGAGCGTTTTCCGATGGCCCGTGTCGTATGTCACGACAAGGGGATAAGGCATCTTGTGGACCCCTCTAAGCTATGGGAGGGTAGTCGACAGGTTCTTGGAGAGATTGCCGAAGCCTTCGGTCCTTTCAGACCCGTGAAAGAGGAGATGTGCATCCCGCACACTCAGGCAGCAATAGAAGACCTCGACGTCATTGAAACTCCCGGTCACGCGCCTCATCATCTCAGTTTCAGTTATAATGAGAACCTTTTTGCTGGTGAGGCGGGTGGCAACTACTATTCCATTCAGGGCATGGATTACCTGCGCCCTGCCACCCCTCCAAGATTCTATCTGAAGGTCTTCCTGGAGACTATAGATAGGTTGATGGCCCTGAAAGAACAGCGCATATGCTATGCTCATTTTGGAGATGCCCCTGACTCAACTCGGATGCTAAAGAGGTTTCGAGTTCAGATTTTGAGATGGAAAGAGGTTGTCCAAAAAGAGATTGCAGGCGGTTCTGATCATATTTTGACGAGATGTGTGGATCGTCTATTGAAGGAAGATCCTGATCTCAAGGCCTTCGAGCTAATGGGGCCTGACATGCAAGACAGGGAAAGATTCTTTATGGCCAATTCAGTCCGGGGGTATGTAGAATTCCTGCAAAATCAACGTTGACGGGTTCGTAAGAAGTCCATCTGCGGCGTTGCG